>CAZSOF010000128.1:1220-7303 GCA_964607685.1 uncultured Acidimicrobiaceae bacterium | reverse complement strand
CTGCGGGCCGCCGGGCTCCCCGACCCAGGGGCCTCGACGAGGGCGATGGCCTCCTCGATGGTCAACGCTTTGGGAAACGGGTCGGGACGACGGGGACTGGCGATCAGCGCCGTCGGATCTGAGGCTCTCATCCCCTCGATGACCAGGAAACGGTGCAAGCCTCGAATCGAAGCCACCTTGCGGCCGATCGTGGAGTCGGCCAAGCCTCGTGAGCGCAAGTCGGAGATGAGCTCACCGATGAGGTCCGCGTCCGGTTCCCGGCCATCGAGAAACCCCAGATATTGGTACAGGTCGCGGGTGTACGCCGCAATCGTGTTGGCCGAAAGGCCACGCTCCACCCTCAGCGCGACCAAGTACTCCTCGATTGCCTCTTCGATTGAGACCCGCGGGGGACTCACCAGGATGCCAAGGCCTCCATCACGGGCACGTGCTCCACTCCGAGGCTCCCTGCCACCGCCGGATGACAGACCTTGTCCCCCACGATGTTGACCCCAGCCTTGAGCTCGGGGTGGGTCGTCACCGCATGCATGACCCCCTCCTGGGCCATCATCACCGCGTAGCGGAGAGTGGCGTTGGTCAAGGCGTAGGTCGAGGTGTGCGGCACGGCGCCCGGGATGTTTCCCACCGCGTAATGAAGGACATCATGTAATTCGTAGACCGGGTCGGAATGAGTCGTCTCCCGTGAAGTGGTGAAGCAGCCCCCCTGATCAATGGCCACGTCGACCAGAACCGCTCCCCTCTTCATCGATTTGACCATCTCCTCGGTGACCAGCTGGGGTGCCGACGCTCCCGGGACGAGCACGGTTCCGATGACGAGGTCCGCGTCGAGCACCTGTTGCTCCAAGTTGAGTTTGTTGGAGTGGAGCGTGACGATGCGCCCCTGGTAGAGGGAGTCGAGGTTTCGCAGCTTGTTGATGTCGGTGTCCAGGACTACGACATCTCCCTGCATTCCCATGGCGATGACGGCCGCATTGGAGCCGGCCATTCCGCCCCCGACGATCACCACCTTGGCCGGGCTGACTCCCGCCGCTCCACCGAGCAGGATCCCACGACCACCCTGCGACTTCTCGAGGAAATAGGCTCCGGCCTGCGTGGCCATGCGCCCGGCAATCTCCGACATCGGAGCCAGGAGTGGCAAGGACCGATCGGACATCTGGACCGTCTCGTAGGCGATGGCGACGATCCCGCGCTCTTTCAGCCCGGCGGCCAGTTGGGGATAGGCGGCGAGATGGAGATACGTGAACAGGATCTGACCGCCGCGGAGCATGTCGACCTCCGAGATCTGTGGCTCCTTCACCTTGAGGATCATCTCGGCCCCACCGAAGACATCCTCCGCATTGGGCACGATCTTCGCTCCCTGAGCCTCGTACTCGGAGTCGGTGATGGTCGAGCCCTCCCCCGCTCCCCTCTCCACCAGCACGTCGTGATGGCGATCGGTCAACTCACGGACACCGATCGGGGTTATCGCGACCCGGTGCTCCTCAGTTTTTGTCTCCCGGGGGATTCCGACGATCAACGACTCACACCGCTTTGAGCCGGCTCCGCATCCGGCTCGTGGGCTCGATGCCGATACGCCGCCTCCACCAGACCCACGAAGAGGGGGTGAGGATCGTCGGGGCGGGACCGAAACTCGGGGTGAGCCTGCGTGGCAACGAAATAGGGGTGGTCGATCAGCTCTATGTACTCTACGAGATTGTCGTCGGGTGAGAGCCCGGCCAGCCGCATCCCTGCGCCTTCGAGGTCCTTGCGGTAGCGGTTGTTGACTTCCCACCGGTGGCGATGCCTCTCATACACGAGCTCTTTGCCGTACAACTCCCTCACCCGAGAGCCCTCGGCCAGCTTGGCGGCATACAGGCCGAGTCTCATCGTCCCCCCTTTGTCTTCGACCTCCTCCTGGCTGGCCATGAGGTCGATGACGGGATGTGGGGTCGAGGGGTCGAACTCCGTGCTGTTGGCATCGGTGAATCCGAGCACCGAGCGGGCGAACTCGATCACCGCGCACTGCAGCCCCAGACACAACCCGAGGAGCGGTATGTCGTTCTCCCGTGCGTATCGAACTGCCTGGATCTTTCCTTCCACTCCGCGGTAGCCGAACCCACCCGGGATCACGATCCCGTCCAGGTCTTCGAGATAGGAGTCGGAGAGGAGGCCGGTGAGCTCGTCGCTGGGCACCCAGATCAGATCGAGCTTGACCCCCAGCGCGGCGGCCGCATGACGCAACGACTCGGCTACGGAGAGATAGGCGTCGGGGAGGTCGACGTATTTGCCGACGATGCCCACGGTCACCTCGTCGGTGGCCGATCTCGCCTTGTCCACCATCGCCTGCCACATCTCGAGGTTGGGCGGTCCGGTGACCAAATTGAGGCGATCACAAACGACATCGTCGAGACCACCTCTGTGGAGTATCAGCGGCACCTCGTAGATATCGGCGGCATCGGGGGCGGCAATCACCGCCCGGGGCTCCACATCGCAGAAGAGGCTGATCTTTCGCCGCACACCCTCGTCGACGTCGCGATCCGACCTGACGATGATGACGTCGGGGTGGATTCCCTTGGACCTCAGCTCCGCCACCGAGTGTTGGGTCGGCTTGGTCTTGAGCTCCTCAGAGGCGGCGATGAACGGCACCAGGGTGACATGGACGAACATGACATTGGGCCGGCCCATCTCGTTTCCGAACTGACGGATCGCCTCCAGGAAGGGGAGGCTCTCGATGTCGCCCACCGTGCCTCCGACTTCGGTTATGACCACATCCACGTCCTGGTTCCCCACCCGGCGGATCCGCTCCTTGATCTCGTTGGTCACGTGAGGGATCACCTGGACCGTGTCCCCCAGATAATCCCCACGTCGCTCCTTCTGGATCACGGAGAGGTAGACCGACCCCGAGGTGACGTTTGAGGTGCGACGCAGGTTCTCACCGGTGAAGCGCTCGTAGTGGCCCAAGTCGAGATCGGTTTCGCCCCCGTCATCGGTGACGAAGACCTCGCCATGCTGGAAGGGGTTCATGGTGCCCGGGTCTACGTTTATGTAGGGGTCGAGCTTCTGGTTGACCACCCGGAGACCCCGCGCCTTCAGCAGCCGACCCAACGACGCCGCCGCAATCCCCTTGCCCAGGCTGGACACCACGCCACCGGTGACGAAGACGTACTTGGGGGAGTCCGCGGACGGGATGTGCTCCGTGGGAGTGGCTTCGGAGGCGAAAAGTGGCCCGTCCATGACGGGATGCCAGAGTAGCACGGGCGGTCCTGATCGCCATCTTTTGCATCGGCCCGGAAGTGACGGTCAGTCGAGGCCGAACTTGTCACGTACCAGACCGGCAAACGTAGTCGTGCCGAAGGTCACGAATCTGGCGGGGCGCTCACCTCTCCGGATTCGGACCGTCTCTCCCTCCCCGAGCAGTCCCAGGTCGGACTTGTCGACATTCACCCGGACGGGGCGATCACGGGTCGCGGTGACGTCGATCCTGGAGTCAGGTGGGAGCACGATGGGGCGGTCGAAAAGGGAATGGGCTGCCACCGGCGTCAAGACCAGGGCGCTGACCTCGGGATCGACGATCGGGCCGCCTGCGGAGAACGAGTATGCGGTGGAGCCGGTGGGTGTGGCGATGATGAGCCCGTCGGCGCGGTAGGTGGCGAAATCAGTCTCGTCGATGACCACTGTGAGATGGACCAGACGGGTGCTGTCCACCTTCTCCACCACCACGTCGTTGATCCCAACGGCGGTCACGTCACCGATGGTGGCCATGACGGTGAGTCTCTCCTCGACTTCGTAGTCACCGCTGAGGAGCCGATCGACCACCGAAGCCGACTCGACAGGTTCGGCTTCGGTGAGGAATCCCAGCGTTCCCAGATTGAAGCCGAGCACGGGTACGTCCCATGAGACGGCATCATGCACCGCGGCGAGCATGGTGCCGTCTCCTCCAACGGCAACGACGATGTCCGGTTTCGCCTCCGGATCGGTCACGACCGTCGCTCCAGCATCGCTGATCTCCTCGGCGAGCGCTGCCGCGAATTGCTCGGTGGGAGGTCGCCCGGCACGTACTTGAAGCGCGACCTTCAAATGTCCTCGTCCGTGTCTTCCAGGAGACGGTTGAGCAGCTCCACCAGCTCCGCTGCAGGCTCCGGGAGCTCGGCGGGGTCCAGAGTTTCCAACCGCTGTAAGGCAGACTCCAGCTCTTTGATTTCTTCGGGAGTCAGATCCATGTCCGTCGGATTATGACCTGTCGAGATGGTCGAGTACCAGATCAACGGCAGAAGTCAGGTCCTGCACCACGAAATCCGCCGAGCTGTCGATCCGGGCCACCGGCCCGGTGACACCCGAGAGAACCAGCACCGATCTCCATCCCTTCTCACGGATGGCCAACGCGACGTCGGTGTCCTCCCGATCTCCGATGACCCACGCCTCGCTGATGCCGCGAGCGGCCATCAACGCTCGCATCGGAGGATGCGGCTTGCCGGCGATCTCGGGCTGCACACCCGACGCCACGGATATGGCGGCGACTATCGCCCCAGCTCCCGGCTTCAGCCCTTCCTCGGTTGGGAATGTGGGGTCGACGTTGGTGGCCACGAACCTGGCACCTGCCCGAACGGCCTCCACGGCGTCTGCTATCACGTCGTAGGTCACCGAGCGGTTGAGACCCACCAGGACCGATTTGGCCGCTTCAGGGTGCTGGGTGACCTCCAGCCCGGCGTCGGTGACTGCGGCCTGCACACCGGATTCACCGACGACGAGCACCGGACCGTCATCCGGCGTCAGGAGAGACGCCGCAGCCTGGGACGATGTCAGGACGTGGTCGGGCGATACCTCGATCCCGGTGAGCCTGACTATCTTGGCTGCGGCGGCGTCGGCGTCCCGGGTTGAGTTGTTGGTGACGAAGTACAGCTCCACGCCACGTTCGGCCAGCCGTTTCAGAGCCACCGCGGCGCCGGGAACGGCTGTGTCGCCTCGGTAGACGACCCCATCGAGATCGCACACCACCTGCGTCATGTCCCCAGGAACCGACGGAGAACTTCGACATAGAGCCCCGTTGTGCGATCCACCGAGGCCACCGAGACCCGCTCGTCGTGCCCATGGAACAGGGCGAGCATCTCGGAAAAGTCCATACGATCGTCAAAGAGCCCGACCCCGTATGCGATCGTGCCCTTCTTCCGCCAGAACCTGGCATCGGTGGCCACGGTCATCATGGTCGGGATGAGACGACGGTGCCCGTCGAGATCCTCGACGCTGTCGGCGATGGCATCCCACAGTGGATTCCCGATGGGGCTGATGGTCGATGAGAAGTCCTGGATCGGCTCGATGTCGACCTCATCCCTGGCGCTGCCCATGGCCTTGTAGAGATGTGAGTCCACGAAATCCCGGTCGATCCCCGATGGGGCCCGGATATCGACGCTGCTCTCCGCCGCGTGGGCGATGACATTGGTCTTGACCCCGGCGCTGAGCAGATTCGGTGAGATCGTCAGATGGGTTACGGCGTGGGCGTAACGGGCAAACAGGGGGTCGGTGACGGCGAGTCTGTCGATCGCATCGTCCACGCGGTCCGGGTCCACCAGCGCCGATTTCAGGTCCTTGCTGAGCTCGAGCTCGGACACGAATTCTCTCCACTCGTCGGTGATTGCCACCGGCATCGGCTCTTCGAAGATCCCATGGACGGCCTCGACCATCTTTCTCAGCGCGTTGTCGACTCCATAGGGCGCCGAGCCATGACCGGGGGTTCCCGTCGAGCGGAGAAGGGACCAGAACGCACCCTTCTCCCCCACCGCCACCGGCACAGACGTCATGGTGGCGTGGACGAGAGGCGGGTACGCCACCTCGGTGAGCAGGAAGTCGGCCTGCACCAGGTCCCATCGGTTGGCCACCAGTGGCTTGGCCCCGAGGACGCCCCCACCTTCCTCGTCGGCCAGGGCAACGAGCAGTAGGTCACCTCTGGGCGTCAGATCACCGGTCACATAGGGCTTGGCCGCCACTGTCATCGCTGCTGTGATATTGAGCATGTCGACCGCGCCACGGCCATAGATGAAGCCGTCGACGATGTCGGCGGCGAAGGGGTCTTGGGTCCAGCCTCCCGGATCGACCGGGACGACGTCGAG
>CAZSOF010000128.1:0-1120 GCA_964607685.1 uncultured Acidimicrobiaceae bacterium | reverse complement strand
AGGTCGTGCATGGTCGGGGTCACCGGCAACGACTTGGCCTCACTCAGGGGCACCCATCGGACATCGATCGCATCGTCACCGGCCACCAGCTCCCCGCCGACGGGGGTGGCCATGAAGTCGATCAGGACGATGTGATGTTCTTCCGACAGATGCTCACCCACCCAGGCCACCTCACCCACGTCGACATCGAGCCCGGTCTCCTCGAGGGTCTCCCGTGCCACGGCGACCCGCAGTGGCTCCCCGACATGCACCTTTCCACCGGGGACTGCCCACAAACCTCTTGCCGGCTCGTTTCCACGTCTCACCAGGAGAATCGCGCCCTGCTCCACGATCACGGCACCGACGCCCACCACGGGGAGGTCACTTCCGGTCATCGTCGTGGTGCATGATGATCGACCGGGCGGCAAAGCCACCGGCCTCGAAGAAGTTCTTGGCCAGACGATGACCGGGAAGGACATGGGCGTCGAACTTGCTGATGCCTCGTTGACGAAGAATATTCATCGCCATTTCCCTCATTTCCTCCCCCACGGCGACTTCACGCGCGTCATCGTCCACGTAGATGAGTCTGATGGCGCCCACCGTCTCGCCATTCGCTTGGGCGAGAAGGGGCTCGACCGCGGCGAGCAGGAATCCGAAGGGACAGTCGTCGATCTCTCCGATGAGCACCACGGTCTGCAGGTCGGTGATCGCTGCCCGAAAGGACTCGGCCACCGGCTCGTCCAAACCGTCGGACAGCCTCCACATGGCGTTGAGGCGGCGCATCTCGGTCTCCAGACCGCGGTAGAGCGTCTCCAGGATGCCAATGTCTTCCGGGGTCGCCGCCCGGGCGGTGACCCTCATCGTCTGGGAAACGGTCGGGAGCGAATGAGCCGACCCATCCCCCACAGTGTGACCAGCCACATTGCCTCGGCGACGATGCGGATTCCCATCTTCGAGCTGCCACGTCTGCGGTCGCGAAACATGATCGGTATCTCGACCATCTTCAATCCGGCTTGGTGGGCGCGCCATGCCATCTCCACCTGGAAGCCGTAACCTGAGGCCTCTGCGTCACGATAGGGAAGACGGCGCAGGGCATCGGCCCGAATCGCCCTGAACCCCGCGGTGGCGTCCCGGACCGGGA
>CAZSOF010000127.1:0-7321 GCA_964607685.1 uncultured Acidimicrobiaceae bacterium | reverse complement strand
GTGATGTGATCAGGTCTGGTGGCGACCTGGGTCAGGCCATAGATGACGTCTGGGGAAAGCGGGACGACCGCTACTCGGAGATCAGGTCTTCCAATACGGCCCGGCTCTCGGTCCCGGTGGAGATGTCGTATATCGGGGGTTGAGGGGCCGATTGGGCTTCTGACCAGGAGATTCAGAAGCTGGACTGCTCGGAATTCCGCGTGGATTCCGCCCGAGAATGCGCCGAGTCGATCGCATCCCTAGCCCGGTCCTCGCTGGCCGGCATCAAATGCGCATAGGTTCGCAATGTGAAACCCGGATCATGGTGGCCCAAGTACTCGGCGACAGCCCGGATACTCACTCCCGAATCAAGAAGCACCGACGCAAAGTGATGCCGCAGGGCGTGCATGCCATTTACTCGAGACCGTTCGACACCGACAGCCTTGAGCGCTGGCAGCCAGGCATTGTGGGTGAAGTACGCCCGGGTCAGGGGCTCAGCGTTACGGCTGCAGAACATAAGATCGACAGTCCGGGCATCGCCGTGGGGCTCACGCCATGGGAGTTCGGCTTCCACTGATCCATACCGACGCAGATGTTCGGCCAGAGCAACCGAAACCACGTCAGGGAGCGGGACAACACGTTCCCGGCCACCCTTCGGTGGCGACAGAACAGTGACCCTCGTAACACGTCGTAGCTGATGACGGATATGGACTTCACGGCGAAGGAAATCGATCGAATCGACCGTGAGGCCCAAGATTTCGCCTTGTCGCAGTCCGCAGCCTGCTCCGAGAACAGGAAGGGCTCGATATTCCATGGGATGCGCCGCGATCACAGCCTGGACCCGCTCAAGCGTCCACGGGACGACGCGAGCACTATTCACGCGAGGGGGCTTCACTGAGGATGCCGCGCATGGATTGGACGCCAGCAGCCCATCGTCGACTGCCGCGGTCAGAATCGTGGACAGGTTGCCGAGCAGAAGCCGACAGTAGGAGGGAGCGAGATCGGCCTGCAGCCCACGCACCCAAGATTGGATGGTGGACGGCTTCAGGTTCCGTAGCTCGACTTCCCCAAGTTCGGGCACGATATGAGTTCTTATCCGAGATTCCATCGTTTCCCGGGTCGTCGCGTCAAAAGTCTGAGCATCGAACCATCGTGAAGCGAACTCTTGCAGCGTCATCGTGCCGGCACGCGGGTCGACATAGCGACCCGTCATCAGGTCGACGGTTACCTCATCGAGCCACCGCTGAGCATCTATCTTCCGGGTGAATGCCTTGGATTTCTCACGACCGGTTGGGTCGCGGTAACGGGCTTGCCAGCGCCGGTCGTGTTCTTTGCCACGGTCCTGTATATGTGCCATCAGCCTTCCTTGCCAGCTCTCGCCGGAGGTAGATACCCCTTCGACCGGCAGACCCGGATCCACCGCCACACGGTCGATACCGGCGAGTCCAAACCGTCCGCAATCTCTTTCGCCGGACTCGAAGTGCGTGCTGCTCCCCGGGCGTACAGCCCGGCGACCATCTTGTAGAACTCGTCCGGATATCTCTTCTCGGTTGTGGCGATTTCCTTTACCTTCGCCAACAACTGGGAGTCTGAATATCCGTGTTGGACAACCGCATCCTCGAATGTGACGAAGTTGATCGATTCGGACTTTCTTGGGTGATCGATTCTGTACCCAATGAATTTGGCAAAGGCCGGTACTGTGACCCAGATTTCCCTGGACCCCAGACCCACAGACTCAAAATTTTCCGGGGGGCCGGATGAGTGACGATCGACGTCGGCGCTGCCAGGCTTGTGACCAGGTGTTTTACCCGAAGCGTGTCGATCATCGATATTGCTCCAGCCGGTGCCGGCTTCGAGCTTTCCGGTCTCGAAACGTTTCATTATCCGTTTCAAAGCCCTCTGTAAGCGTTTCAGACCATGAAACGGATCCCCCAAAGAAACGACCCGGCATCGACTGGGCTCGATCAATCGCATCGGCCAGGGCCGGCCGCGAATGGTTCGAGGACCCAACCAGAGATTGGAGACAGCCATGACGAACAACCGGCAACTAGACGACGCCCGCCTGGTCGAGGTTCTACAGGGAGGACTCCGGGAAATCATCTCGGTCCTCGACGATGCCACTCCGGAAGCCCTGGACAGGTTGCGCCGTGGTGATTGGAGCTTGCGGCTCTCACCGTCGACGGCATTGGCATCGAGCGACGGATTGCGGATGATGTCACCGCCGCGGGAGAGGTCCTCGCAGACGAGACCGAACGCTACTTAGGAAAGGAAGAAAATGACCACTAAAGAACAAATCGCCGACCTTGAGCAACGAATCAGAGACTTGGCGGGGCGAAAATCCCTGAGCGCCTCGGATGAACGCCGGCTTACTGCGCTTCGCATGCAATTCACCGCCCTCGATGAGTTGAGAAAAGAAGAGGAGCGCGCCGAGTTGGCGCGGCTGATCGACGCCGGAGGACTGACGATCGAGTCGGGCCACACGCCCGAGCGTGAGTTGGACGACCACGAGTAGCAGATCGCGAAAATTGCCACTATCCTGATACCCACAATTTAAGCCCGGTCTCCCGGGTCGTGACGGTGAGGCGCCGACAAAGCCCACCCGGGAGGCAAGGTGCCGAGCGCACCGCGTCACGGTTGGGCAGCGCCGACAAACTGCCCCGGTATCGACGCTCGACTCCGCTGAAACCACAAGGAGTCGAGCAGACATGTCCTCACTCAATCGTTTACAAGAAATCGGCGGGCAACTCCGCGCCCTTGCCGAGAAACCAAAATTGACACAAGCCGACGGTGCGGAGGTCGACCGACTCGCCGCCGAGTTTGAGAACGCACACGCCGAGTTTTCACGGTCCCAAGCCCACTCGAAACCTCTGGATTCTGACCCCATCGGTGAGCCGCGCTCACAGACCCGATACCGCCGCCCGTGGGAGATTCTCAGGCACGAATGGGGATTCCGTACTGCTTCCCCCAAAGAATTGAGGGAGCGGGCCCGTCCGCGGTGGAAGCCCTCGACGGTGCGACCGATGCCGACCGGGAGGAGATGACCCGGAAACTCTCCGAACACGACGACCAGGCCGGCACGCTGTCCCGCCTCGCTCTGTTGACCAGCGACCCGCACTATCTGCGGGCGTTCGGGGAGCTGTTGAGGACGGGTGGTCTGAATCCGCTACTCAGCGAGGAAGAAGTGCAGGCCGTTCGAAGGGTGAGAGTGGAAAGCCGCGCCATGTCCTTGACGGACAACGCTGGCGGATTCCTGATCCCATTTCAACTGGACCCTGCCGTCATCGTCACAAGCGATGGGACATACAACCCAATCAGAAAAGTGGCCCGTCAGGTGACTGCCTTGGGTGACACCTGGAACCCGGTGTCAGCCGGGGCCACATCATGGTCGTGGGACGCTGAAGCCGCCGAAGTGTCAGACGACGCGTCGACGTTCGCTCAGCCTTCAATCAGCATCCACAAAGCGGCCGGGTTTATCCCGATCAGCCTCGAAGCGTTTGAGGATGAGGCCAACGTCACCGGCGAAATTCGCCGGCTGCTCAGCTTTGGGAGAGACACACTCGAAGCCACCGCCTTCACCACCGGATCAGGTACCGGGGAACCCTTCGGGTTTATTACGGCGCTCAACGGCGCCGCCCCGCCCGTGGTGGCTGCAACCACCAACGACACCTTCGGGAGTATCGACGTGTACGCCGTCGATGAGAGTTTGCCGACTCGGTTTAGGCAGTCGCCACAGTCGGCGTGGTTCGCCAACAGGGCGATCTACAACACCATCGACAGATTCGAGACTTCTGGTGGCATGAAGCAGTTCCCCGACGCGATGCCCGGCGCCACCGGCAACCCCGGCACGCTTCTAGGTGTCCCCACGTATGAAGCGGAAGGCATGGACGGGACGCTCGGAACTGGAGACGACTACGTGTTGTGCTATGGAGATTTCCAGCATTACGTAATCGCCGACAGGTCTTCGGCGGTGGAATTCATCCCGCACCTGTTCAGTACGAACGCGGGCCGACCCACCGGACAACGAGGCATTTTCGCCTACTTCCGAGCTGGTGCGGATTCGGTGAACGACGGAGCGTTCAGGTTGCTGCAGGTCTGATTTCCTGCGGCTTGTCGTCACGCAAGATCGGGGTCTCCGGTTTGTCTCCGCTCTTCTGGCATGGCCGGAGGCCCCCACAATGAGAAGGGTGTCTGACAACCCGGATTCACGTAAGGCGCTGGGTCACTTCTAGACGGGTTCCGGCCCACCGGCCTTCTATGCCATCGACCTCTGTGTCAATGGTGAGCGAAATCAGCGCCTTCAGGACGCGGTCTTCTGAACGACGAGCGAACTGTTCACGGTCGACGTCTCCTGAGAGCGCTGATGCGTATCTGAACGACATGTGGCCGCAGTCTTCGCAGACGATCCGTTCCAGACCCGCGGACATGACCGTGATGGTTGACCCGTGTGCGCATCCTTTGAAACTCTCGACGAGTCGCATGAGAGTTCGTCCCTCCTTCGTCCGGGAACCAGGTAGGGAGACCCCTCCGTTCGGTGGAACCGGACAGAGCAGCCCCCCTGCCCGGTGATCAGCGGCCGGCACGACTGCACGGCCACCCATCAAGGTAGACCGCCGCAGGATAGACACAACCCCCAACCGAGGTACGGCAACCAGGCGGGCAATCCCGGCCGACTCTTCGGAGTGAGGACACCCCTTCTCTTCTTTGGTCCTGGGTTTCTACTCAGCTATTCGACGACCAACCCGCCCGGCAGCTCATGCACCGGTTACCACTGTTCGTGTAGGTTCGCCACGGTAGGGGAAGGCCTCATTGGTCAGGTCGGTGGAATGAAGGACGACCTGGAGGACTCCTATGCGAAGAACACACATCTTGCAGCGGCGGCTGTTGACTCTTGCTGTACTTGTCGGGTTGTTGGGGGTGGTGCCTGCCGGTGGTGCGGTTGCCAGCACCCCGGTCCTCCTGGATACGGGACCGCATTCCTTCAGCGTCATGGATCCCGCCGGGGGGCTCCTTCCAGCACAGGTCTGCTACGGCTTTGACACTGATGGAGACTCAGTCATTGATGATGGCGTGTGCACGTCTGATATCACGACCACTGGAAACTACGACGTTGGACCTGCTGACAGTGAGGACTGGGACGATTTCGTGGCCCTGCTAACCAACGGTGTCAACGAGCGTCAGTGCGAGGTATTCAGTTTCCCGGTGCACGCTCCGTTCACTTTGTGCTCGGAAACCTCGGAAAACCCGGATCTTCCCGGTTCGCATATCTCATTTGTCCGATTCGTCGTGACCGAAGCAAACGACACTGCGTTCAGTGTGAGCCGAGTAGAGATATGGGGGTTCGCTGACGCTGATGGTGATGGAATCAGTGACGGTGACGAAACTGCGGCGGGGACCGATCCCTTCGTTGCCGACAGCGACGGTGATGGCCTGGTAGACGGCAGCGACCCCGACACTGTGGACTCCGCCCTTGAGGCGCTCCCCGACAGCTCGTTTGCAGGCAGCGGACACCGGACGGCGTTTGCATCCCACCTCCGCCAAATCGAGGCACTGATCGACGACGATCAGGTCGACATGGCGGTTCACAGGCTGGAGAACCTGCGGACGCATGTCGATGGCTGTGACGGCACGGCGGGAGAGATGCCCGACAGCGACGACTGGATTGTGGATTGTGACGATCAGCGCACGATCCGCAGTCTGATCGACACTCTGATCACCAACCTCACAACCTGAACAACAGATCAACGCCAATAGCAGTACCCCCTATAGTCCCGGTCCGTTGAGGGGTGGAAGCGCCAACTTCTGACCCGCTCAACAATGAGAGGCCCGGCGGGCCGAAGCCTTCCCCTTGGGGATTCCAGGCGACGGTCAACCGGGGCTTCTCAAATGGTTCCAGGAGGGACCAACCCGCCCGGCAGTTCGTGAACATGCCGCCACCCGGAACCCGTCAACTCTCCCGATTCCATCACCCACCCCCACCTTCGAGCCTGCTCCCATTCGGGGAGTCCGCGAAATTCATCGACGTCTAAATCGGGCCATGGTCGGAGTCGGTCCAACAGGTCGGCTATCTCAGGTGTGACACGGACACAGCTCATCCCCGGAAGGCAGAACGAGCGACGCCGGTTCTTTTTTTCGAGTACGTTGGCCGAGGAGTTGCAGCGTGAGAAAACTCGCAATCGCATTCCTGGCCCTTGCCATCACGGCGTGCGGTTCGGCACTCGATGACCTGGCCGCCGAGACCTGCGAGGACCTTGAGGACTCGATCGTCCTCACCGCCGCTCTCATAGTGTCCAGTGCGATCGAGGACGCCGAGGACCTTGGCTTCTCTGCTCCCGAGCTTGGTGACGCCATGAGGGAGCAATGCCCCGAGATCATGGCAGCACTCGAACAGGTCGGGACTGAGTCCGAAGAACGAGAGCAGCAAGAGCGGGACCTGATGTCCAGAGTTGATTTGGAGACCGATCGCTGTACAACGGATGGGTACAGCGGGACGGTAACCAACAATTCGGGTTTTACGGTCGACGTTACGATCGAGGTCGAGTTTCTTGGACGTTCCAACCTCCAACTCGACACGTCAGTCGACTTCGTCCGTTCGCTGAGTCCGGGCCAAACGGCTCAGTGGGACGTTTCATACTTCGGTAATGAGGGCCAGCTGGATAGCTGCCGGGCAGAGATCAGCTCAGTTCGAGAGTCCTGACGGATGCGTCGGTTGGCTGTCTGACCCCCTCCGAGGCAGACCGCTTCGCAAACCGGGGGCCCAGGTGCTTAAAGGAGGATTGGAATCCCTCTCGACGATAACCACCGAGCCCCCGGTGTACTCGACGAGGACTTTCAATCTTCCAACCAGACGCCCGGTTGGTACGACTGCGGTAGAGGCGAAAGGCCCTTTTCGGACTCTTGCGTCCGTCGTGTGTGGCTTTCCCCGGTTACCGGCGGGCCGAAGCCCGACTCCTCTGGGGACTAGGCCACGGTCAAGGGCTTCTCATTCCGCAGATATTCCGCAGGAGCAGCCACAAACAGTGGGAACTACGTCGAACTAGGTAGAAATGTCGAGAAGTCGTTTCGGCATGTCAACCCGTAGATTGCGCGTGCACGCCCATGTCAGCGACTAGTTACGACGAGATGTCGTATATCGGGGGATAGGTTCTTCGAGTCAAGCGCGCTGCTCGCTCTGATGGCACTGCAATCCGTTGGCGGAAACCAACACGTGATACAGCGCGAGTCACAGACGCCGAGGGCGGGCCACTAACTGCCTCGGGGGGCACTGGTGTGACGAGCCGGCCGGGTCCCGGCCGTCGGGCCCTTGCGACGTCCGGAAGCGACCCGATACCCGGCCCAGATGAAG
>CAZSOF010000126.1:3805-7367 GCA_964607685.1 uncultured Acidimicrobiaceae bacterium | reverse complement strand
GAGAACGAGGAAGGGGAGCTGGTGCGGTCCCCGCGGTGGTCACAGAATGCGATCGACACTGTCGACAAGATCATCGAGACCGTGTTCCTGGCGCTACTCGCCACCACTGCAGGAACATTCATCGCCGTTCCGCTTTCGTTCATCGCCGCCAAGAATCTGATGCGAGACGTCCGGATACCTGCCCTTCAAGTCGGTCTGGCCATCCTGGGAGTCCCCATCGGCATCGTCCTCGGCGTCCTCGCCTCCAACGCCACGGCCGATGTCGTCGACTCGTTGCCCGAATCGGCCCTGCTCTACGGCGCCATAACACTCTCTCTTGCCTGGGTCGCCATGAGACTGCTGCGAATCTCGGTTCCGATGCCCGGTGCCCCCACCAGCCGCACGATCCGCTTACTCTCCGGAATCGGTGGTGGGGCGGGGATCCTGTTCGCGGGTCAGTGTCTCGCTCGATTCGCCGAGATCGGCGGCACCTGGTTCGCCGACAACATGCCGGAGGGGCTGGCGTTTCTGGGTCGTTTCGTGGCGACCAACGGCAACATCCTCGCCACAATCTTCACCGTGCTGGCCGCCCTCACCGGTGCCGGGATCCTCGCCATCCTGGGAAGTCGGCTCGGGTACATCGTGGGTGGCCGGGTTTCCAACAGCCTGCGCAACGCTCTCACCGTCCTCGGCGTGGCCGCAGCGGGGGCCCTGGTCGCACTGGGTTTCGGTCAGGTGATCGCCTGGCTGTATCAGATCGTGAACATACGCACCACTGTGGTGATACCTCTCATCGTGGGGGCTGTGGTCGGAGCCCTGATCGGCTGGCGGGGACTGGTGAGAGGCCAGGTTGGCGCCGGTCTCAGCGTCTACTACATCTCGAGAACCGTCTTCAACACGTTGCGCTCCATCGAGCCTCTGGTCATGGCCATCGTGTTCGTGATATGGGTGGGGTTGGGCCCGTTCGCCGGTTCTCTGGCACTGGGTCTCCACACGGTCGCCGCCCTGTCCAAGCTCTACTCGGAACAGGTGGAAAGCATCAATCAGGGGCCTTTGGAGGCGGTTCGGGCAACTGGTGCCACTCGTCTGCAGACGGTGGTCTACGGGGTCGTCCCGCAGATCGTTGCCCCGTACATCTCCTTCACGATGTACCGCTGGGACATCAACGTCCGCATGTCCACCATCATCGGCTTCGTCGGCGGAGGTGGAATCGGGTTCCTTCTCCAGCAGAACATCGGGCTCCTCAACTACCGGGCCGCCGCCGCCCAGATGCTGGCGATCGCCATCGTCGTCGCCAGCATGGACTACCTCTCCAGCCGTCTGCGTGAGCGCTTCACCTGATGGTGTCTCCCTCGAGTCGCACTTCCCCAAGGGGGAGGGCCAACAGCCGACAGAAGAGCCCGGGTCAGGTTCTCGAGGTAGCTGGGCCCGTATGTGGTCCTCACTACCTCAGGCTCAGAGCACCACGATGAGCAAGATGCTCCGTCGGAAACGGGAGGAACGGGAGCGGCTCGAGCACGAGCTCCTGGCTGAGGCAGCCACCAAGTCGGATGAGAGCCGTGGCCGAGCCGAGGACGAGGCGCCCGACGAGTATCGCACCGCGTTCGAGCGGGACCGCGACCGGGTAGTCCACACCAAAGCGTTCCGTCGTCTCAAGCACAAGACCCAGGTGTTCCTCAATCCGGACGGTGATCACTTCGTGACCCGGATGACGCACACCATCCACGTCAACCAGGTGGGACGGGCGATGGCACGCGCCCTGGGGCTCAATGAAGACCTGACCGAGGCGATCTGTCTGGCACACGACGTCGGCCATTCACCTTTCGGACACACCGGAGAGGAGGCACTCTCCCCGCTGATCGAGGGTGAATGGCTGCACTCGACTCACGGAGTGCGGACCCTCTCGCTCCTCGAGCCCCAGAATCTCAGTCACGAGGTCTTGGACGGGGTCCGGGCCCACTCGTGGAGGATCGACCCGCCGCCGGAGACCCCCGAGGGTTGGCTGTGCCGATATGCAGATCGGATCGCCTACCTGACTCATGATGTGTCGGATGCCCTGCGGGCCGGCGTGCTCGAATACCACGATCTTCCGGTGAGGACCCTGACCACATTCGGCGCCACCTCGCGGGAGTGGATCGCCTCGATGATCACTGCTGTCGTCGACGCCTCCCACCGGCAAGGGACGGTGGCGATGGACCCCGAGCACGAGGCCGTCATGAGCGAGCTGCGTGACTTCATGTTCGAGCGGGTGTACCTGCAGCCGGAAGCCGAGGCCCAGAAACAGAAGGCGATCGTGGTGATCCAGGACCTGGTCGCTCACTACGCGGATCATCCGAATGAGGTTCCCGACTCCTACACGGTGGCTGACGCCGATCCTCTCACCAGAGCCGTCGACTACGTGGCCGGGATGACCGATCGCTTTGCTCTCCACAATCACGACCGTCTGTTCCGCCCCACCCTTCTCGACTGACCGTGGTCTTGCGAACCTCCGGTAGTTGGCCCCGTATCCGGGGCCAACTACCTCGAGAACAAGTGAGGACCGTCTCCCGTTGATTTGAGAGCCCCTCCGCTTCGTGTGATTCTCCTGCGGTGCTCTCTATCCAGGACCTGCACAAGTCATTCGGTGATATCCATGCGCTGACCGGATGTACCTTCAGCGTCGGACGAGGGCGGATGTTGGGATTCCTGGGTCCCAACGGTGCCGGCAAGACCACCGCCATGCGGATCATCTTCCGTCTGCTCAAACCGGATTCCGGCGCCGTCACATGGGATGGGGCGGCGATCGAGCCCGACGACCTCCTGCGCTTCGGCTACATGCCCGAGCAACGAGGCCTCTATCCCAAGATGAGGGCATTGGATCAGCTGACCTACCTCGGCCGGTTGCACGCGATGACCCGACGAGATGCCGAGGCAGCCGCTTCCCGGTGGCTGGAGCGTTTCGGCCTAGGTGATCGACAGGATGACCCGCTGGAGTCTCTGTCCCACGGGAACCAGCAGCGGGTGCAGCTGGCTGCGGCGCTGGTGCACGATCCGGAGCTCCTGGTGTTGGACGAGCCGTTCAGTGGCCTCGACCCCATCGCCGTGGAGACGATGTCCGATGTTCTCCGGGAACAGGCTGGTGTGGGCAAGGCCGTCGTCTTCAGCTCCCACCAGCTCGACCTGGTCGAAGATCTGTGTGAGGACGTGGCCATCATCGATGAGGGCTCGGTGGTGGTGGTCGGACAGGTCAGCAAGCTCAAGGACTCGGCGCCTATCCGTCGTCTCGAGCTGGATGTCGAAGGTGACCCCGAGGCTCTCGTAGCCGATCTGGACGGGGTGCAGGCCGTGACCATGGACGGCTCCAGGCTCACCGCGATCATCGGTGCCGACACAGACATTCGAGGATTCGTCGGCCGAGCGCAGGCGGCAGGCCGATTGCGACACTTCTCATACACCACGCCATCCCTCTCCGAGCTCTTCAGGGAGGCGGTGAAGTGACCGGTCTGGGCACTCTGTGGCAAGTCGCTTTCCGGGAGATCAGGGAACGGGGTCGGTCCAAGGCCTTCCTCATCACCACCGCGATCACGGCCCTGATCATCCTGGG
>CAZSOF010000126.1:0-3705 GCA_964607685.1 uncultured Acidimicrobiaceae bacterium | reverse complement strand
GCAGAGCAGGGGCAAACCGCGGTCGACATCATCGAGGTGCTCACCTCGGACCCCCTGGAGACAACGACAGTCAGTGGCGAGGGGCCTCAGGACGAGAGCCAAACCTTGATCGCCTACGCCGGGATGCTCCTCCTCTACATGGCCATCCTGTTGTACGGAACCTGGATCCTCACCGGTGTCACCGAGGAGAAGTCCAACCGCGTGGTCGAGGTGCTGTTGTCCACGGTTCGGCCCTGGCAGATCCTCGGGGGCAAGATCCTGGGAATCGGCACCTTGGCGATGGCGCAGCTCCTGGGCACCATCGTCGTGGCGGTGGTTGCGCTGCGAGTGACTGCGGCCTTCGATCTGCCACCTATCGAGGTCGGGGCCGTACTCAACCTCCTGGTGTGGTTCGTGGTTGGCTTTCTGACCTATGCGGTGATGTTTGGAGCCGCCGGGTCGCTGGTGAGCCGCATGGAGGACACGCAAACCATCGCCCTTCCGATGTCGTTGGCCGCGGTTGGCGGCTTCTTTCTCTCGATCATGGCGTTGGAAGACCCCACCGGACCCGCCGCGCTGGTCGGGACCTTCGTACCCATCTCCGCCCCCTTCGTGGTGCCGGTGAGGACCGCACTCGAGGCCATCCCCAGCTGGCAGTACGCGCTGGCGCTTGTGGTGTGTGTCGTCTCGATCGGTCTGCTCACGTTGGTGGCGGGGAGGATCTACGCCGGGGGACTGCTTCGCTTCGGCACGAGGGTCGGAGTCCGGGAGGCCTGGCGCTCGGCGGCGGAATGACCGGATAGTCTCCGGCCATGGCCTACGAGGAAGCGCTGGCGTCTCGGATTAGAGATCATCTGGGTCACGACCCCTCCATAGCGGAGAAGAAGATGTTCGGTGGGGTGGCCTACATGCTCAAGGGGAACATGGCAGTTGGAATCCACGGTGACGGTCTCATGGTGAGGTTGGACCCGGACGAGCACGAGTCGGCTCTCGCCGAGCCTGGTGTTGGCGAATTTGGCATGGCGGGAAGGAGGATGAGAGGCTGGGTGGTGGTCGACGCCGAGACCGTCGCCGACGACGACGTGCTGGCCACCTGGATCGAACGTGGCCTGAACTACGCCGGGTCTCTACCCGAGAAATAGGCTGGAGCCGTGGGATACCAGCATCTCGAGATCGAGACCGAGGGGCATGTTGCCACTCTATGGCTGAACCGTCCGGAGAAGCTCAATGCCATGTCGAAGGACATGTGGACCGACCTTCCACTGGCGGTGGGCGACCTGACCGAGGATGGCTCGATCCGGGTCATCGTCATTGCCGGCCGGGGTAAGGCCTTCAGCGTGGGAATCGACGTCGATCTGCTGGTGGGTCTCCGGCCCGATGGGCCCTCCTCTGCGGTCAACAACATGACCATCTACCAGGCTGCCAAGCGGCTTCAGAGGACCGTGAATTCATTGGCCGACACCCCGAAGCCGGTGATCGCCGCAATCCATGGCTATTGCCTGGGCGCCGGGACCGATCTGATCTCGGCCTGTGACATCCGTCTCGCCGCAGCCGACGCGGTCTTCTCGATCAGAGAGACGAAGATGGGGTTGGTCGCCGATCTCGGCGCGCTTCAGCGCCTGCCCGGGATCCTGGGTCGGGGGACGACAGCCGAGATGGCCATGACCGGGGGCGACTATGACGCCGTCTGGGCCAAAGAGAGAGGTCTAGTGAGTGAGGTGTATCCCGAACCGAATTCACTGATGGATGCTGCTCACCAGATGGCCAACTCGATCGCGGTCAACTCTCCACTGGTCACCCAGGGGATCAAGCAGGTCCTCGAGGCCGGAGACGGACGCAGCATCACCGACGCGCTCGACTACGTAGCGCAATGGAACGCCTCCTACCTCATCTCCAATGATCTCACCGAGGCGCTAACCGCCTTCATCGAGAAGAGAGACCCCGACTACACCGGCACCTGACGAGCGCAGCCCGCGCTTCCCCCGATGAGGGCATCCGGTCTACAGGGACTTCCGCCATCGGCAGAGGGACTTTCGACCCTCGTGAATTTTTTCACAAGACGTCATCCTATGTGCCATAAGGCAGTTAGCCACGTGGATAGGAGGCATCAAATGACTGCCCGGGTCGAAAGCAAAGAGTTACTGGTCGAGGACCAGCCGACCTACAAGAGAAGCTTCGTTCTCCTGCTGGCCGCCATACTGGCATTGGTCGTCGGATTCGGCGCCATGTCCGGAGGCGCATTCGGTTTCTGGTACGTCTGGGATCATGCGGTAGCACAGGACGTCGTCACGCCCGACGACGCCGTCATTCCCGAGACTCCGGTGCGAGGGCCTTTCACGATGTGGGCTCAGGCCGACATCATCACCCACCACCAGTTGGATCGGACCGACGGGCTGTACTACGCCCAGATGGATCGCACCGTTCCGGCAGTGGATGACGCGGGGAATGCGATCATGGATGAGAACGGCGAGCCCGTAATGGTTCCCAATGAGGCTCGCGCCTCGTGGTTGAATGCCACCACGCTCACCACGGCCCTGAGCCTCGGAATCGTCTCCTACGCGCTGGCTGCCTTTGCCATCGTGATCGGGCTCACGCTGGTGATGACAGGCTTTGTGTTCCTGCACATCCGACGCAAGGCTGTTCTCCTCTAGAACCAGGCCCCTGAAAAGAAGAGACCGGACCCTCGCTCGGGGGTCCGGTTCTTCTTGGGTCGGTGTGGGCACTATTCGGTGCGGTCCTGACGGAGCAGGGTGCGGATGGCCGAGTTCTTCCAGATGTTCCCGAACTGGTTCCACTGTCTCCTCCTGTCCACCAATACCGCGTGCATCGACACGGGCTCGGAACTGGCGAAGTGACCGGCCAGCTGGGTCAATGTGTGCTTCCAGATCTTGTCCTCGAGACGGCTGGTGTAGATCTTGAAGCTCACGTCGTAGAGGGGATCATTGGCTCGCACCAGAAGATGGACCTTCGCCACCGTCGCCCCGTTGTCGCCCTCATGGGCGCTGAAGGTGATGATGGCGGCCCAGGGGTGGCCCTCGGGTGTCATGTACGACCAGGAACGTTCGTCGGCGTAGATCACGCGCACCCCGCTCGTCACCTTGGCAGGGCCCTTGCCGCCACCGATGACCGCTATCTCACCGGGTGCGATCCCACCGGCGGGCGCGTAGAACTTGTTTGACGGGTACCAGAACTCACCGAAGTTTCCCTTCCACACCGAGATCACCTCTTCTGGCGTGGGCCCGGGAACAGCCACCTCGTAGGTCTTCTGCCACAGTGGCCCGAAACCCTGGAGGGGGCCTGTCGGCTTTCGTCCCTCGACGTTCCCCTTGAAGGCTCCTTCGGCCACCTCCCCAACGTGAAAGGTCTTCACCGGCTTGGCCCAGTTGTCGACATTGCTTGGTTCGGTCATGTCCAACCCCTTTCACCCACCGGTTCTACGCAGACCGCGTTCCGCAACCGTTACGGTCCCGATTCACCCTCTCGTAACGGGAATAGGCCACAATCAGGTCGATGATTGAGTACGACGCGGCAGTTGTCGGTGCAGGCCCCAATGGCCTGGCCGCCGCCATCGAACTCGCCAGATCGGGCCGCAAGACTCTGTTGGTCGAAGCGGCAGATGAGATCGGGGGTGGCGCCAGAACCGCAGAGCTGACACTTCCCGGGTTCCGCCACGATGTGTGCTCGGCAATCCACCCGTCGGGAGTCGCATCACCTTTCTTCAACGAG
>CAZSOF010000125.1:0-7377 GCA_964607685.1 uncultured Acidimicrobiaceae bacterium | reverse complement strand
CCGAGATGGATGGTGGCCGTCCAACTGATTGGCGCCGAGACGCCGAGCACGACGAGCGCTATCGCAATGGGGAACGGCGAGCTCGACAAGGCCACCACGACGAAGCCCACCCCACTGAGTGCGAACGTGCTCAAGAGCAGCGCCCTGGTGGGTACCGCTCGCAAGACGCGGGAAGCTGTCGCCGCGCCGAGAGCGTAGGCGAGCAGCCCCGTCGCAGTGGCCAGCCCGAGAGCCCCGTAGCCGCTCTGGAGCTCCCGCTCGATGTGTGGGAGAAGCGCGGGCACGAGTGACAATCCAAAGCCGTGCGAGATCAGCGTTCCCAGAGCGAGCACGACGGTGGCGGGGGCGACGCCAGCGGTTGAGCCTGTCAATGGTCCCCTCCCTATCGCGGCCTGAAAGGATGTCGTGGCAGTGGCAGGCCACGTTATAAGCGCGTGTCTTCAACCGGCGTTGACAGTCTCGCCGGGGCTACGGTGCGTGTGAATGAGGGTTGCATTTGCTGCCGATGACCGCAACGAGTGTGTGGAAGCGGTCGAGCATGCGTTGGAGAGCCGTGCTGAAGTGGTCAGACCGGCTGCGGGCTCCAGCTGGCCAGAAATGTCGCGTGGAGTCGCCGAGGCCGTTGCCTCCGGTGAGGCCGATTTTGGGGTTTTGATGTGTTGGACCGGCACCGGTACTGCGATCGCCGCCAACAAGGTGAAGGGCGTGCGTGCTGCCCAAGCTTGGGATCCGTGGGTTGCCGAGAACGCTCGTCGGTGGAACGATGCCAACGTCCTGACCCTGAGCCTGAAACGGACAGCCCCCGACGTGGCGGTCCAATGTGCTCACGCGTTTCTCGACGTAGCGACCCCCGACGAAGACGAACTGGAGAACATCCACAAACTCGCCGGTCTCTAGCCACACTCTGTGTGGGGCCGTCTTGTGCGCCGCTTGGTGATTCTCATGCGTCCAGACCCGCTGTCCTATAGGGGGTTGACAAACGAGGCCAGGACAACGTAGTGTTCTGTCAATCGGTCGATCGACCGAACAATGGAGGTGGCGGTGTGTCAGAAGACACCAGGACCAGGATTCTCGAAGCGGCGAGACGATGCCTCCTCGCCGACGGCTTCTCTTCCTTGTCGACCCGAAACGTCGCCAAGGACGCCGATGTACCGCTATCCCAGATCCACTATCACTTCGGGTCCAAAGAGGAAATGATCCTCAGTCTGTTGAGGGCTGAGAACGATCGTCTGCTCGAGCGACAGACCCGGATGTACCAAGCCGACCGGCCCCTCTCGGAGCAGTGGGAGATCGCGTGTGGATACTTCGAGGAGGACCTGGCTTCCGGGTATGTCAGGGTGATTCAGGAGATGACTGCTGCGGGCTGGTCTTCTCAAGCCGTCCGAAAGGAGATGCAACAGATCTGGGGCGGCTGGATGGATCTCCTGCTGGGAGTCGTGCGGGAAGCGGAGTTGACAGGCGTGGGCCTGGGGGCGTTCTCCCCGGGCGAGCTAGTGGCCCTGGTCTCGGCGGCGTGGGTGGGAGCCGAGTCGCTCATCCTGCTGGGTCTGGAGGACGAGACGTTCCCATTTCGTGATGCCCTCAGGAGTGTGGGCGCCGTCATCAAGTTGGCGGAGGAGGGAGTACATGCGGGCTAGATATCCCGACGAGACGGGCGAGATCGAACGCAACGGCGCTCGGATCCGCTATGAGGTGAGTGGACACGGGCCAACGGTGTTCCTGGCCCCGACGTGGCAGATCGTCCACTCCCGCCATTGGAAGATGCAGGTGCCATACCTCTCCCGGCATTTCCGCGTCGTGACCTACGATCCGGTGGGTAACGGGAAGTCGGATCGCTCCACCGACTCCGGGCGTTACACGCTCATCGAAACCGTGGGCGACGCCTTGGCGGTCCTCGATGCAACAGACACCGAGATCGCGGTGGCGGTGGGCTTCTCAGCGGGGGGAGGTTTTGTGACCGCTCTCGCCGGTCTGCACCCGGAGCGGGTCGCCGGTGTCGTCGCCATCGCCCCAGGCCACCCCTTTGATATCCCCCTTCCCGAACGGGAGCAGGCTGCCGAGAGGTTCCTCGAGAAGCCTCCGCCCGATCCGAAGGGCTGGAAGAAAGACAACCTCCATCACTGGCAGCGTGACTGGCCCGATTTCGTGAGGTTCTTCATGTCTCAAGTGTGTTCCGATCCACACTCCACGAAGGGCTGGGACGACATGGTCGGATGGGCACTCGAGACCACTGGCGAGATCATCGGTGCCGAGAGCCTGGCCCCGGATTCGATCGCCCTCGACGAGTTGGATGCCGCCTACCGCGCAATCGACAAGCCGTTTCTCATCATCCATGGTGACGAAGACCGGGTGGTTAACCCCGAGAGTAGTGAGATCCTGGCCAAGATGGTCGGTGCGGAGCTGGTGACGATGGTTGGCTCCGGACACAGTCCACATGCTCGCTACCCGGTTCGGATCAACCTCCTGATAAAGGAATTTGTCGAGCGAGTCTTCTCGATCCAGCCAGAGGCACGACCATGGAGGCGAGGACATGGCCGCCCTAAGAAGGCCCTGTACATCTCCTCTCCAATAGGTCTGGGTCATGCGCGCCGGGATGTGGCCATCGCCGACGAGCTTCGGGCCGCGCATCCGGATTTGGAGATCGAGTGGATGGCCCAGGACCCGGTGACGCGGGTGCTCACCCGACGTGGGGAGAGAATCCACCCGGCGTCGGCATTTCTCGCCAGTGAGTCTGCGCACATCGAGGACGAGTCCGGAGAGCACGAGCTTGCGGTGTTCCAGGCGCTCAGAGAGATGGACGAGATCCTCCTATCCAACTTCATGCTCATCGACGAAGTCGTGGAGAGCGGGCAATACGACCTGCTCATCGGTGACGAGTCGTGGGAAGTGGACTATCACCTGCACGAGAACCCAAACCTGAAGAAGACGGCATATGCATGGATGACCGACTTCGTGGGCTACCTCCCCGTGCCGTCGCGGGGAGAGCGAGAGGCCTTCGTCGCTGCCGATTACAACGCCGAGATGATCGCCCAGATAGCCCGATATGGGCGGCTGCGGGACAGGGCCATCTTTGTGGGGACCCCCGACGACATCGTTCCCGATCGTTTCGGCCCCGACCTCCCTTTCATCCGGGAGTGGACCGAGGAGAACTACTCGTTCTCGGGGTACGTGAGCGGTTTCGACCCGGAGGATCTCGGGGATCGAGACGAGCTGCGGGCCGAGCTCGGATACCACCCCGACGAGAGGGTCTGCATCGTCTCGGTTGGGGGGTCGGGAGTCGGATCGCATCTGATCCGACGCGTCGTTCAGTCCTATCACGAGGCCCGGCGACGGGTCTCCGATCTGCGGATGATCGTCGTCACCGGGCCCCGGCTCGACCCGGCGCAACTCCCCGCTGTGGACGGAGTCGAATACCGGGAGTACGTCCATCGGCTTTATCGGCATCTAGCGGTCTGCGACCTGGCGATCGTCCAAGGCGGGCTGACCACGACGATGGAGCTGACCGCGGTGAAGGTGCCCTTCATCTATGTGCCGCTTCGCAACCACTTCGAGCAGAACTTCCACGTGCGAGCCCGGCTGGATCGCTACCGGGCCGGACGGCACATGGATTACGACGATCTCCAGCCCGACATCCTGGCGAGCGCCATCTCACAGGAGATCGGTCGGGAGGTCGACTATCGGGACGTCGAGGCCGACGGGGCTTCCCGGGCTGCCCAAATGATCGCCGAGTTGATCTAGGAGGATCCATGACACTGGCACCCGAGAAGCTGCAGGCGTCACCAGCCGATATCGACGGCGTGGCGGCCGCCGTCCACGCCTACATCGAAGGCTGGGTGAAGGGTGATGCCGAGTGGCACGCCAGCGCCTATCACCCAGAGTGCGTGAAACGGCGTCTGTACCCGGATGAAGAGACAGGCGTCTACGAGCTCGCGACCCTCTCCCCTCAGAGCATGGTCGACTATGCAGCCACCGGCAGAAGCGTCGTCGCGGACTGCGAATTCGACATCGTCATCGATGACATCTCGGACAACATCGCGTCGGTTCGCTGCTACTCGTGTAGGTGGGTCGACTTCATCCACCTGGTCAAGGCGCGCGGCGAGTGGCGGCTGTTCCACGTCACCTGGCACCACCGGCGGGAAACAGGTGGGGGCGGTTGAGAGAATGGCGGGCTACGTGTACGCACCGGATGAGGAGCTGGGACCCGCCGAGATAGAGGCCATAGAGAAGGTGGTGAGGGACTATTGGGAGGCTTGGTACAACGCCGATGGCGACCGTGTGCAGCGGGCCCTCCACCCTGACTTCGACGAGCGATCCCTGGTTCGCCGAATCCTGGACACCCGCGTTAAATACGTTGCGATCGACAAGACCACGGCATCCGAGGTCGTCCAGATGACCGACGACGGATTGGGCGCCGCCGCGGCCCAGGATCGAGTTGTCGACGTCGAGGTCCTCGCTGCCACCCACCACCTCGCCAGTGTCGAGACAGCCGGAGGAGGTCTGGTCAACTATCTCCACCTGATGCGATTCCCCGAGGGTTGGAGGATCATCCACTCGGTATGGACACACGCCGGCGGTGTGATCCCCAACCAGACATTCGACATGTGAGAACAGCCCAGTAGATGCCCCGAAGGGTCGGGCGAGGGAGTGTGTTCGATCGAATGTAACGTGCCGCCATGCTCGACCTGCCACCCAGCGGCACCCGGGGCGTAGAGATTCCCAGGGCGCTTCGCCCGCTGGTGAAAGCGATGTCGGGGATAGGGACCCTGATGTGGCGTTTTGGGGCGAAGGTCCAGGGGCGTCCGCTGCTCCGTCTGACGACCATCGGCGCCAAGTCTGGAGAACGCAGACGGACTGTGCTCGCCTGGTTCCCAGATGATGACCGGGCCGATTCCTGGCTGGTGGTCGCAGCCAACGCCGGTTCTCCTCGTCACCCTGCCTGGGCGCACAACCTGGCCAAGAACCCGGACAAGGCGAGCGTCGATGTTGGAGAGGGGGAGGTTCCCGTGGAAGCACAGCTGTTGACCGGTGCGCAACGCGAGTCTGCTTGGGTACATGTCGTGGAACTTGCTTCTGGCTTTGGCAGATACGAAGACCAGACCGACCGGGAGATACCGATCTTCAGGTTGGTCAGTCGTAGTTGACCGGTGCCCACGGAGGCGATGACCGGTTGTCATGGTTGGTCTGCTCGGGTTGAGTCCGGTTCTCTTCCCATGCTGGTGAACAGCCAGATGCTGACAAGGAAGATCCAGAGGAAGTCGATCCCTATGAAGATGTAGGCGATTGGGGAGATCGACCCGAGAGCCAGGATGACACTGATCCAGGCCAGCCATGTCGGCCATACGCGAGTGCGCAAAGCCACCACACCGGCGGCGCCGATCAACGCAGCCAGGGCAACGGGGAGAGCGACACCCGTCACCGACCCATAGACGTCGTAGATGACAGTGGCAGCCTCCTCACCGATGCCGGCGTCGGTCCCTCCCCGAGCGCCACCCACCATCAGAACGCTGAAGGCAAGAGCGACCAGCCCACCACCCACAGCACCTCCACCAAACGCCACTGCAGACAGGCGACCGGTGCCCCCTTCGGCTGGCCGCAGACTGTGGCGGACACTGCCGGCGAACCAGATCAGAAACACGCCGGATACGGCTCCGATGTAACCGGCTCCCTGGATGCGAATGGGCCCCTCGCCGAAGAACGACTGCAATTCACCGGCCGGAGGCAGATAGGTGTAGTTGTCTACCAACAGGGCCGCGCCCACGGCCAAGACGACGAAGGCCACACCGCTGAGCGGGGCGATCCGCTCCAAACGTGATTCCGCCATCACAACTCCTTTGCTGACGGCAAACCCTATCGAAAAGGCATACCCGACGCGGCCTCCGCAACCTGCATGCTTCGCGAACCGCGCGCCGATTTGGTTCGTAGAGACCAAACAGGAGGTAGATCCCTCGCAGGCAAACGGAAGGCGGATCAGATGACCAAGCATGTGATGAGACGGACAACGGTGCTGGCTGTGGCCGTTTCGATGTTCACATGGGCAATGGCAGGTGTCGCTTTGGCACAAGAAGCGGCCACAGGCTCGATCTCCGCATCGGACCAGAGCGGAGATGGCTCAACCGTTGTGGTTGACGAGGTAACCATCGAGGGTGGGCCCGGTTTCGTCGTGGTTCACCTCGACGAGGATGGCGGACCGGGACCGGTGCTCGGGCATGTCGACATCCCTGAAGGCACCTCGAGCAACGTGACAGTGACTCTCGATACCGGGCTCGACTCGAGCGCGACTGTGTGGCCGATGCTGCACCTCGATGCCGGAGAGGTCGGGGTTTACGAGTTTCCCGGTGCCGACGGACCAGTCCTCGTCGACGGAGAAGTGGTGATGCTCCCCATCGAGTACCAGGTCGAGGAACTTCCCTTCACTGGTGGGCCGAATCCTTGGTGGGCCGTTCTCGCGTTGGGGATGATCGCCGGCGGCCTGGCCATCACGAGGAGGCCGCAGACGTCTCAGTGATCCCACGAAAAGGGAGACAATCGGAGATCTTCTCCGCCCCGACTGCGGGATAAGAGGGCTCTGCTCGGCTTCAGCCACTGCTCACTCGGTAGTCCCTGGCATGGACAGAAGCCAGGTCACCTTCATACTGTTGGTGGCCGGACTACGACACCGTGACTCAGGGGTGTGCCAGGGTCATGCCCCATACACGAGAGCGGGTCATCGTCGACAATTGGCCTGAGGGGGTTTCTGAAGATGACCACACATTCAGCGTCCACCCCAACCGATCGTCGCACCGATCTCATAACCGTGCTCCTGGGCATCTGGCTGATGGGCGGGCTGTTCCTCGACGGCTACGCCCACACCAACTTCATCGACGAGCTGGAGAGCTTCATCACCCCGTGGCACGCCGTCTTCTACTCGGGATTTCTCGCCACCGCGTCGTGGATTGTCTGGACGGTGGTGAAACGGGCCCGCGGTGGCCGCGGTCTGATGGCGGCCATCCCCCCCGGCTACGGTCTGGCCATCATCGGGATCGTGGTGTTCGCCGCGGGCGGGATCGGTGACGCCATTTGGCATACGATCCTCGGCATCGAGGAGGGAATCGATGCTCTGCTCTCGCCTACCCATCTCTTGCTCTTCCTGGGAATCATCCTCATCATGACAACCCCCATCCGTGCGGCGACGATACGGGGCGAGGGCGACACTCTGAGCGGTTTGGATAGACTCAGTGTCTCCATCTCGATCACGTTGACGACCGCGCTTCTCGCATTCTTCTTCGTTTACATCTGGGCCCCGGGACACGAGTGGTGGGCACAGCAGCCATTCGACCCGGCCACGGGTGAGGGGGACTTGATGGTCGCACTGGGGATGGCCGGCATCCTGGTCTCCAA
>CAZSOF010000124.1:0-7393 GCA_964607685.1 uncultured Acidimicrobiaceae bacterium | reverse complement strand
ACCAGGGTGTGATCCATGTCCCAGACCTCGATGGAGTGCGCCCATCCCAGCCGATGCAGCTCCATGTAGGCCTCGACGAAGTCGTCGGTGATCCAGCTGTCGGGCTCGGGACGATCAGCGTCGGCACATCCGGCTATCACGGCTTCGAAGTCCTCATCGACGGAGACCAGATAGCGACGCGTCGACTGGCGAAGCGACCGCGACACCTTGAGACCGTCGAGAGGGATGATGGCCCGTTCCACGGGTGACCACCAACCAAGATGACCATCGGGGAGGTACATCGGGAACATGCCGTTTCGATAGCCCTGGAGAAGGGTGCCCGGCGCCAGGTCGCCGCCCACCGCTACAACGTCACCTTCGGCCGTCCTGGGGTCGGGTAGATCGAAGCGTGATGGCATGGGCTCGGTTGGCACATCACGATTGTGTCAGAAGCACACATCCACGCGCACGTCATAGGCTTCTCGGATGCAGGCTCTCATCTGCGACGAGTATGGGCCGATCGAGACACTCCGAGTCGGCGAGCTACCCGATCCCCAGCCCGGGCCCGGTTCGGTGCTGGTCAAGGTCGACGCGGTCAGCGTCAACTTCGCCGACACGTTGATGGTGAATGGGCAGTATCAGACTCGACCTGCTCCCCCATTCGCCGCCGGCCAGGAACTCGCCGGGACGGTGGTCGTGGCCAACCAGGCCGACGGGTTCTCCCCGGGCGACCGTGTCGCCGGATTCACCTCGTATGGGGCATTCGCCGAGAAGGCGATCATCCAGGCCTCCAACGCAGCCGTGCTGCCCGATTCGATGGATTCCGATTTGGGGAGCACCCTTCCGGTCGGCTACGGGACGTCCTATCACGCCCTGGTCGACCGTGCCCAACTTCAGCCCGATGAGACCCTGTTGGTCCTCGGTGCCTCGGGCGGTGTGGGCATGGCCGCGGTCCAGATCGGAAGGGCCATGGGAGCCCGGGTCATCGCCGCCGTGTCCTCCGAGGAGAAGGCCGTGGCGGCACGATGGGCCGGGGCCCGGGACGTCATCCGCTACGACCAGACCCCCATCAGAGACGGCCTCGAAGCCGTCACTGACGGTCGGGGCATCGACGTGGTCTACGACCCGGTGGGAGGAGAGATGACCGAGCAGGTGCTGCGCTCGACCAATTGGAACGGCCGGCTCCTGGTCATCGGCTTCGCCTCCGGTGACATCCCACGCATCCCCCTCAACCTTCCTCTTCTGAAGGGCAACGCCATTGTCGGTGTGTTCTGGGGTCGTTTCACACAGGAGGAGCCGGAGAGGCATGCGGACAACTTCGAGACCATCATCGACTGGGCTACCCGGGGCATGATCAAGCCTTCCATCCAGAAGAGGTTCAGTCTGGATCAGGGGGTCGAAGCACTGCAATGGGTGGCAGATCGGAAGGCAATCGGCCGGGTCATAGTCAACCCGTGATCGACTTCGTCGTGATCGGTGGGGGTATCGCCGGCGTTGCAGCTGCCGCTCATCTCTCCCGGCACGGGTCTGTGGTCTTGTTCGAGAAGGAGTCGAGCCTCTCCTACCACACGTCTGGACGCTCGGCCTCGATGCTGGTGGAGAACTACGGCTCCGACGGCGCCCGACCACTGGTCAAGGCGGCGCGCAAGTTTCTGGAGAGCCCGCCAAAGGACTCAGTCGATGTCCCCCTGTTGTCGAACCGCGCCGTCCTCTGGGTCGCCGGCCGGGGACACATGGCGGCGTTGGAGGAGCGGGCCGCTGAGGCTCAGGGCCACGGCGCCCAGTGTGAGCTGCTCGACCGGGTCCAGGTGAGAGAACACGTTCCCGTGATGGACCCCGATTGGCTCAGCGGCGGCCTTTATGAGCCTTCCGGGGCGGATATCGACGTGGCCGGGCTCCACCAGGCGTTCGTTCTCATGGCCCGCGCCAATGACGCCGAGATCGCGATCGACTCAGGGGTCTCGGCGATCGAGGGGCGAGGCGGCCGGTGGCTCGTGACCGCCGGCGGCCGGGAGGTGGCGTGTGAGGCAGTGGTCAACGCCGCCGGCGCCTGGGGTGACCATGTGGCGGAGATGGGGGGAGTGAAGCCCATTGGGCTTCAGCCATTGCGCCGCACTGCGTTCATGGTCCCGGGCAGTGAGGACTCCGCGAGCTGGCCGATGGTGGTGGAGGCAGAGGAGGCCTTCTACTTCCGGCCAGACGGTGTGCAGTTCCTCTGCTCGCTGGCCGAGGAGGCCCCGTCCGAGCCGACCGACGCCCGGCCACGCATGGAGGACGTCGCCCTGGCGATCGATCGGATCAACAAGGCCACGACATTGGGAATCAGAACGGTCAACTCGCAGTGGGCCGGTCTGCGGACCTTCGCTCCTGACCGCGAGATGGTGATCGGGGAGGACCCGACCGCTCCCGGATTCTTCTGGCTCGTCGGCCAGGGCGGCATCGGGATCCAGACCTCACCTGCCTATGGCGCCCTGCTCGCCAGCCTCGCCGTCGATGAGCCTCTGCCCGAGGCGCTCACTCAGGCCGGCGTCGACCCGGCGTCGACCGACCCCGCACGGTTTCGATGATCGGTCTCACCCCTGGCCCAGGGCGACACCCTTACCAGTGGCTGGCGGTCAGACCTCGCTCCCGCGTCGCTCCAGGAAATCCGCCAGCGGCGTGGGCATGGCGGCGGTCCGACTCCCCCAGTCGTACACGACGACGGTGTTGGCGAAATGATCGTGCCACGCCTGACGCTTCGGATTGAAGACCACGCCGAGCAGGCCAAGGCCGAGCACGACGAAACTCAGCGGGTAGGTAATCACGCGTATCAGGGGCTGACGTCCGCTGAGGACCACCTGACCGTCGCTGCTCACCACCCTGACGCCAAGGAGCATCTTGCCGATGGTCTTTCCAAACACGGCGAGACTGACCCACAGGTAGACGAGCCCCCACGCTGCCAGGCTCAGCCCGTAGATGTAGCCGGTGTTGGCCGGGATCTCGTAGGCCGGGTCGAAGAGACGAATCAAGAAGACGACGCCGGCCACGATCAAGGTGAAGCCGAACGTGATCACCGTGCTGTCGACCAAGACTGCCAGCAGCCTGGTCAAGGGTCCCGCAAAGCGACCGGTCTTCACCGCCCCGGAACTCTCCGCGTGCTCGTCGACCCATGTGATCAGATCACCCGGGCCCTTGGGGTACTCGTTGGGATTGCGTCCGACGAGTCGGTTCAAGAACCTGAAGAGGATCTCGTCCAGACCGACGATCGGCTTGCGAAAGAGGTCCAGCGCGCTTCCGGTGAGATGACTCGTGCTCTCGGCGACGATCTCGGGGATTCCGGCCCGCTCCACGAGATCACGAACGTCGACCCGTTCCAGAAGGGCGTCCATGTCGACACGAGTCATAAGATCGTCGACGTCCACGCGTTCCAGGAGCCGGTTGATATCCACCCTGTCCAGAAGGGCATTGATATCGACCCTGTCGAGGACGTTGTCGACATCGACGTGATCGAGCACCTGGTTGGGGTCGACGATATCGAGCATGCGATCGCTGGCCCCGGATGCGATGCGACCCAGGAGCCCTCGTTTCCCGTCTCGGTCGGGGCGGGTCATAGGTAGAAACTACCCGGTGACCGCCCCGTGGGAAGCCGAGCCCACCAACTGGGCGTATTTGGCGAGGGCCCCCGTGGGATACCGAGGCTCCATTGGCTTCCAGGCGGCCCTGCGGGCCTGCAGCGTTTGGTCGTCCACCAACAGGTCGAGGGACCTGGCGGGGATGTCCACCCGAATGCGATCGCCTTCCCCGGCCAGAGCGATGGTCCCTCCGACCTCGGACTCGGGCGCGACGTGGCCTATGCAGGGGCCGGTGGTGCCCCCGGAGAAGCGCCCGTCCGTGATCAACAGGACGTCTTTGCCCAGGCCGGCTCCCTTGATCGCCGCCGTGATCGCCAACATCTCCCTCATCCCGGGCCCTCCCTTGGGGCCCTCGGTGCGGATCACCACGACGTCGCCTGGTTTGATCCGATGTGAGAACAGGGCGTCCAAGGCGGCCTGCTCTCCCTCAAAGACCCGGGCCGGGCCCTCGAAGGTGTCCAGGTGGATTCCCGCCAGCTTGACCACCGCCCCCTCGGTGGCCAGATTGCCGCGCAGGATGGCTATGCCCCCCTCGGGGGCGAGCGGTGCCGACATGGGGCTGATGACGTTCTGGTCAACGGGGATCGTGACGTCTTGCAAGTTCTCCCCCATGGACTTGCCGGTGACGGTCTGCGCATCGGCGTTGAGCAGGCCTTCGTCGAGAAGCGCCCGCAAGACGACGGGAACTCCCCCGGCCCGGTCGAGATCGACCATGTGATAGGTGCCGAAAGGCTTGAGATCGCCCACGTGCGGCGTCTTCCTCGAGATCCGATCGAAATCCTCGAGTTCGAGTTCGACACCTGCCTCGTGGGCGATCGCCATCAAGTGCAGAACCGCGTTGGTCGACCCTCCCAGGGCCATGACCGTGGCGATCGCATTCTCGAACGCCGGCCGGGTCATTATGTGGCGGGCAGTGACCCCGTTGTCCGCCATCTGCATCACCGCTTCACCCGACATCCGGGCAAAGTCCCGGAGGCGCGGGTCGATGGCGGGGACCGTCGCCGAACCCGGTAACGACATTCCTATCGCCTCGCCCACCGAGGCCATGGTGTTGGCGGTGAACATCCCGGCACAGGAGCCGGCTCCAGGACATGCCGCCATCTCGATCTCGTGGAGGTCATCGGTAGTGATACGGCCTTCGGACTGGGCCCCGATCCCCTCGAACACGTCAACGATAGAGATGTCTCTCCCGTGGTAGCGCCCGGGCAGGCTGGATCCGCCGTAGAGGAACACCGCCGGCAGATCGAGGCGGGCAGCGGCCATGAGCATCCCCGGGAGCGACTTGTCACATCCGGCGATGGAGACCATGGCGTCGAAGCGCTCGGCGTGCATGACCAGCTCGACCGAGTCGGCGATCACCTCTCGGGAGACCAAAGATGCCCGCATCCCCTCGTGACCCATGGAGATCCCGTCCGAGACGGCGATGGTGGAGAACACCAGTCCCACTCCCCCAGCTCCGTTCACGCCGGCCTTGGCGTGGTCCGATAACTCGGGTCCGGTGAGATTGCAGGGGGTCACCTCGTTGCCGGCGGATACCACCCCCACCTGCGGTTTGGCGAAGTCGTCGTCGGTGAGGCCAACGGCTCTTAGCATCGCCCGGGCACCTGCCTTGGCCGGGCCGTCGGTCACGTCCCTCGATCTGGTTTTGGCCGTCATCGACTTGATCCTAAGACCCCGTTTGGGCCGTCAGGCCGGAAACGACAACAATCCCACCATGGCAACCATCTATTACGACCGCGATTGTGACCCCGACCTGATCAAGAAGCACAAGGTCGCCGTCATCGGCTACGGAAGTCAGGGTCATGCCCACGCCCGCAATCTGGCCGAATCCGGCGTCGACGTGGTAGTCGGCCTGCGGGAAGGCTCATCGAGCGTGGATGCGGCCAGGGATGTCGGTCTCGAGGTCCGGCCCATCGCCGAGGCGGTGAAGCAGGCCGACGTGGTGATGATGCTGGTCCCCGACCAGGTGATGGCCGAGATCTATGCCGAGGAAGTGGAGCCGGGTTTGGAAGAGGGCGACACCTTGATGTTCGCCCACGGTTTCAACGTGCACTTCGGGGAGATCATCGCTCCCGAGGGGGTGGATGTCTCGATGGTGGCGCCCAAGGGACCGGGTCATCTGGTGCGGCGAACCTACGAGCAGGGGTCGGGTGTCCCCTGTCTGGTGGCGATCCACCAGAACACCAGCGGCAACGCTCTCGCCCTCGCTCTCTCCTACGCAGCCGCCATCGGTGGTGGACGGGCCTGAATCCTGGAGACGACATTCCAGGAGGAGACCGAGACCGATCTCTTTGGTGAGCAGGTCATACTCTGTGGCGGCGTCGCCGAGTTGATAAAGGCTTCGTTCGAGACGCTGGTCGAAGCCGGATACCAACCGGAGTCGGCCTATTTCGAGACGCTTCACGAGCTGAAGCTGATCGTCGACCTCCTCTACGAGGGTGGTCTGTCCTGGATGAGGTACTCCGTCTCCGACACCGCGGAGTACGGGGACTACACCAGGGGCGGCAGGATCGTCACCGAGACCACGAGGGAGGCGATGAAGGAGATCCTCGCCGAGATCCGGTCCGGCGCCTTCGCCAACGAATGGATGGCACAGGCCCGTGAGGGTGCGCCCTACCTGTATGAGCAGCGAGCAGCCAACCGGGCCCACCAGATCGAGAGGGTTGGCTCCGAGTTGCGGCGCTTGATGCCCTTCCTCGACCCCAAATCGGCCCCCTGACCCACTTCTATGTCGGAAAACCCGGCCATACGACCACTTTTCCGACACAGAACGGGGTTGAGATCTTGACAATGCGCGCCGATACCAGCCATACTCACGATTCGAACATGAAGACGACCCACAGCACTTTCGTACTCCTCATCAACTAGCGCGCGCAGACAATCCTGCGTGCGCTCAACCCTCCGCCAGGAGGGTTTTTTAGTGGCCAACATGACACAGAAACCATTCACCGGATCCAACTCACTGCTCCAGAGCCTCGAACACGAGGGTGTCGAGACGATCTTCGGCGTACCGGGTGGTGCCATCCTCCCTGCTTACGACCCGCTGCTGGACAGCCCGATACGTCACGTATTGGCTCGTCATGAGCAGGGAGCGGGTCACATGGCCGAGGGCTATGCCATGGCCACGGGCAGGGTCGGTGTGGCCATGGCCACCTCCGGGCCCGGGGCGACCAACCTGGTCACTCCCCTACAGAACGCAAAGATGGACTCCACTCCGCTGGTGGCCATCACCGGCCAGGTGGGCACCGCCGCCATCGGTAGCGACGCCTTCCAGGAGGCATACACCACGGGCCTCGCCATGCATGTCACCAAGCACTCATACCTGGTGACCGACGCCGACGACATCCCGAACATCATCCACGAGGCCTTCCACATAGCAGCCACCGGGAGACCGGGGCCGGTCCTCGTCGACCTCCCCAAGGACATCCTCAATCAGCCCACCCAGTGGGCCACGCCCACGCTCGCCGGGCTGCCGGGTTACAAGCCACCGTCATCACACGGCCATCCCAGGCAGATCAAGGCGGCCGTCGACCTCATCGAGTCGGCAGAGCGACCCGTCTTCTACGTCGGCGGCGGCGTGATCAGGGCCGATGCCGCTTCCGAGCTCCTCGTCCTCGCCGAGGCAGCGAATGTCCCGGTCGTCACCACGTTGATGGCCCGGGGCGCCTTCCCCGACGACCACCGTCTGGCTCTCGGTATGTCCGGGATGCACGGCAGCTACACGGCGACCACTGCGATACAGAAATCGGATGTGCTGGTGAGTCTGGGCGCCAGGTTCGACGACCGAGTCACCGGAGACGTGA
>CAZSOF010000123.1:2746-7485 GCA_964607685.1 uncultured Acidimicrobiaceae bacterium | reverse complement strand
CGGTTGGAGAGTTGGAGCTTGCGCAACACCGAGGAGACGTGGGTCTCCACCGTCTTGATCGAGATGTTCAGCTTGCGGGCCACCTGTTTGTAGGCGAACCCCCGTGCGATCAGCCGGAGCACGTCCTTCTCCCGTGAGGTGAGCTGATCGAGCTCCGGGTCTTCATCAGAGGGAATGGCACCGGCGAAGGCGTCGAGAACGAACCCGGCGAGCCGTGGTGAGAAGACTGCGTCGCCGGCGTTGATCCGGCGGATGGCATCGGACAGCTCCTCGGGCTCGATGGTCTTGGTGACATAGCCACGGGCCCCGGCCCGGATCATGGCGATCACGTCTTCCGCCTGATCGGAAACGGATAGCGCCAGGAACTTGACGTCGGGGTTGGTCTTCCCCACGCCCTCGACAACCGCGATGCCCCCTCCGTCCGGCATGTGGACATCGACCAGCACGACGTCGGGGTTGTATCCCCTTATCTCTTCGATCGCGGTGTCCACGTCGTATGCCGTCCCCACGATCCTGAACTCGTCGTCGAGCTCGGCACGCACACCGGAGAGGAACAGTCGGTGGTCATCGACCAGATACAACTTAATGCTCATAGCTTCATCCTCAACACGACCTCGGTTCCCTCACCGTCCTCGGTGTCGATGGAGACCTCACCTCCCACCTTCTCCATCCTGGACCGTATCGATTGGGCAATTCCTTGCCGGTCCCCCGACACCGATTCGAGATCGAAACCGTCTCCCTGGTCGGTCACATAGACCTCGACCACGTCATCTTCGACCTCCATGAACAACGACATTCGGTCGGCGCCGGAGTGTTTGGCCGCGTTGACCATGGCCTCCGACGCCGCGGCTACCAGTGCTTTGGTCCGCTCCTCGACGGCGTGATCGCCAACCGTCACCACGTCCACCGGGATCTGAAAGTCCTCCTCGACCCGGGCAGCCGCCTGTTTGAGAGCAGTGGAAACCAGGTCGATGCCATCGAGCGGTGCGGTTCCATATAGCCAATCCCGCAGTTCGGACTCCTGATGTCGGGCCAGCATTGCCATGCGCTGTGGGTCATCGCTGCGCTGGATCAGGGCCAGCGTCTGCAGCACCGAGTCGTGGAGATGAGCGGCGACCTCCGCCCTCTCTTCCTGCCTGATGCGCTCACCGCGCTCTCGTCCCAGGTCGGTGAGCAGACGTCGCACCCATGGTCCGAAAGCAACCAGGATTCCCAGCCCGGTGAGGAACACGGCGAGGAAGACGATGCCGAACTCGAACACCTGACCCACTGCGGTCGAGAACATGACGATCCCGCCGACGAGGAGCAGCCCTCCGATGAGAAGACGGATCCGTCCCACTCGCTCCACACCGGGATCCACCAGCGCGGCCAAAGGTCCCGGGCTAGAAGGGTCGGTTAGGGCGGCAGTTCCAAACGAAAGGGCGCCGGCAGAGAGGACCAGAACGGCGTTGGGCCACATGCCGATCGCCCCGAGAAACATGAGGAAGCCCACGAACGCGATGCCCAGACCCACAGCGCGGCTGCTCTCCACCGGTTCTACTTCACGATCCTCGACCTTGTCGAATGTGATCAGCCAAGCCAACAAATAGAGAAACCCACCGACGCCCCACACCGTCAGCAGCGTGAGAAAGGCAGCACGCACATAGCCATCCCTGACTCCCAGGGCGTCGGCAACGCCACCGGCCACTCCGGCGAGAACCCGATTCGCGCGACGGCGATGGAGTTGGAAGGAACGCACTTCCGTAGTCGATTCCACGGGTGAATGATGCCCCCGGGGATGGAGAAGCTCAATCGGGGAGTTCCCTGAACGGTTCAGGGGGACATCAGGGTCGTCACCCATACCGTGATGCCGAGACGTGTGGCCTAATAGAGGACATGGAACAGACAGATACGACCGCGACAGATTCGTCTGCGCGGAGACAGCGCTCCCCGGAGCTGATCCGGCCGACAGACGGCAGGGTTCTGGCCGGGGTCGCCAAAGGCATTGCCGACAACTTCGGCATCTCGGAGTGGATACCACGTGTCGTCTTCGTGGCCACCGCCTTCATGGGTGGTCTCGGAGTGATCCTCTACGCCGCGGGATGGGCGTTCCTCAGATCAGAGGACGAGACGGAGTCCCCCGCCGAGAGGTTCTTCACAGGCGCTCCCGGAGTCCGATCGTGGATCGGCATCGGATTGCTGCTCCTGGCCGCAGTGATAGTCCTCGACAACTTCACGTTCCTCGCTGGAGAGGTCGTCTGGGCGGCGGTCTTACTCGTAGCCGGCTTGCTCCTTTATACGGGACTCATCCCGGTCAAGAGTGGAAGATCCGATGCAGTCGAATCGCCGACAGGCGACGAATCCGGCTCTCGGTCAAATGAGGGAGTTCAACAAGTGACAACGACCGAGATTCCCGTGGCCACCGACACCGGCGACTCCCCCGCCGGTGGGGGTGAGCCACCACGTCCTGCGGCTACGCCGCCGATTTTGCCGCCGATCCCGTCAAAGCCCCGAGATCGCTCGATTCTGGGTCGTCTCACGATCGGTGTCGCTCTTCTCGGAATGGGGGTGCTCGCCATCCTCGATCAGATCCCGGGCGTTCCGATCGACGCCGACCCCCGTCACTACCTCGCCCTCGGGGTGACAATCATCGGCGTTGGCCTGATCGTGGGCGCATTCGTGGGACGGGCACGCTGGTTGATCCTGGTGGGGGCGATCCTGCTACCGACGCTGGTGTTCTCCCCGGTCTTCGAATACGACTGGAATTCCGACGCTTTCGACCGCCGGGTGAGTCCGCAGACATTTGCTGAGCTGGACGAGGTCTACTCGGTGGATGTCGGCTCGCTGCAGATCGACCTCAGCGACCTTCCCTGGGACGGCGAAACCGTCGAGCTGGAGGCCAGGGTCAACGCCGGCAATCTGGAGATACGGATCCCGGCCGATGTGGCCCTGAGAGGTGACGCCAGCGTCAACGTGGGTCGGGTGTCGGCCCCTGGCCGGGAGTCGGTCGGCCTGGGTAACCCACAGCTCACGTTCAGTGAGGATGACCGTCCAACCGGGACGGTTCTCCTCGACGCCGAAGTCGACGTGGGCAACATCGACATTCGCCGCAACGGCGGGACAAGGATCACAGAATGAAAACGCACAAATTCGACTTGCTCTCCTTCCTCTCCGGTTCGGTGATGGCGGCGTTCGGCCTGCTGTTCCTGCTACCGGCCGTCTGGACCGACATCTTCGACGTGTTCGACACCGTTCAGGGTTGGTTTTGGCCTCTGGTGTTCCTCCTTGGCGGGGTGGGAGTGATTGTCTCCACCGTGACCACCGAGAGGGGAAAGCAAGACAAGACCGACGCGGCCGATCACGTCGACTGATGTTGCGGGCGGAGTGTTCGGTAAAGGGATCGGAGAGCGACGAACAGCACCAAAAAACCGAAAATGAACGACAGGGTGCGTCCCTCGACTCCAAGGGCGATCTGCGATCCGATCAGTGAGCCAACCACTCCACCCGCACCTGCCACGAGTCCGTCCCTGGGACGGACTCGCTGGTTTCTCAAGTTGACCAAGGTTCCCGCGGTGGCGGTGAAGACGATCGCTACCAACGACGTGCCTTGCGCCTGGTGCTGGGTGAGACCGAGGAGGATCACGCTGGCCGGGACGATCACCACCCCCCCACCGATCCCGGCCAGACCGGCGAAAAACCCGGCGACGAGCCCGATTCCCACCGAGATGGCGATTTGGCCCCAACCCGACAAGTCGGTGGCCCCGGGCAATGGGTCGGCACCCGTGATCAGGCGGATCGCCGCCACGAGAAGAACGAATCCGAACACGATCGTCAACGCTCTGGCGCTGATGCGATGCATGACGCTGGCACCGACCACCGAGCCGACCACACCTCCGACGCCCACGACGACACCCACACCGACGTCGATCTCGCCCGACGTGCCGAAGCTGATGGCTCCGGCCGCGGCAACGAAGATGATGGCGGCCAGAGACGTGGCGTGTGCCCGATGACGGTCCATCCCCACCACCACCAGCAGGGGCACCATGACGATCCCTCCACCCAACCCGAGCCCCCCTCCCAGAACCCCGGCCGCCAGCCCGATGAGAGCCAGCTTCCAGGGCTCCACCGAAGCGTGTTGGTTCACGGCGGGTCAGCCTAGGGATCTGCCGGGGCCGATTGCCCGTCCGGTCTTCGACCGAGAACTCCCACTAGGTCCCTAAGGTCGTGGTGATGGAGTACGACAGTTCGACGGTCCTCATCGTCGTCGACGTGCAGAACGATTTCGCCGATCCGGCGGGCAGCCTTTATGTAGATCGAGGCGAAGAGGTGATCGACTTCATCAACACCCAGATCGCCGCGGCGTCGGATGCTGGGGCAACCGTCGTCTACACCCAGGACTGGCACCCTCTTTCGACACCGCACTTCCAGAAGGACGGTGGCATCTGGCCGGTGCACTGTGTCGCAGGCACACCTGGGGCTGCCTTCTACCCCGATCTGGACGTGATCGATGGGGCAGTCTTCCTCAAGAAGGGAGTCGGTGGCGAGGACGGCTATTCAGCCTTCAGCCTGCGTGATCCGGTGACCGGTGAGCAATCATCAACGGGTCTCGCTGATCAGATCCGCGATGCGGAGAAGGTGGTGGTAGTCGGTCTTGCCCTCGATTACTGCGTCAAGGAGACGGCACTCGACGCCGCAAGGGAGGGCTTCGACACCACCGTCCTCGCCGGTGGGTGCCGTGCGGTCGACCTTGAACACGGCGA
>CAZSOF010000123.1:0-2646 GCA_964607685.1 uncultured Acidimicrobiaceae bacterium | reverse complement strand
TGCACCTCGCGGTGAGGATGGAACAAGTCGAGACGATCGCTCTCGAACGGCGACTCTTCGGATCTGGCCACCACGTCGGCGGTGGCCAGACCACGGTTGTCGTACACCCGGAACACCCTTTTCTCTCCGGGGATGGGCATCTTCTCGATGCTCTCCGAGATCTTGATCGCCGGGGCCCACTCCCCTTCCAGGTCGTCGATCGCCACCAGCTTGTAGACGCCTCCCAGGGCCGGCGCACCGTGCGACGAGATGAGACGGGTGCCGACCCCGAACGTGACCCGCGCCAGCAAGGAGGCTGGCTCGAGCCCATACCGGGAAGCTTCCGACTCCAACTGGGACAGGATCTGCCAGATCACCAACTCGTCGAGGTCCGAGGAGAGAACGATCGAGACGTCGTCGAACCCCGCCTGGTTCAACAACACCGCAGCCTGGATGGTCAGGTAAGCCAGGTCGCCGGAGTCGATCCTGATGCCCACCGGTCGGTGACCCGTCCGGCGCAACTCCTCGAAGACGACGATGGCGTTGGGTACACCCGACTCAACGACATCGATCGTGTCGACCAGCAGGACACACTCGTCCGGGTAGATCTCGGCGAACACGCGAAAGGCATCGAGCTCGGTGCCACCGAGGGCGATGAAAGCTTGCACCATGGAGTGGGCATGGGTCCCTTTGGGGTCGAGTCCCACCGCGTGTGATAGAGCGACGTTGGATGTGAAGTCGGCTCCTCCGATGAGCGCGGCGCGTCCCCCGGCATGCACACCGCTGTGAGGCCCGCGCCGCATGCCGAATTCGAGAACCGTCGCCCCTCTGGCCGCGTCGTCGACTCGTGCCGCCTTGGTTGCGATGAGTGTCGGGTAGTTGAGTCGGTTGAGAAATGGAGTCTCCAACACCTGTGCCATGGCCAGAGGTCCGCGAATCGTGGCGATCGGCGCGTTGGCGTGAACCACCCTGCCCTCGGGCACAGCGTCGATCACCATGCCCGAGAGGTCACCATGCCCACGAAGCCAGTCGAGGAACCCGGAGTCGAAGCGCTGCTCCCCGGTGGTGGATCGCTGTGCGGCCATGGCCTCGATCTCGGTTTCACCGAAGCGCACCGACTCCATCCACTCCAGGAGCCATCCCATGCCGGCGGTGATGCAGTAACCGGCCTGGTGGTTTCCGTAGTCCGGGTAGCGGCGAAAGAAATAGTCGAACTGGGCATTCCGTTCGGCCATCCCCTGCTTCCAGTAGACCTGGGCCATGGCCAGTTGGTATTGGTCAGTCCCCAGAATTCCGTCCAGCAGGTCCGATGTGTGCGCCATGGGCCCAATCATGCCATTCCGATCGCATACAACTCTTGAGCCTCACCCAAGTCGAAGGCTCATCACCCAGAGGCCGGGCGTAACTCTCTCAGGAATTGGGCCACCGCGGGGACACCATCCAGCCGGTAGGCAGCCAGCGTGTCACCGGGCCCGACCTTGATCCCCACGTCGTTCGATCCCAGGACCGCGAACACGGTCTCGTCGGTGGTGTCATCACCGAGGTAGATGATCCCGGAATCACCAGCCAGCTTCTTGATGGCATCGCCCTTGTTCCAGCGGGCGACACTGAGCTCGATCACCTTCTTTCCTCCGAGGACCTTCAGGCCCTCCTGTTGTGACGCCCAATCACGAATCCTGTGCAGAGCCTGCGACGGCTCCGATGTTGCATTGCGGTAGTGGAACGCCACCGAGAGTTTCTTCGACTCGACCTCCGAGCCCGGTAACTCCGAGGCCACTGCGTCAAGGAGACGCCCGGCTGTCTCGATCAGAGGACTCCTTTCGGCGGTTCCTCCGATGTCGTTGCCATGCTCTCCCACCAGTGTCATACCCGGCTGGTCTCCCAGCCGCTCTTTGAGGTCGGCAAGAGACCGACCCGACATCACGGCAACGTCGACGGTTCCGGTCAAGGAGGCCAGGGCGCCGAGTGCACCCGGGTGGGGTGTTGCCAGGTTGGGTTGAGAGACGATCGGCGCCAACGTTCCGTCGAAATCGACACCGAGTAGAACCGGGCCTCGCTCGATGAGACGTCGAGACGCCTCGAGGGGCGTCAAACGTCGAGAGCTCCCAGACATCTCTCCGCCCACCAGAAGACGTCGTTGGAGGCGACCGATCGACGCAGGGCCTTCATCTGCTCGTTGCCACGCACTGAGGCGGTCCCGATGGCCTCCTCGAGGGTGGCTGCCAGGCCGTCGAGGTCGTAGGGGTTGACGATGTGGGCCTGTTTCAACTGTTCCGCCGCACCGGCGAACTCGCTGAGGATGAGCGCTCCGGTGTTGTCATGTCGAGTGGCCACATACTCCTTGGCCACGAGATTCATCCCGTCACGAAGGGGCGTCACGAACATCACGTCGGCCGCCCGGTAGTAGGCCACCAGCTCCTCGAATGGGACGGTTCGGTACAGGTAGTGGATCGGCGGGCGGCCGATCTCGGCGAGGTCGCCGTTGATCCTGCCCACGAGACCCTCGATGTCTCTGCGTATCCGTCGATATTCGGCGACATCCTCCCGACTCGGCACCGCGATTTGGACGAACGCGACCTTGCCGATCAGGTCGGGCCGACGCTCGAGCAGCGTCTGCAGGGCTCTCATTCGCAGATCGATTCCCTTGGTGTAGTCGAGTCGATCCAC
>CAZSOF010000122.1:0-7511 GCA_964607685.1 uncultured Acidimicrobiaceae bacterium | reverse complement strand
GTCACATTCAGCTCGACCATGGCGCGTCCCCGGGCCTCCAACACCGAGCGAAGACTGAGGACGAATCCATCGATTGGAGTCTTCTTGCCCGGGATTTCGAAAACCCTTGGACTGGCGTACAGCCTGGTGGAGGAGCGCATCAGCTCATCGACAACCACCAGGCCGTTGGCGGTCAGGGTCTCCCCGGTGGCCGCGATATCGACAATGACGTCTGCATCCTCGGGGGGGAACACTTCGGTTGCCCCGTAGGAGTGAACGAAGTCCGCGTCCAAATCGTGAGCCCTGATCCAGGCGAGGGTGAGACGTTCCAACTCACTGGCGATGACCAGGCGCCGGTCGGGCAGGCGACCCTCCACCAGAAGGGACCTCGGAGCCGCAGCCACCACTCGCACCGGGTCGAGCCCCGTGTCGAGGAGCTCGGTGAGATTCGCCGACTTCTCCGCGACCCAGTCGGCCCCGGCAAATCCGAGATCGCGAGATCCCGCAGCCAGCATCTCCACGATGTTCTGTGGCTTGAGCAGCTTGACCTCGAAACCGGGCACCGAGGAGTGGGGCCGGTATCCGCGAGGGCCTCCCGACGTGAGGTGAATGCCGGCGTCATCCAGGAGACTGGTGACACCTCGTTCGATCCGGCCCTTGGGGATGGCCAGGTGGATGGTGTTGGTGTTGGGGTAGTTCACGGTCGGGCCTTTCCGCCTAACGGTCGGCTACCCCAGAAACGAGAGAACGCCGACCGCGAGGCCGGCGTCTTGGTGGTGTTGCGTTGACTCAGCTAGCCACTATCAGCCGACCCGTGACGGGTGGTGATGGTGCTGAGCGTGGGCCAACGACGTGTACATGTGGCGTTGAAGGTACCGAAGCCGCGCCACTCTGGCAAGTGACATCGCTCACCCCCGCCGGCCAGGCGCGTTGCTCTCGTTGAGGTCAGGTCCCGGACCAAGCCGCTATCCGAAGCCAATCGTGATGGGGTCGGTGCTCTTCAGCCAGGCTGACTGCGACTACGGGAACGGCTGGCCGTTCTTCGTGTCCACGTACAAGTACCGGGTCCGGCGCATAGATTTCCTCCTACGTGACGTTCACAGGAGACCCCAGAGACGCCGAATCGGCCGAAGAACGGGGCCTCATCGGCCGCCGCCGTGAGTTGGAAATGCTGACCAACGGGCTCGAGTCAGCCTTCGCCGGTCGCGGGAGCCTGTTCATGCTCACTGGCGAACCCGGTATCGGCAAGACCCGTATCGCCGCCGAGTTTGCCGCCAGCGCTCGGGAGAAGGGGGCAAGAGTGATGTGGGGGCGGTGCTGGGAGGGTGCCGGGGCACCCCCGTACTGGCCATGGGTTCAGGCCATCAGGTCACTCCTGCGAGATCATGATCCGGAGGGTCTCTTGCAGCTCATGGGGCCGGGGGCCTCGGATCTCGCCCAGATGTTCCCCGAGCTCCACACCCTGTATCCGGACCTCCCTTCACTGCCGTCGATAGACGCTGAGTCGGCTCGTTTTCAGTTGTTCGACTCGGCGGCCTCGTTCCTCGGTCGTGCGGCATCATCTCAACCGATCGTCCTTGTGCTCGACGACATCCACTCTGCCGACACCCCGTCACTGCTCTTCCTGAGATTCGTGGCAAGTCTCATAACCGATATGCGCATGGTCCTGATGGCCACCTATAGGCATGGCGAGTTGACTCCGGAACACCCGCTCACCGATCTCGCCTACGAGATCGCCCGGGAGCCGGCAACCCAGGAGATTCGATTGTTCGGGCTCGGAGAGCCCGAGATCGCCGTTTTCGTGGAGACCGCTGTTCAGGCGAAACAGGATCCCGACCTGGTCGCCAGACTGTTTCGAGACACGACCGGGAACCCGCTGTACCTGGAGCAGGCGGTTCGGCTCCATGCGACGGAGATGCGGCTCGGCATCTTCTCCGAGGCCGACCTGCTCGACCTGACCGTGCCGGCCCGCATAAGCGACCTGATAAATCGTCGTGTCGATCATGTGAGCAGCAAGAGCGCCCAGGCGTTGCGATTGGCCTCGGTTCTGGGCGCCGAGTTCAGCTTCGAGGTGCTTCGTCGTCTCGGTCAGCTCTCCCCTCGAGAGATGATCGACGTCATCGATGAGGCCGTGGAGACCGGCCTGGTTCTCAGAGCTGCCGATCATTCAACGCTGGTCACCTTCTCCCACGACCTCATTCGGCAGTCTCTCTATGAGAGTCTCAGCCAGTCCGAACGGGTGCGGCATCACGCTGAGGCGGCGAAGGTTCTCGAGAGTGCTTACGGCGAAGACTCCGAGTCCCACCTGGCCGAGCTGGCTCACCATTTCTTTGAAGCGGCACCGAGTGGATATGTGGATCGAGCGGTAGACTACGCCAGACGCGCCGGCCGCAGCGCCGCTGTCTCTCTGGCCTACGAAGAGGCGGCCCGGCTTCACACCATGGCTCTCACCGCACTGGAGATGCTCCCATCCTTCGATGAGGAGCTGCGGATCGAGATACTTCTCGACATCGGGGAGGCACAGACCCGCGCCGCCGACGACGAACATGCAAGAGATACGTTCCTCCGCGCTGCACAGCTTGCCAAGCGAATCGGCGCGCCCAGGCAGTTGGCGCGCGGCGCCTTCGGCTATGGAGGCATCTTCGTGTGGCAGCGTGCCGGCGCCGATCGCGAGTTGGTCCCTCTACTACAGGATGCACTCGTGATGCTCGGTGGAGCCGACGATCACCTGCGGGTGCGGTTGCTGGCACGTCTCGCCTGCGCGCTACGCGGCTCACCCGACCGCGAAACAAGCGACGCACTGTCAGCCGAGGCAGTTCGCACTGCGCGCGCCCTAGGAGACCCCGGAACTCTGTGCTACGCCCTGGAAGGCCGCTGCGCCGCCATCATGTGGCCGGAAAACCCCGAGGAGCGCTTGGAACTGGCCCGAGAGTTCGTGGACGTCGCCGCGCGCCATGAGCAACTCGAACGCTTGGTGGGCGCTCGCGTTTTCGAGATATCCGCCCTTTGCGATCTCGGGCTGATCGCCGAGGCTCGCAACGCAATCGACAGTCTGGTTCGAGAAGCAGAGCGCCTGCGCCAGCCGAATCAGGTATTCGTCGCCCAAATCAACCGTACAGAAATCGAGCTTTTGGAAGGCCACTTCCTCCGCGCGGAAGAGGAAATCCGATCGGCAACGCACAAGCGTTTCTCGGCGCGTGACGAGTACTCCTCGACGCGTTTCCACATGTTTCTCTTGCGGAGAGAGCAGGGCCGTCTCGCCGAGATCGAGGACTTCGTGCGCGATTCCGTCCGCGACTTCCCCTGGTATCCAGTGCATCGGGCTTCGTTGGCTTGTCTCCTCGCCGAGACTGACAAGAAGCAGGATGCCCACCAGCTCTTCGATGAGCTGTCCCGCGATGATTTCCGACTGTTCAACCGGGACAATGAGTGGCTGCTCGGCATGTCGCTGGCGGCCGACACCTGTTCGCAACTCGGCGACGCCGTGGCCGCCGCGAACCTCTATGAGCAGCTGCTTCCCTTCGCCGGTCGGCACGCGGTCGGCTGGGCCGAGGGGAGTGTGGGAGTGGTCGACCGCTATCTGGGTCTCCTCTCTCACACGCTCGGCCGATTCGATGCAGGCGTGGCCCACCTCGAGGCGGCAATCGAGGGAAACGAACGGATGGGAGCCCGACCGTGGACCGCCCATACCCGGCATGACCTGGGACAGGTGTTGATGGCTCGTGACGCCCCGGGGGACCGGGAACGAGCACTCGAGCTTCTTGGGGCCGCCAAGGACACTGCCCAAGAGCTGGAAATGACGGCTCTCCTCGACGAGCTGTCTTCCATTGACAGTAAGGGCACGTCGGTGAGGCGTGGGCACGCTGAAGGTGGCCATCGCGCGGTCTTCAGACGCGAAGGTGAATACTGGTCTCTGTCTTTCTCGGATGACCCGTTCCGACTGCGCCACACCAAGGGTCTGGGCTATCTCGCTCAACTGCTGGCAACTCCCAACAAGGAGGTACACGTACTGGATATGGCCGCAGCAAAGGGTGGGCGGGGAGCCTCAGCTGAGGACTTTCGTGTCCGTGACTTGGGCGATGCCGGTGAGGTCCTGGATAAAGAGGCCCGGTCTTCATATCGGCGACGACTCCGGGATCTGGGCGAGGAACTGGAAGAGGCCGAGGCCTGGAACGACACGGAACGAGCCGCGCGAGCTCGCTCCGAGATCGAGTACCTCACCAAGGAGCTATCCGGGGCCGAGGGCTTGGGTGGTCGGGCCCGCAAAGCGGGCTCCGCCGTTGAAAAGGCGCGGCTCAATGTGACCAGGGCGATCCGGTCGGCTATCGGTCGTTTGGTCGAGCACGACGCCGAACTGGGGCGTCACCTGGACTCCACGGTGCGTACCGGCACCTTCTGTTCATACAACCCCGATCCGCTGACAGCTGTGGACTGGCAGCTTTGAACAACTCCCGCATCTGCTCGGCACATCGTTCATCGCAGATGTTCAGTCGTTCACCCCAGATTCACGCCTAAGGGGCATACGGCTCGAGAAGCGAGCCCGGACACAGGAGAAGGACATGGCTACCGGGACCAACGCAATCACCACGGTCAGGAGCCCGAGGGATTTCCGAGTCCAAGGTGCACTGGGAGTGCTACTGGTCACCTTGGGGATCGTCACTGGATTGCTCATCGGAGGCATCGTCTGGCAAGACAAATCCGCCCTGGTTGGTGAGTCGCAAGCAGTGATCGGTCAGGTGAGTCGGCTCGACGACTATGCCCTGAGACATCCGGGGGCGAGCGGTGTAGCCGATTCGGTTTCCCAAGTGGGCAGACTCGATGACCACGCCCTCCGACACCCCGGCGAGGTCGCCATCCAGTCGGCCACACAAGTGGGCGAAATGGAGGACTACGCCCTAAGACACCCCGGCGAGACACCTTGACCGTTTCCCAACGCTCGACTGAATGACCCCGCTGCCAGCGGGGTCATTCGCATATCTGGAGGGTCCGAACCGCCAGGTTTGACAGTCACCAAGCCGGCGGTTGAACTGATCGGGACCCCGCCCTTGCGGCTATCGCCAGAGCTCCGTCACCGGCGCAATGTGACGCTTACCCCGAGGTGAGCGTTGAAGTTGGATGGCGACCTACCGTCTCATCTCCCGTGACCCACCATCCTCTCCATACGTCGGGTTTCTGCCCGTGTGACGGTCATACGGTGGGGGCCGGCGACGATCGCCACGTCGTTGTTGGCAACGCTTCGCGCCAGTCGCAATTGCACCGGGATCGAAGCATCTTGGATCACATAGGCGGGGAGCATCAACAGGTCGTCGGATTGAAGCTCTTGCAGGATCTCACTGGGACTGGGTCGGCCCAAACGGATGTCGGCTCCCTCGATCTCGCCGAGTTCCTCGATCCCGTCGGCATGGCGCGAGAACACGAGGAGCGGGTTCTCGATGGGCTCCAATACGCGTTGTGCCAGATCCGCCGCAAGCCGAGCGTCCTCACGATGCCACTCGACCGAAGCGTCGGCGAGGATCAGCACCACCCGCCGCCACGGAGCCAGTAGCTGCACGGCCACCGTTGGGATGGGGCTCTGGGCGCCGAATGCGTCGAGATCTGAGCCGAACACATAGCTGCTTCCGAAGCGTGGTCGCGCCCACGGAATGATGCTCAACGTCGCCTCGTTTTCGGCAGTCAACTCCAGGGTTCCGGTGGTGAAGGACTCCGACACTCGAACTATTCCGCTGGCGTCATGGCCGGCGGCGGCAGCTGCGGCTTCCGCTTCCTCGACTCTGAGGCGTGCGACTTCCAGTCTGGGGGAATCGAACACCGTGAACGGAATGATCACTCCTCCGTCGGTGGCGACGACGCGACCGGCGAAGTCCATCACGACCTGCAGATTCGACGGCGTCGGCCGTGCGTCGACGAGTACTCGTTCCCCCACTGCGGCCGGAGGTGGCGCCGGTCTGGGCATGCGCTTGATGAAGAACCGTGTCAGTGTCGCGGTGATCAGGGCCGTCCCCACGATGGCGAAGATCGCAGCGTTGACCACGTCCTGGCCAAAGAACCCTAGGGACAGCCCGACCTGGGCTATGGCGAGGGTTGAGGCAGCTTGACCGAAGCTGAGTGACGCCATGAGGCCGAGCTCGTTGAGGCTGTATCGATGGATCCATCCACCGATGACGACTGCTATCGACTTGCCGACGAAGACGAGAGCCGTGAACAGCAAGCCCAGTCCGATGGTGTCCAGGTCAAAGAATGCCGCTGGGTCGATAGCGAGGCCGATGGACACCAGGAAGGCGGGGATGAAGACCGTTGCCCCTACGAAGTCGATCCGGTCCATTAGCTCGCTGCGCGCTGGGACCAGCGGGTTGAGCCCAAGACCCGCGAGAAACGCGCCGATGATGCCTTCCACACCGGCCGCTACGGCAAGCGAGGCGCCGGCGGCCATGCCAACCAGCGAGAAGAGGAACCGTTGGACCCTAGAGTGCCCCAACCTCGTGAAGAACCACGTACCTATTCGTGGCAGCAACCAGAGGGTGAATCCAACCAATAGCGGCACTGAGACCAGCAGAGGGAGCCGGCGTGCCGGGTCTTCCACCTGGCCGGCCATCTGCTCCAGCGGTGAGATCTCGATTACCGCTCGCGATGTGGCGACGGCCAGGACGAGGAGAGAGAGTAGATCGGCAACCACCCCAGCGGAGACTGCGCCCGTAACGGCGCGATTCTCCGCGAGGCCCGCCGCCCTCACGTCTGGATAGGCCACCAACGTGTTAGAAGCCCACATCGCACCGATGAGGGCCGCTGCGAGGAGCTCCCTTTCGAGTAGCTCCACGCCCGCCCACAGGCTCATGAGGAACGGAACCCCAAAGCCCAGCAGTCCGAAGACGATCGCAGACCGGCGATCCTCGGAGAACGATCGGATGTTGAACGAGAGGCCCGCCAGGAACATGAGATAGAGAATCCCGATCGTTCCCAAGTCCTCCACCAGACCGACCCGGCCAAGCCACCCGAGCACATTGGGGCCGAGGACCATGCCGAAGAAGATGAGGCCGAGCAAACCTGGGATCCGGAACCGCTCGGCAACCATCGGACCTGCGAGAATGATCACAAGTAGGGCGAAGAGGGTGAATTCGACACTTCCTACCAACACCGGCTGATTACTAGTCGATGGGACAGGCGCCAGGGAGTCTCGAGTGTCTCGGCTCCAATCGAACAACGCCAAGCCGGAGCAGGAAGAAGCGCCAGCAAATGGGCGAGGTGATTCTCGGATGGCCAGTGTCCTACACTTCCCACACTTGGTGCGTGAAGACAACCCGTTGGTTGTGCGATGACCGAGGCAGACGATGGCAACGAGGCCAGAGAGCCGTCGGTTTTGGCGTCCGTGACTCCAGTTCTGGTATTGACTCTTTCCCTGGTCGCGGCCTTCCTGCTCTACGGAGGGGATGCGGTGGACGGGCCGGTTCAGGTCGCACTGATTCTTTCCGCACTGGTCTCGGGATGGATCGGCACTGCCCACGGCGTGACCCCCAAGGAAGTCGGTCAGGGGGCAA
>CAZSOF010000121.1:0-7572 GCA_964607685.1 uncultured Acidimicrobiaceae bacterium | reverse complement strand
TTCTCTCTGCAATTGAATCGGGAGATGATCCCCTTCCCCGGCGCCCACCACGAGAGCTTTCCCGACGTGGAGGCCCATTTCTCCCTCGACGATGTCCGGCCCGGGTGGGAGAAGAGTACCGGGGTGGTGGTTGCCTCGATCTCCAAGGACGGCAGGCCGATCGAGTTGGCCCCGCGCTCCATCCTGGAACGTGTCATCGCCGAGTGGCAACAGCTGGGCTACACACCGATGGTCGGCTACGAGCTCGAGGCCTATCTCTTCGAGCCTGACGGGAATCGGGGATGGGAGCCGATTCACACCCCGGGGTCGTACGTGTACGGCACCGGCACCGCGGTCGACCCGAGCGGCACCATCGAGGAGATCATGGACACCGCTGCCGCCATGGGCATCGAGCTGGAATCGGTCAATTCCGAGTATGACGATGGCCAGTTCGAGCTGACTCTGGGCTACGACGAAGCCCTCAGGGCATCCGACGACGCCTTTCTCTTTCGAGTGATGGCCAAGGAGGTGGCAGCGAAGCGTGGTCTGTTGCTGGCATTCATGGGCAAACCGATCACCAGTCGTGGCGGGAGCGGAATACACGTCAATTTCTCACTGCGGGACGACGAGGGACGAAACGTCTTCGCCGACGAGTCCGACCCCGATGGGCTCAGCGTCATCGCCCGCCATTGCATCGCCGGGATTCTCAACGACCACGTTGCGATGACGGCTTTGGTGGCGCCGACCGTCAACGCCTACAAGCGGCTTCGACCCGGGATGTTCAACGGCTACTACGCCAACTGGGGATTCGACCACAGGCAGGTTGCGGTCCGCATTCCGCCACCTCGGGGCCAGGCGACGAGGCTCGAACATCGTATTGCCGATGGGGCCACCGCGATCCACGTGTCGGCCACAGCCACGCTTCTCTCTGCCCTTCGCGGTCTCCGGGAGGAGTTGGAGTGCCCGCCGGCGGAGACCCAGGATTGCATCACCGGCGTCGACGCCGACGTGCACGTTCCGGAGAGCCTTGGCGAGGCCCTCGACGCGTTGGAGAATGACAAGGGGTATGTCGCAGACTTCTCTCCCGACTATGTGGAGGGTTTCCTGGCCGTGAAACGGGCCGAGTGGGCCAGGTTCATGGCTCACACCACCGATTGGGAGTTGAACGAGTACCTGGAGTACTACTGACCTGCCGGTCACTTGTAGCCTGGTCGGCGGCATGAGCACCGCCCAGGACATCGAGATCCCGGTCGGCTCCAAGGCCCTGGCGGGGATCCTCTCGGTGGAGCCGATATATCGAGGTCTGGTGGTCTTTGCCCACGGAAGCGGGAGCAGTCGCCACAGCCCGAGAAACCAGTACGTGGCGGAGATGCTGAACCAATCAGGTCTCGGCACACTGTTGTTCGACCTGTTGACGCCTGCCGAAGAGGCCGATCGCAGCAACGTCTTCGACATCCCAATGCTCGCTGATCGCCTCAACGCCGTGACCGGCTGGCTGGGTGAGGCCGTCGACACTGCCGACCTCCCGGTCGGCTACTTCGGAGCCAGCACCGGGGCCGGCGCCGCCCTTTGGGCCGCGCCGTCCTCGGACCGGCCCATCCATGCCATCGTCTCTCGGGGTGGCCGGCCCGACCTCGCCGGACCACGCCTCCCCGAGGTCGTGTCACCGACGCTGCTCATCGTCGGTGGGCGCGATCAGGTGGTCCTCGATCTCAACCGCAAGGCGCAATCCCTCCTGCGTTGCGAGAGTCATCTGGCCCTGGTTCCCGGCGCCACTCATCTCTTCGAGGAACCCGGTGCCCTGGAGCAGGTTGCCGATTTGGCACGGAATTGGTTCCTCGATCACATCCCGGGGAGCTAGGACCCGTCACCACCGCAACTGCAGACGCTCACCGGAGACGACGACCGCTGTGCCGAGACGCTGCCCTTCCCGGCTCAGCCGTGACCCGATCCAGTCCCTGGCCTCCGCTCCGGCCCTCTCCAGACGGAACCGACGCATACGGGTCGGCACCAAGTCGAGCGCGATGAGTTGCCCGTCCCTGGGGTCCAGTCTCGCCAGGTAGATCAGACCAAGCTCCGGGTGGTAGCTCTCATGGCCGCTGATTCCCTCGTAGTCGTTGATGAGGTCCCCACATCCGTAGAGGATGAGCCGACCCCGATGTACCTCGATGCCAAGTGGGTGATGGGATGAATGACCGTGCACCACATGGACGCCCGCCCGATCGATCAGGTCGTGGGCAAAGCTCCGATGCGATGACGGGAAGTCGTAGCCCCAGTTGGGGCCCCAGTGGATGGAGGCAATCACCAGATCACCTGGTGCCGCCACGGATTGCACCATGTCGGCGACGGCATCTACATCATCAGGGGACAGCCGGGTCGTCGACACACCGGGGCGATCCTCTCCAGCCGTCCACATCGGGTCGATCCCGCTGGATTCGGTGCCCACCGCCACCACGATCACTCTCGGGCCTCGCGCCTTGGCAACCACCGCCGGGGCCCGGGCGGACCGGGCGTCCGATCCGGCTCCAGCAGGAATCGCTCCCTCGGCCCGCACCGAGCTCAGAGTCTGCTCCAGCCCCGGATAGGACCAGTCGAGGACGTGGTTGTTGGCCAGGACACAGCAATCGATGTTCGCTGCGGATATCAACTCGGCGTTGTCAGGGTGCATCCGGTAGTGGATCCCCTTGTTGGGCCAGGGATCGCCACGATCGGTGATGGCGGTTTCCAGGTTGATGATGCGGGCATCGACGCTGCTCTCGTCGAGCAGCTCGATAGCCTCACCCCATACATAGACAGGGTCGACTCCACGAGGTATGGAGCCGTTTCTCGCCTCGGCCAGGCCCACATAGTCGAGCGCTGAGCGGGCCCATCTCTCATACAGCACCGGGTCGCCGGGGTGTCGGAGTATCTGATCGATGCCACGACCCGTCATTACGTCGCCGCTGAGGAAGATTTTGAGTTCGGTCATGATCCACCAAGGTCCGGAGCTTGAACGTACTATCGGCTCGTTGCCCTACGAGATTCTCGACCACACGGCGGACACCGGTATCGAGGCCCGGGCATCGAGCCTCCCCGGCCTGATCGACGAGCTGGCGACCGGGATGTTCGCTCTCGTCGCGGTCGCTGACCCCTGCCCCCATGACGAGAGGATCGAGGTGGAAGTCAGTGCTCCTACCACGGAGGATCTGGTGGTGGAGGTGCTGTCCGAGCTGCTATACGAGGCCGAGGTGGAGGACCTGATTCTCTGTGACTTCAAGACCGCCGCAATCGATGGCAACAGTGTGCGGGTGACCGCCGGGGGTGCACCCACCTCGGAGCTGGACCTGGTGGGACCTCCCATAAAAGCCGTGACCTATCACGACGTGACCGTGGAACAGACAGCGGACGGATGGTTCGGTCGGGTGTACTTCGACGTCTGAGACAGGGCTTCCTCCCCTAACCAACTCGCTGCTGACTTGGCACACTGGGGTCCATGGATGTAGTCAAGGTCTCGGAGTACCTGTGGGAGATTCCCCGTCAGGATGGCATGTTGGTCCCGGGCAGGGTGTTTGCATCCGATGAGCTGATGGAAGTGGTCCGCGAGGACAGGGCCTCCGACCAAGTGGCCAACGTGGCCCATCTGCCCGGAATCGCCGTCGCCTCCTTCGCCATGCCCGACATCCACTGGGGTTACGGGTTCCCCATCGGCGGTGTCGCCGCCACCACCACGCCCGAGGGAGTCGTCTCCCCTGGCGGCGTCGGGTTCGACATCTGCTGCGGAGTCAGGCTGATTGCCTCTCGCTTCGAGGAGTCCGACTTCGAAGAGAATCGCGATGCAATCATGTCCGAGCTCGATCGCCGGATTCCCCGCGGTATCGGCAAGGGGGGGATCGCCCCAGGCCGTCTGATCGACTCGGTGCTGATCGACGGTGCTTCCGCCGCGCTCAGGGCGGGTTACGGCTGGGAGGCCGACCTGGACCGTTGCGAGGAGAAGGGAAAGTCCCGAGGAGCCGACATCTCCACCATCAGCGAGAAGGCCATCGCCCGCGGAAAAGGCCAGCTGGGATCGTTGGGGGCGGGCAACCACTTTCTCGAAGTTCAGATCGTCGACGAGGTCCATGACACCGATACCGCACGCGTCTTTGGGATCGCGCCGGGCATGCTGGTGGTGATGATTCATTGTGGCTCCCGGGGTCTGGGTCACCAGACCTGCACCGACCAACTCCGCTTGATGGGTGAGGCGATGCATCGCCATCACATCTCGGTCCCCGATCGCCAGCTGGCATGTGTGCCCATCGAGTCTGCGGAGGGTCGCCACTACCTCGCGGCCATGGCCAGTGCGTCCAACTTTGCCTGGGCCAACCGTCATATCCTGGCCCATGAGGCACGGGCTGCCTTTGCCACCGGGCTCGGCATGTCGCCCGAGGCAACCGGGATGAATCTGGTCTACGACGTGGCCCACAATCTCGCCAAGCTGGAAACGCATGACGTCGACGACCGGCCGACGAGGCTCTGCGTACATCGCAAGGGAGCCACTCGCGCCTTCGGGCCCGGTCACCCCGATCTGCCCATCGAGCTCAGGGAGCACGGTCAGCCGGTGTTGGTGCCGGGGTCGATGGGCACCGCTTCCTGGGTGCTGCGTGGAGTCGCGGGCAATCCTGCATTTGCCTCCGCAGCCCACGGAGCGGGACGGTTGATGAGCCGCAAGAAGGCGTCGAAGCGATCCTCGGGCCAGGAGGTCCGTCACGAACTCGAGCATGCGGGGATCTCGGTACGACCCGGCTCGGTCCATCTGCTCTCCGAGGAGGCGCCCTACGCCTACAAGGACGTGGACGTGGTGGCAGATGTGTGTGAGATGGCGGGCCTGGCCGCCAAGGTGGCCCGCCTTCGCCCTGTCGGTGTGGTCAAGGGTTGAGGTGCCGTCCGGCCAAGGTGTAGGTGTTCTCCTCGACCCGGACCCGTTTCCACCAGACCACGGCAACGCCCAGAATCATCACCCCGATCGAGACCCACCCATTGCGCGACATTCCCAGAAATCGGAAGGTGGTGTCGGTTCTGATCAGCTCCATGAGGAAGCGGATGAACCCATATCCGAGGAAATAGATGCCAATCAGCCGGCCCCGCATCGACGGGTACCTCCTGCCGATCCAGCTGATGAAGAAAGCGAGACCGACGTTCCACAGAGACTCGTACAGGAACGTGGGGTGGAATGTCTCGAACTCCAGGTATTCGGTGGGTCGATGGGCGGCGTCGATCTCGAGCCCCCAAGGCAGATCGGTCGGGGTGCCGAACAGCTCCTGATTGAAGTAGTTTCCCCATCGTCCGATGGCCTGGGCCAGAGGAAGACCGACCGCGATGGAGTCGAGGAAGTCCGGAATGCTCGACCCGTAGCGCTTGGAGTAGAACCAGATCGCCAGCGCCCCTCCGGTCAGTCCGCCGAACAGCGCCAGCCCACCTTCCCACACTGCGATCACCTTCCACCACTCCCCCACGAACCGGGACAGGTGGGTGGACACGTAGGCGAGTCGAGCCCCCAGGAACCCAAACGCCACCAGGCGGATGGCGATCTTCTCCGCGATCTCGGCATCGCCACCGCGGGCAACGAAGCGGTTCCGAGTGACCACCCAGGCCACGAAGACCCCGGTCATGATCAGGATTCCGTAGAAGGTCACCCGAAGCGGCCCGATGTGGAAGTCGCTGATCGCCGGTGACGGGATCGAGGCCAGTATTGAGTGGATCATGCGGTCTGCGCCTCCTGGGCTGACCACCGAAACCAGAGCACTGCGATCGTCGACCAAACGATGGGAATGGTGGCGATCTTCATGATGATCCCCGCCAACTGCTGATCCTCGACTGCGGTGAGGGAACCGATCCTCGGAGCCAGCTCATAGATCCCGTAGATGGGGATCGAAGTGAAGGTGAGAAAGCTGGCGGGGATCACCGCAATCACGCTGGTGGTAACGAAGAGATACGCCATCTTGGACCAGGCGGATCGGGCCCTGGCCTCCGGAAGAGGTGAGATCACAGGTAGCCAGAGCACCAATCCTGCCATCACCCACATCACATCCATGAGGAACGATCCCAGCTGGTTGGTGCGTAACACTTCGACACTGGCCGGCGCATGAGTTGCCAGCAGCACGACGTTGTAGATGGTCCCGGACACGACCAGCGAGCCGCCGAGCCATATCACCATTCTCTCGACCCGGAGGAGGCTGGTGATCCGCCGGGCCATCCACTCCGGAGTGCCCAGAAGCAAGAGAGGGGCGGCGACCAGCGTGTAGAGGAGGAACTGGGTCATGTGGGCCGAGGCCAGGTACCCGGCGCCCAGAGTGCCCAAAGGCCAGTCGGAGGCCATCCAGAACACCAGCATCCCACCGGTGAACTGGGCGACCTTCCTCCAGTCGGTGGGCCCCTCATGGCGGTGCACGGCGCGCCCGTAGAGGAAGAGGGGGATGACGGTGGCTGCCCAGATTCCAGGATAGGGAATCCACTCCCAGGTCCACGGTCGCTGCAGGGCAGTGCACCACCAGGAGATCACCCAACACTCCTCACGTACTCGACGAGCTGGTCGACCTCACTGTCACTCAGGCCAAACGCAGGCATCCTTGGCTTGTATCCCGCCACGACCTCGGCATCGGGGAGGGTTATCGCCCTGGTCACGTATTGGTAGTCAACTTTCACGGTACGCCCGCTTTCCAACGTCACTTCGGTGCCCCATAGTCCCTCGAGTGTCGGAGCCATGTCCGTGTCCGTGTCAGTGTGACACGCAAAGCACCCCACCTCTCGCGCCACCTCGGCTCCTGAAGACACCGAGTCGACGTCGGAGCAGGCCGCCGTCGAGGACAATAGGAGCACCAGCAGCCATCTACCCCCCATGTTCAATGACGTCGACAGGCTCGACCACCTCGGCGGAGATGGTCATCGCCCCAGCGTTCTCCCAGGTGAGGTCGACGTCGATGGTCTCTCCCGCGGCGAGACGGTCGACGTCGACCAACATCAAGTGGTAGCCGCCCGGCTCGAGGACCAGGGAGCCATCGGCTGGAAGATCAATACCACTCAGCGGATGCATCATCATCGTGCCGTCTTCATTCATCACGTTCTCGTGCAACTCCACCGAGGTGGCCACGTCTGTCGTGGCAGAGATCAGGCGGTCCTCCTCACCGTTGCTGGTCGCGGTGAAGTACAGGGTGGCGTGGGGCCCGGTCGGCTCTCCCACCCGGGCATTGGAGACCTCGAGACCCGACCCGCCGCTTCCGCAAGCTGCCACCGTCAAGCCGATAACCAGCAGCAATGCAGTCGAGCCCATGTTTCGCATTTGGCTATTCACCCTCCTCACCGGTCAGGGCGGCGAGGATCTGGAGATCGTTGGCCCACTCGCTCTGGCGGACACCGAAGGGGTAGATGGCGTAGTTCAACCCGTCGGGGGCATAGGCGATGACCCAGCCGGCATGGCCCACCGTGTAGTCGCTCCCCTCACCGACCAGCTCGGCGACGGGGACACCGGCAGCACTCTGGGCCACTGCCAACTCCTCGGGAGTTCCGGTGAGCCCCACGAATCGGGTGTCGAAATTGTCGAGGAAGCTTCGTATGGCTTCGGGTGTGTCCCGTCCCGGG
>CAZSOF010000120.1:1351-7583 GCA_964607685.1 uncultured Acidimicrobiaceae bacterium | reverse complement strand
TCGTATCGGAGACGAGCTCCCGATCAGCGTCAAGACGACCTTTCTCGGAGCTCACTCGGTTCCCATGGAGTATCGAACCGATAGGGAGGGCTACATCGAGGCCGTCATCGAAGAGATGCTGCCGGCCGTGGCCCCCTTCGCCGATTACTGCGATGTCTTCGTCGAGGACGGGGTCTTCAGCGTCGAGGAGGCAAGGAGGATCCTCGAGGCCGGCGCCAGACTGGGTCTCGGCGCCCGGGTCCACGCCGAGCAGCTGGGACACTCCGGCGGAGCGCGCCTCGCCGCCGAGCTGGGTGCCGTCTCCGCGGACCATCTCGATCACGCCACCGAGGACGACGCAACCGACCTCGCTCGAGCCGGTGTGGTCGCCGTCCTGGTGCCCGGCGCCTCCTACACCCTGCGTGGCCGCCAGGCGCCGGGGCCGATGCTCATCGAGGCCGGCTGCACGGTGGCACTGGCAACCGACTGCAACCCGGGAACCTCCTATTTCGAGTCCATGGCACCCATCCTCTCGCTGGCGGTGGTTCAGATGGGCCTCACCGTCGATCAGGCGATCGAGGCCTCGACGCTGGGAGGAGGCAAGTCCCTGGGCCTGGAGGACACGGGGAGGATCGGGACCGGGTGCCCGGCCGACCTGGTGATTCTGGATGCACCGAACCCGGCGCACATCCCTTACCGCCCCGGTGCCAACCTCGTCTGGAGGACCATCAAAGAGGGTGTGCCGTTAGGTTGACCCACCATGGATCGTGACCGAATCGAATCATTCCTGGAACGCTTCGTGGGTCTGGCCTCCGGCGCCACGACGATGGGTCTGCTGGCCATTGCCGACCGCTCGGGATTGACCGCGTGGCTGGGTGAGCACGAGTCGGGCACCGTCGAGGGCATAGCCCAAGGGGCAGGGCTCGATACCCGATATGTCAGAGAGATCATGTCCGGCTTGGCCGCGGCGGGTGTCGTCGAGTACGACGCCGACAGTGGAATCTTTCGTCTCCCCCAGGAGCATGCTCTATTCCTCGCCAGCGAGGTCAGCCCTTATTTCATGGGGGGATGGCTGGACATGATCCCATCGCTGATGGCTCAGATCGAGGGCATATCCCGCGCCACGGTCCACGGCGGTGGTGTCGGATTCGAGGAGTTCGGGAATGGGATCATCCGTGGCATCGACCGTGGCAATAGCCCCTCGCAAAGGGTCTTCTTGAGCACCCGGTGGCTCCCCGCGGTCTCCGGTCTCGTCGATCGCCTGGAGGCCGGAATCCGTGTTGCCGACGTGGGATGCGGGTCGGGAACGGCGGCCATCCTGATGGCCGAGGCCTATCCGGGCTCACAGGTGACCGGTTTCGATGTCTCACCCGACGCATTGAGCGTGGCTCGCAGTCGCGGCGAGGGGATCGACAACGTCGAATTCGAGGAGTACTCGGCCGACGCCATCCCTCTCGAGCCGCCGTTCGACCTGATCACGACATTCGATGTCATTCACGACCTGGTCGACCCGCTGGCCGGCCTGACCAGGATTCGGGAGGCACTCGGGCCCAACGGGCTCTATCTGATGATGGAGCCCAACGCCAGCAGTCGGCTCGACGAGAATCTCAGCGACCGTGGCGCCTTGCTCTATGGCGTCTCGACCATGTTGTGCATGACCCAGTCTCTGGCTCACGGTGGCGCAGGACTGGGCGCGGCTTGGGGCCGGGAGCTGGCGGAGGAATACGCGGGGAGGGCCGGGTTCACCTCGTTCCAGCCCCTGGAGTCCATTCAGAACAGGTTCTCGGCGTTCTACCTCCTCCAGCCGTGAGCGCATCGCGTTGCCATGGCATCAGATCTCGGCAGCACGTAGCTTTTGATCAGGCAAGGCCATGTGGGGCTACCACGCCCCACCACCACCACCGCCACTGCCCCCTCCGCCGCCGCCAGAGAACCCGCCGCCGCCACCCGAGCTGGACGGTGGTGTGAATGCGCCCGACAGCGCCGATTCCAGCCCGACGAACGCGTTCTGCGTGTGACCCCCGCTATACCCATAGTTGCCGTACCAGTAGATGGTCGAAACCTCCTCCAGCTCCGCCGGCGCATGGAGCCGGGCCTGTTCCAGCACTTGTTCGGCAACGCCGAACGTGATCCCATACACCAGGAAACGGTCCCATAGATCGAGCGAGATCGAAGGGGCCTCCTCGAGTCGGGAGAAGTCCCTCAGGTAGTTGCGGAATGCGATCCACCGCGCCGCTTCGAGAGCTCCCGCCTTGGTGCGTCGTGTCCGGACGCGACGGAAACCGAGGAAGATGAACAACACCACGGCACCTCCGATCATCCCCGCCACGAGCAACGTCACGAAGGCATCCCCACCAGCCTGCTCGGAGAACAGGCTGGGAAGGGTGAATATGGCGATGGCCACGGCGACGATGGCCGCGATCCTCACCAGCCACGAGATCGTGTGCCCGGAGTCGTCGAGCAGGCCGCCGCGGCGTACCGCCCCCAGGACCCGCTCGCGGAATGTCTTGTAGGTCTCGGCGTTCGCCGTGCGATCGTCGGCCACCGCCTCGTTCAACTCGTGTAGGGGGCGCGGACCCTCCCCAACGGCACGTCGCATCACGGTGAGAACCGACTGCTCGAAGTCCCGGAGGCCCGTCTCGTTGTCAGTGAGAGCCAAAACCAGGTCGGTGATGGTCTCGGTGCGCATACCGGCCCAGGTGACCTTTTGCACTTGTGACGGCTCGGCGGTGAAGACCCCCCGTCTTATCAGATCGAAGAGGGTTGCGGTGAACTCCTTCTCGGAAACCGCCCCCTGGCTCACCAGCGCCCCCACCTCTGCCGGCGTCAGGTCGGATGGGGGCTCCTGCTCGTATTCCCTGTCGTAATCGACCCGGGGCTCTCGCCCGAAACGCAGATACACCACACCACCGAGGCCTCCGACAAAGCCGACGAAGGCCAAAACCCCGGCGATAACCCCGTTGCGTGCCGCCTGGCGTGCGTCATTGGCGTCCTCGGCAAACTGGTCCTCCTCGGCCATGATGATGTCGAGACCGCTGCCCGCAACACGTCTCACGGCTTCGGCGCCGCTCAACATCCGGGCAGGGAACACCACCCTCATCTCCACCCACTGATAGGCCGGGACATCATGGGCCTGAAGACTCGGCGAGACGCCATCTCCCCCCAGCGAGGTCTCGCCATCTATGCCGTATGGATGACCGAAGACCAGGACGTCTCCGGCCGCGGCGCCCGGAGGCAGCCGGACCACAGCCCCGACGCGATCTGCCCTCACCGCCCATTGGTCCCCCCAAACCAGGAGGTTGAGATCGGCAACATCTTCATAGAGAGCGACGACACCACGGAGCCTGTAGACCAATTGAAAGGTGCGCAGTTCGTCCTGCGACGCATGGTGCCAGACCACCCGTGCCAGACCCGGCTGTTCGTCGAGCCCATAGGTTCCTGGTGGCGAGGAGCACCCCAGCCACGCGCAGCCACCCGGTTCATAAGTCACCCGCTCGTCCGCCACCGAGATGAGCTCGAATGACTCTCCTCCCTGTAACGGGATGTCCCTGTAGGCACCCGAGAAGGACCCTGAGAAATCGAAGGTGATGGCCTCGGTGATGAGCACTGACCCGTCGGGCTCCACCTCGACCGTGACATCGGCTCCCGAGATGTGAAAGGACTTGGCAAACGCGGGCAGGACCGGACCGACCACGATGAAGGTGGCCACCAGCACCTTGACCAGGCGTTTCAAGATCAGAACTCGACCGCTGGGGCTTCCTCGGCCTCGTCTCCGCCTTCGAAGAACTCACGCTCGCGGAAGCCGAAGACCGAGGCCACGACATTGGTCGGCACCTGTTGCACCCTGTTGTTGTAGGTGAGAACCGTGTCGTTGTAGATCTGCCGGCTGATCGCTATCCGATCCTCGGTCTCGCTCAACTCCTCTTGGAGCCCAGCGAAGTTCTCCGATGCCCTCAGCTCCGGATAGTCCTCGGCGACCGCAAACAGCTGACGCAGGGCCGATGTCAGGAAGTTCTCCGCTTCTGCCTGCTCGGCCGGGCCTCGAGCTGCCTGAGCCGCGTTCCGGGCCTGAGTGACCCGCTCGAAGGTCTGCTGCTCGTGTGTTGCATAACCCCTCACCGTCTCCACCACGTTGGGAATCAGGTCGTAGCGACGTTTCAGCTGGACATCCACCTGGGACCAGGCATTGTCCACCCGGTTGCGGTCACGAACCAGGCTGTTGTACATCCCCACCAGCAGGGCGATGAGGACCACGACCACGATCAGGACTATCCAACCCATGCTCAGGGGATTCTAAGTAGAGAGCGATCGACCCGCTCTATCTCTTTGGTGGGGGAGCCAATCCGTCGATGGCGTCCGCCCAGTCCGAGGGGAGCGCGACAGGCGATGGCCGGGAAACGAGACGAAGATACAAATCCGAGACTGTCCCCTCCACTGAGGCGTCCGGCTCGCCGTCCCCGTAGACCCAGGATCGATCGACGTCGGTGGCCCTCACCAGAAGAGTCTGGACATCACCGAGGTGAGGTAGCCACATGTCACTGAACTCGTCGAGACCGGACAAGGCCACCAGATCCAGCAGCCGGTCTTCCCCGGCGAATGCCCCGAACGCGTCCCAGCGATGGACCCCCGTCTCGATCACCATTCTTCGCTCCCAGAAACCGACATTCGGATCGGGCCCGAACCCCCAGCAACGGGCGGTGGGGTCGGCCTCGGTCAGGGCGGCCAGCATCTCGTCCAGGGTCGTCTCGTACCAGTCGAAGACGTCCACCCCTTCCGGGAGCCGTGGGGCTGAGACTCGCTCCGTAGGCAATTCATGGCAGATGAGTGACGTCCGGGCATGAATCGAGGCAGTGTGCGACGCCAGATCTGCCAAGGTCCACCCCGGATACTGAGGTACCGAGCGGCCCGGGTCTCGTCGCCCCGTGGAGCCGAGTCGTCTTCCTTCAGATTCGATCGCCGCCAGGTTCTCAGCCGAGAGCACGGACCATCGCCTCCCCTATGTCGGACGGTGTGTCGGCGATGACGATCCCGGCCGCAGTCATGGCCTCGATCTTGGCTGAGGCCGTCCCCTTGCCGCCGCTGATGATGGCGCCGGCGTGACCCATCCTCTTTCCCGGTGGCGCGGTTGTCCCGGCTATGAACCCGGCCACGGGTTTCGTCATCTCCGTCTTCATGAACTCGGCCGCCTCTTCCTCTGCCGTGCCGCCGATCTCACCGATCATCACCACACCCTTCGTCTCGTCGTCTTCTTCGAACATTTGCAGGCAATCGACGAAGTTGGTCCCGTTCACCGGGTCTCCGCCGATGCCGATGGCTGTCGTCTGGCCCAGCTCGAGGAGGGTCAGCTGGTGCACGGCTTCATAGGTGAGTGTGCCGGAACGAGAGACAACACCGATTCTTCCCCGCTGGTGAATGTAGCCAGGCATGATGCCGATCTTGCATTCGGTGGGAGTGATCACCCCCGGGCAGTTGGGCCCGACGAGCCGCGTCCTCGTGCCCTGCAGGTACCGCTTGGCCTTGACCATGTCGGCAACCGGGATGCCCTCGGTTATCGCCACCACCAACTCGAGCCCAGCGGCCACCGACTCCATGATGGCATCGGCGGCGAAAGGCGGAGGTACATACACCACCGAAGCATTGGCCCCGGTTTCTCCCACCGCCTGTTTCACTGTGGCGTAGACCGGCAGGTCGACCGAGTACCTGTCGTCCCTTCCGGGCACGCCTGAGTGGTCTGTCTCACCCTCGAAGTGGAACGAGGTCCCCGCCCGCGACGGGTGGACCGCAGCCACCATCTGCGTCCCATAGGCGATGGCCTTGTCGGTGTGGAATTGACCCGTCTTGCCCAGACCCTGGACGAGGACCCTGGTGTTCTTGTCGATGAGGACGCTCATACGGGCTTCGCTCCGCGGCTACGGGTCAAGGCCAGGATCTTCTCTGCGCCATCACGCAAACTGTCGGCATTGGTCACTTCCAGGCCGGACTCCTCGATGATCTCTCTTCCCAGCTCCACGTTGGTGCCCTCCAAACGGACCACCAGGGGCACCTCGAGGCCAACGCGTTTCACCGCCTCGACAATGCCGGTGGCAATGATGTCACAGCGCATGATCCCCCCGAAGATATTGACGAATATGCCTTTGACGTTGGGGTCCTTGATGATGATCTGAAAGGCGGTAGCCACCTGGTCGGCGGTGGCCCCACCACCAACGTCGAGGAAGTTCGCCGGCTCGCCGCCAACGTGTTTGATGGTGTCCAT
>CAZSOF010000120.1:0-1251 GCA_964607685.1 uncultured Acidimicrobiaceae bacterium | reverse complement strand
GGCCGTTGCCATGTCGGTCAGGGCCTTCACGAACTTCGAGAAGTTCTTGGCGGCTTCCCAGTCGAGCTCGAGACCATGAGCCAACTCGTTTGCCTGAAATGCGGCCAAACCGATGGCAGGGTCTATCTCGGCGCGGAGGATCCTCTCCGGAGATTCCTCCGCCACCTTCTCGATCTCCACTCCCCCCTCCGTGGAGGCCATGACGATGTTGCGCGAGGAGGCTCGATCGAGGAGAACCGCCAGATAGAGCTCCCGGGCGATGTCGACGCCCTGCTCGACATAGAGCCGGTTGACCTGCTTACCCTCTTCGCCGGTCTGGACGGTGACCAGCGTGCTGCCCAACATCTGCTGCGCCAGCCCCCTCACCTCCTCCTCGGCAGCCGATGGCCCTCCCTCGATCCCTGCGCTGATGACATTGACCCCGCGGATGTCGGGATGCTCCTTGAAGGTACCCTTGCCCCGCCCTCCGGCGTGTATCTGGGACTTGAGCACCAAAACCGGGTTCCCGGACTCCTCGATTAGCGGTCTGACGGCAGCCACGGCTTCATCGACGGATCGGGCCACGCGCCCCATGGGGACCGGTATCCCTCGTGCCGCCATGAGCTGTTTGGCCTGGTGCTCGTGGATCTTCATGATTCCCTAGTGCTCCGATATGTTGGCATCCACCCATGCCGCGATCTCGTCGAGGGGGGCTCCGGGGGTGAAGATGGTGGCGATTCCGGCCGCTGCGAGTCCGGGCAGATCGCTCTCCGGTATCACCCCGCCACCAAAGACGATGATGTCGGCGGCATCGCGTTTGGCCAGCTCCATCACAACCTGGGGGAACAGGGTCTTGTGGGCACCCGACAGAGAGGAGAGACCCACGGCATCGACGTCCTCTTGCACCGCGGTCTCCGCGATCTGTGATGGGGTCTGGTGAAGACCGGAGTAGATGACCTCATGACCGGCATCACGCAAGGCGCGGGCGATGACCTTGGCGCCACGGTCATGTCCATCGAGACCGGGCTTGGCGATGAGGATCCGTCGTGGCATGACCGGCGGAGAAGGGTAGCCACCGCCCTGGGGTGCCTGGTTACTGCCGGCATATCACCAATTGCCAGTTACAGCCTGGTCATATATGGCACTATATATGGCATGAGGCGAACCACCATCTATCTGCCCGATGAGATGAAGACCGCCATCGAGCGCGTGGCGGCACTACGGGGTGTCACCGAGGCCGAGGTGATCAGGGAGGCAATAACGGGGCATCTG
>CAZSOF010000119.1:0-7588 GCA_964607685.1 uncultured Acidimicrobiaceae bacterium | reverse complement strand
GATCGTCGAGGCTCCCACTCCCAGAGCACGTGCTGATCCCAAAGGTGCAGTCGGTGGCCTGGACCACGTTGAGGTCGGGGTGATAGAGGCGGACGCCGGTGTCGAGAACGGCGACGTCGACGTCCGTGTTCGACGACGACCTTGGCACCAGGTCTGCTTCGATGCGGTCGAAGCCCGTGGGTTCGTCTTCACCTACAGTGGCGATCGAGAGCACCTCGTCCGGAGTGATGGAGACCACGTGAGGGTTGTTGGCCAACTCTTCGATCGCGGCCGCGGGCAGCTCGGCGGAGAATCCTGAGATGGCGTACTCGTAGACGAGACCTCGCCGTCCGCCGTACCGTGACACGACGTCATCGACGAGAGATCGGGCATTGCCGCCGTCGTTGACCAACTCGACGATCACAGATTGAAGACCCGCGACCACGGGAGGCTTGCCCTTCTCCGCCCCGCGCTCGCTGACAGCGCCTGCAGGCAGAGCGGTGGCGAGCAAAGCCACCATCGCTGTCAGCACTGTCAGTCGGCGCACAGTTCTCACTCTCCGTGGTCGGCTTGCCCAAGCTACACGAAATGTGCGTCGCTGTCAGGAGAAACTCACTGCGGTGATGGCCGGGGAGCCAACACCTCCGGAGCCGATCCTCGGGATCTGGCTCACCCGCGCTCGAATCCTGACGATTCGAAGGGGTCCAACCGCTGACGGAAATTCCAATGCGCCACTGCGACTTCACCGACTCTGCGTCAGACCCGGCTCACGCGGAATATGGCGACCGGTGTTCCCACGTTGCGCAGCGCCAGCTCACCCAATGGAGCAAAGGCGACACCGGGGTCGGTCGAAGCCAGGTGTTCCATGACCGCGCTGGTGGTCACAACCTGGCCTGCTTCGGCCTCAGCAGCGACACGGGAGGCGACGTTGACCACGGTCCCGAACAGATCACCGTCGCGTTGCACCATCGGCCCCATGTTGATGCTGGCGTGAAGGGGCCACAGACCCCGGGATACTGCCCCGTCCACTGCCTCCAGCGCCAGGTTGAGTCCCGACCACGCGTCGGGGGCATGTATCAGGGCACCGTCGCCGAGAGACTTGACCAGTCGGCATCCGTGAACCCTGGATAGGTCTTGGACATACGCGGTCAAGAGCGAGGCCTGTGCTGCAGCTATCTCATCGCCATGTTCCTCAGAGAGTCGGGTGTATCCGCTCATGTCCACGAAGACAACAGCTTCATCGGATCGGGTTGGTCCGACACCGCTCTCCTCGAGAGCCAGTTCTGTGAGTGAGACGAGGTTCCTGAAGATGGCGTCATCGACGAATCTGTCCATGAGCAGTCTGATCAACTCCCTGCCCATCTTGCGATACTCGAGTCGAGTGCTGGAGGTTGCTTCTAGGGCTGCGATCGGTGATCCCGTGCCGGCGATGGCGGGCTCCAGCAGGACCTCGTCCACAAACTCTCGCTGCAAGTCGACCAGCCGTGAAGCGGTCAGCGCAAAGGCGCGAATCAGACGCCCCAGGCGGTTGGCCGGGATTCCGATGTCCAAGGCACGGGCGAACAGCCGGAGGATGGCGAGGTCGTCTTCGCGGATCGGCTCGTCGGGGCCACGACGGGGTCCGAGTACAGGGCCAACCCGATCTTCCCACTCCATGGAGAGCTCTGAGATCTCTGGTTGGGCGGTGACCAGCCGCACAGGCTCGGGCATGAGCTGATCGACATAAGAGAGGGACAAGCGACCGGCAGCTATGGCCTCACTCAGCTCCTCCAATGACAGACCCGCTTGCTCCAGGGACGTGATCAATCGGACCCGGGCGATGTCCGAAAGGTTGAGGGCTCCCGACGAGTCCGGGGTGAGGAGGCCCGATCCGATGTATCGACTGGTGGCGGCGACAGTCACTCCTGAGGCCCGCGCCACTTCCTCCTTGGTGAGGCCGGTCACGTGGTTGATGATACGGGTGCCATGCATTCACTCCCCTCACGGGGAGCGTGGCTGTCGCCGGGTCCCCGAGGTGGTGGTCGGCTCCCATTTGAAGAGCCTGATCGCGAGCAGGGTCGCCGCTACACCCCATAGCAGGAGATACCCCAGTTCGGACCAGTGAAACTGCATCCCGGTGAGGTTGGGGTCGAAGGCATCGCGGAAGGCGACGGCGAAGGCCTTGAGCGGGAACAGATCGCCCACGAACTCCATCCAGGCAGGCGGGTCCTCGATAGGGATGAAGATATCGGAGACGAAGGCGATCGGAAGCAGGGTGGCGTTCGTGATCGCCGGAGCCGCTTCGCCGCTGGGGGAGATGGCCGCTATCAGCATGCCGAGCGCTGAGAACGTGCCGACGCCGATGAAGAAGGTGAGGATGGCGGCGGGGAGAGTCCTGGCATAGATCTGAACTCCGTAGAACGCGACACCGACCGCCATCATCAGGGTGATTGCGATGAAGGCGAGATAGATGGCTGACAACACACGCCCCGTCATGTAGGCCCATGGGGGGATGGGGGTCCCGCGGACACGCTTCAATATCAGATTGTCCCGTGCCATTGCGGTGCCGATGGCGAGATTGGTATACGAGGCGGACACAGCGGCGAACACTCCCAATCCAGGAGCGAAGAACTGGGAGGTGGTGATCCCGTAGCCTTCGATGACCTCATTGCCGAAGATCGCGGTGAAGAGCACCAAGAGCATCAAAGGGAAGATCACGGTGAAGAAGGCAGCGATCGGGGTTCGCCAGAACACCTTGTTCTGATAGCGGAACTGGCGCCATGCCAGCTGGCCCACGGAAGGCCGAGCGAGGGTCTCAGTCGTCACGGGTCAATTCCAGGTACACGTCCTCCAGCGAGGGACGGTCGACCTGGAGCTGATCCAGCTCGAGGCCGCGTTCCACCGCCCATGATGTGAGCCGGTGCAGGGACTCGGTCGGCGATGACAGCTCCAGGTCAACCCGGCCGTCGAAGACCCTCGCCCCGGGGAGGGGAAGGTCCTCGACGCTCACCCCTTCAGGCAGAAGGAACCGGGCAATGGCCCGCGCGTCCGCCCTACCTCCGAGGGTATCCGGGCTGCCCCTGGCGATGATGCGACCGTGGTCGATAACCGCTATCTGGTCTGCCAGGTGCTGCGCCTCGTCCATGTAGTGCGTGGTCAGCAGGATGGTTTTGCCTAGAGCCGTGAGATTGTCCAGGACCCCCCACGCCTGGCGGCGCGCCGACGGGTCGAATCCCGTGGTCGGCTCGTCGAGGAAGAGAAGATCCGGATCGCCCACCAGACCGAGCGCCAACTCCAGTCTGCGCTGCTGGCCGCCGGAGAGGGTCTTGATACGTGCATCTGCCTTCTCCTCGAGGCCAACGATGGCGATCAGTTGGTCGGGCTCGAGGCGCGTCGGATACATCTGCCCGTAGAGCGTCAGCGTCTCCCTCACCGTGAGCTCTCGCTCGACGCTCCGGTCCTGGAGCACTATGCCGATTCTCTCCCGGTACCTGCGACCGCCCTCGGCGGGCTCGAATCCGAGGACGCGCACCCTTCCCTGGTCGGCCGGGCGATGCCCCTCGAGGATCTCTACAGTGGTCGTCTTCCCGGCGCCATTGGGGCCGAGCAGGGCGAACACCTCGCCGGTTTCTACTACGAGATCGACGCCATCGACCGCTGTCACGTTGCCATAGCGCTTCACCAGGCCTATGACTTCGATGGCGGGCACCAGCCGATCCTAACCATGCAGCTAAGAGGCGATTTTCGGTTAGATGAACCCTGCGTGTTCCAGAAGGATCCGCAGGATTGGTGCCAGCCTGCCGTTGGGTTGGGCCGCCAGAAGAGTATGGCGAACATCGCATCCCCGTCATGGCGATTGGGAATTGGGTTGGGATTCATCTGGTGAAAGCGCACCTACGCATCCCCCTGCTGGTTACCCGTGGATCAGTCGACGGGTTGTGGGGTTGGAGGTCTCCAGGTCTTGTTGATGACCTCAGGTCGGGGCTTGTAGAGGCGTAGGGCGTAGTTCCATCCGTCCATGATGTAGAGGTAGTTGGCCATGTCTCCTCTCTCGGGTGAGAGGTTGAGCGCGACTGACCCGTCCCTGTCGGCCTGGGCGGTCACACTGTTGAGGTTGTAGGAGTCGCAGGGGTTTGATTCCAAATAGCCGTCCCTGTTGTAGATCGTCACCGACCAAGAGGCGTCCACCGGAACGTGTTTGAGAGTGAACGTGTAGCGGCCTACCTCTCTGGGTTCGCTCTCGACGTAGCAGTAGGCCTCAGACTCGGGGAGTCCTCCCCAGCCGAGGGCTGTTCCAATGAGATGCCGCGTTGGTTCCACTTCCGATGGAGCACCGAAAGTGCGCTCTGTGTTGCCGATTCCCTCACCCAGCGTGAAGAGGGTTTCTCGTGTGGACTTGAGACTCTCCGGGTCGTAATCGGGATGCGTGTACGGGCTTGACGACCTTAGGTCGAGGGTCAGACCGTCCTGGAGCCGATTGACCTCTGCGATGTCGTCCGGATCGGTCGCGTCGACGAAGGTGCGAGCCACGACGTTTACAAACTCCGATCCGTGATCCTCGACCGTGAGTTCATGGGTCCCAGGCTCGCTGAACACACGGTTGATGTAGTGCTCCGCATTGATCACGATCACCGTCTGATAACGGTCACCGACCTCAGGCATCGTGATCGTGCCGCCATCTCGGACGTCAACCACCGCGGCGCTGTAGAGAGTGTCCCGATTCATGCGTATCACCGGCTGGTTGTCGACAGCCGTAGGTGCCCGATAGTGAAACCAGTGGGTTGATCCCGCCTGACAAGGCCAACTGATTGTCAAACATCAACGCTGTTTCCGCCGCCCTGAAGTTGTCCACGTTCACCTTCACCATCGCACACCTCCAATTCGGTACCGAAAGCCAGCCTACGTGTCCGCTCCGATGAGCCCCGAGACCCGAGTTCCAGCAATGCGCACATTGCAGATGATTCGGGAAAGTGGCACGCACTCGGACTGGGCTCCGCACAGGCCACGCCATGCCGACTCGGGTCCAACGACCCTTGCGCGAAGCACGAGCACACGATGATGATTGGGTGGACGCAGCATGAGGCTGCGTGCTCTGACCGCAACCAGTGAGTGGCTTCTTATGCGTGCCATGGTCCTGGTCAAGCAGGTTCCCGACATTCGAGCCGGAAACGTGGGGACCAAACCCGACGGCACGATCGACCGTGCCTCGGCAGCAGCCATCACCAATCCTGCCGATCTCCACGCCGTCGAGGCTGCCCTGCAGGTTGCGGACGAGGTGTACGCCATCTCCATGGGGCCCGCCCGGGCCGAGTCGACGCTTCGGGAGGCCATCGCGCTCGGTGCCGATCGAGGCGTGCTTCTGAATGACCGGCTCTTCGCCGGCTCGGACACCTGGGCTACGGCGAACGCCTTGGCTGCCGCGATCCGACATCTTGGAGGTGCCGACGTGATCCTGTGCGGGACCACGGCCATCGACGGTGAGACGGGTCACGTTGGCCCTCAGGTGGCTCAGCGTCTTGGCCTGGAGGTAGCCACCGGGTGCGAGGATGCCCATCTCGAAGGGGGAAGACTTGTCGTGCGCCGCATCGTGGAGGGTGGCTACGAGGTCAGATCACTGCCGCTGCCGGCCGTGTTGACCGTGGCCGAAACCGGGTTCCTGCCCCGCTACCCGACACTGCCAGGGCGAAGAAGGGGTGAACGCGCCGACATCGTCATCTTGACAGCCGATGACCTGGCTCTCGACGAGACAATGGTCGGGCTGAAGGCGTCGCCCACCAAGGTGGCGCATATGGAGATGGTGCCCCTGCCCAAGACCCGGTGTCGGTTTGTCGACGACGACTTCACGATTCAAGACCTGGTGGCTCTTCTCAGAAACGGAGCCAGGCTTGACGAGTCGGCCGAGATGCCAGGGGAGCCCGAGGAACCGCCCACGGCCACAGCCCCGACGCACGTCACTCCAAGGCTGTGGGTGGTCGGTGAGACCAGGGACAGACACCTGATCCCGGTTTCCACTGAGCTGATCTCCAAGTCGGTCGACCTGGCTTCCCGACTTGGCACATCGGTGGCGGCTGTGCTGGTGGGGTCCAATCTGGACCTGGCGATCGAAGATGCGGCGCGCTTTGGGGCGGACGCGGTGCTGGCCGCTGAGGACGACCGACTGGACCTCTATCTCGGAGGTCCGGAGGCTCGGATAATCGCCGATGCTATCCGACAGCGGGAGCCTGACATCGTCCTGATGGGCGCCACCACCACCGGGCGTGACCTTGCTCCGCGACTGGCGGCGATGCTCGACACCGGCATTGCCGCCGACTGCACCGATCTGTACATCGATGACTGGGCTCGTAGAGACCACACGTATCGCAACCTGCTTCATCAGGTACGGCCGGCGATGGCCGGCGGTGTTCTGGCGACGTGTCTGTGCCCGGAGGCCCGACCACAGATCGCCACCGTCCGTCCCGGTGTCTTCCCGCCTGTGCCTAGTCCGCGCCGGATCCAGGTGGACTCGCTCCCGGTTCGGCTGACCGAGAGCGACCTCTCGGTCGTGGTTGTGGAGCAGAGCCTCCAGCGCGCCGAGGTTGGGTTGGCCGACGCCGACGTGGTGGTGGCGGGCGGAGCCGGTTGCAGTGCATCCAACTGGCATCTCGTCGAGGAGCTCGCCAGCGAGATAGGGGGCCGGGTGGGCGCCTCGAGGGCGGCGGTGGAAGCCGGGCTGGCCCCACGGTCTGCTCAGGTGGGTCAGACTGGTGCCACCGTTCGACCCAGGCTCTACGTCGCCTGTGGCATCTCCGGGGCCCTGCAGCACGTTGTGGGTATGAAGGGGGCGGCGACGGTGGTGGCGATCAATCGGGATCCCAATGCGCCGGTCTTCAGGTTTGCCCACTACGGGATCGTGGGAGAGGTGACCGATGTGTTGCCGCGTCTCACAGAGGGGTTTGCCACCGCGAAACACGGTTACCTGCCCTGAGGGCCACACCCGAATTGGGTCTAACGACCCTGGCATCCCCCCGTTCCTGGGCTGATGATCGAACTGGATGGTCGCAGTAGGCCATCCAGGAAAGGAGGTGACCTTTCGTGACAGCACTTCGCGAGCAGCCCGTAGCGGAGGTCACCCGAATGCCGGCGCGGTCCTACATCACCGAGTGGGTGCTGGGGATCGTTGGTGTGCTGGCGGCTGGGGTCGGCGCGTGGATGTACTACGCGCCGGCTGACTGGTTCCTCGGTGGGCTTGTCGAGGGTTGGTACTTCGCCATGTTCATCGCAGCCGGCCTGCTGCTGATAACAGCATTCGGGCTCTTCGCTCGGATGGAGTACGTGGAAGGTTCAGCGTGGTCGTGGCGGGTTGTCGTTTCCACGATTCTCGCTTTGGCGGCCCTGGGCGGCGCCGTAACGTTCGCTCTCCTCTGGATCTTATAGAAGTCGATGGCGGGACCGGGACTCTGCTGCGAGTCCCGGTTCTGCGCGTCGAGACGACGCAGATGCCTGATCCGAGGGAGGGTGGCTCCGCCAGGACCATGGGCCTCCGTCTGGAGGCATATCCAGGGGCCGAGCCGGAAGGGTGCCTACGAGCGTGCTAGCTGTCCTTCATACAGACGTTGTTGATGGGTAGCCGGCTGGCTGGTGCCGCTCTGAT
>CAZSOF010000118.1:5262-7588 GCA_964607685.1 uncultured Acidimicrobiaceae bacterium | reverse complement strand
TTCCACGGACCCAGTGATGGAAGAGGAGTAGACATGACTCAGGCCCTCGAGAACTCTCGTAGCACCTCCAGCTTGGCGACGTGACCACCCTGGCCAACGCCGACATCGTATCCGAGATCGCCGAAAAGTCAGCAGGTTCGGATGAAGCCTGACGTCGTCAGGTGACCAGAGCACCGGCGACGAAAATCACGACGATCACAAACCCGCCGGCCAGTTCGATCCCGGTCGAGGTCAGAACTGCCTTCAATGCCGTCTTGGTGGAAGGCCAGGCCTGACGCTTCCCGAGTCGGGTCCGCTCGAAGATGTAGATGGTGAGCACGAATGCGATTGGCGCCCCGATGAGAGGCAGGACGAACAGCCCGACGATCGCGACCAGAACCGCCACCACGAGCACCCATCCCGGCACGCCGGCCTCCTTCATCTGTCGCTTCGGAAAGAGGTATTTGAGGATCGTGGCGGCGACGGCCAGAGTCACCACCAACCCGAGGAGCACCCAGCCGACGACCGTCGACTCGGCTAGAGCCCAAATCGCAACGGCGGCTACTTGAAGCGAAAGACCGGGGAGGAAGACGAGGACGATCCCGACCAGACCAACCAGCACCACGATTCCGGCCAGGACGTCATGGAATTCCAAGCTCAGGCGTTGCCGACTCCGGCGGCCAGATCGGCCACGAGTCCCGAGGCCCCTTCGAGGACGGGCTCGCCGTGGCCAAAGAGTGCGACCTCGTAATCGAAGCTGGCCAGTTTGACCACCGACGCGTTGGCCAGGTCCATGTCCTCGCTGAAGTCCGGGCTGGCTCCGATCAAACCACCGGCGGAACCGTTCAAGGCGTCACCGGCGACCAGGACTCCGGCTATCAGGTCCAGGACCGATATGTGACCAGGTGTATGACCTGGAGTCTCGATGATCTCCAGGCCACCGAGCCTCTCTCCGTCGTGGACTGCGGTCCCGGGGTTGGGGGCGGTGATGGCATCGATGTCACCGGCGCCGGCAAACCAGGGAACAACCTCATCGGTGGCGGCCAATATCCCCTCGAGGGATCCCTGATGGTCCGGATGTTTATGGGTGATGATCACCCCGCTCACGTCGGGCCAGCCGAGGCCGATCTCGCCCAGCGCCGCCTCGATCGAGGCCTCATTGTTGGCGACACCGGTGTCGACGACGAGCGCCTCACTGCCGCGGTGGAGTATGTAGGCGGAGACAAATCCGAGGTTGACCCGGTGCCAGTCGTAGCCGCTCGACGTGTCTTCTCCGGGCGAGGCGGCAGATGTGGTTTCGGTCGTCGCCGGCTGACTCGCAGCGGTGGAGCTGGTGGTGCCCTCGGTCGAGGCCGTCCCCGGCTCCTCGGTAGGGGTGGCGTTCTGCGTGGACTCGGTGGCACAGGCCGCGGTTCCCAGCACCATGACCGCCACGCCTGCCCTGCCCATGTCCTTGAGCAGCATCCGCCGGGTGATGAGAGCGTATGCGGTCACGTCTACACAGGGTACGCCAGATTCCTCGCTGCGCGGGATCGCGCCGAGGCGTAGGGTTGGCGACCATGGCCACCAAGATCGTTCTCCCGGAAGCCGAGCTTCCCACACACTGGTACAACATCATCCCCGATCTTCCGTCTCCACCTCCACCGGTGCTCCATCCGGGCACTCACGAGCCGGTGGGCCCCGACGACCTGGCACCGCTCTTCCCCATGGACCTCATCCTTCAGGAAGTATCGAGTGAGAGCCGCATCGAGATCCCGGAGGAGGTCCGTGAGGTGTACCGGCTGTGGCGACCTTCCCCTCTATATCGGGCCCACGGTTTGGAAAAGGCCATCGGTGGCCCGGCACGGATCTACTACAAGTACGAGGGCGTGAGCCCCGTCGGATCGCACAAGCCAAACACCGCGGTGGCCCAGGCCTACTACAACGCCAAGGCGGGTGTGAGGAAACTGTCCACCGAGACCGGCGCTGGACAGTGGGGGTCGGCGCTTTCCTTCGCCTGCGCCTTGTTCGGGCTGGAGTGCGAGGTCTACATGGTCCGGGCGTCCTACGACCAGAAGCCATACCGCCGCGCCATCATCGAGACCTACGGGGCCACCATCTACCCCTCACCCTCGGATCACACTCAGTACGGGAGGAAGGTCCTCGAAGCCGACGCCGACACCCCGGGGAGTCTCGGCATCGCCATCTCCGAGGCGATCGAAGTCGCCGCCACCAATGAAGATGTCAAGTACTCCCTTGGGTCGGTGCTCAACCATGTTCTCCTACACCAGACCGTGGTCGGGGAGGAGGCTCTGAAGCAGATGGCGATGGTGGAGGAGACGCCCGACGTCATCATCGGCTGCACCGG
>CAZSOF010000118.1:0-5162 GCA_964607685.1 uncultured Acidimicrobiaceae bacterium | reverse complement strand
CGAGGGGATCATTCCCGGACCGGAACCGACTCATGCCGTGGCCGAGGCCATGTTGGAGGCGGAACGAGCCAAAGAGGCAGGTGAGGAGAGAGTGATTCTTTTCAACCTGAGTGGTCACGGTCACTTCGACATGGCCGCCTACCAGGCCTACCTGGACGGATCCCTCCAGGACTACGAGCACCCCCAGGCCGCCATCGACGAAGCCATGGCCCAGGTGCCGGTGGTGGCGAGCTGATCGTTGCATCCAATGGTTGAGACCGCCTGAGCTGTACCGCGATTTCTACTCACAGAATGCAGAATCGGTCGTCACGGGCAGTCCGTTTCACCGGGATGGAGGGGTCGGACCAAGAGGGTTAGAGGGTCCACTGCCACCCTTTCGTCGGGGTGCTGCCACTGGGTGGCCGATGTCGCGTCCGCGAACAGCGTGAGCACGTCAGACCCATAGGTCGTGCAATACCAGCCGTTGGGAAGGGTCTCCCAATCGGTGAAGTCGGTCGCCTCCAGTGGCCAGCCCCGGACGTCCGCGACCTCCGGGTCGACGAACCCGGTGCCGGCGAGCACGCGCACCCGTTCCCCTCGATACTCCTCCGCTCCCTCCGAGACTGCCAGCTGATCCATCACCGCCATGAGGTCCAGAAAGGCTTGGTTGCGAGCCGACGGCGACTCCTCGATTCCGAGCGCGTAGACGGAGAGCCGATGTTCGCCACTGTCGTCCCAGTAGCGAATGACTTCCGTGGATGCGTCGGCGACGAAGCTGGCCGCGCTGTCGTCGACCTCGTCCTCCATCTCGGGCAGACCGATATCCGCGACCAGATCGAGCACGGTCTGCATCTGATCCTCTCTGATCGACACCACGAAGTAAGGCGGGAGGAGCGGAGACGGGTGGATGGCGATCTGGGCGCCCGTGTAGATGAGACGTCCGTCACCGAGAAGGGTGTGTCGGGGTCCCGTGCTCAGAGCGACTTCGACGGGGACGAACCCCCCTTCGGATGTGATCTGCAGCAGGGGCTCGTCATCCCCAACCACGTTCGGGGGCCCACTCACCTCCTCACCACATGCGGCAAGGACCAGGGCGAGTGTGACGACCAGACCGATGTGTCTCATGGCGGTTTGCATGTGTTGCGTGATCGATCGGTTCCCGTTGAGCCCGTGTCAGGCCGATTCCCAGCTCTCCAGGCCCTCCTCCACGATGTCGAGTGCCCAGTTGAGCTCATCGAGGGTTGCGATCAGCGGCGAGATGAAGCGGATCACGTTCCCGTCGGGGCCGCAAGAGATGATGATCAACTCGCGATCCAGCGCATGAGCCTGAACATGGTTGAAGGCCTTGGCATCCGGTGTTCTCGATCCGCGGTCGGTCACCAGCTCGACGCCGATCATCAGCCCTAGACCACGGACGTCACCGATCGTCTCGTGCCGCTCGGCCATCTCGCCGAATCGCGTGAAGGCTCGGGCCGACATCTCGCGGGCATGAGGGAGCAGATCGCCCATGGTGTCCATGACTGCGCACGCAGCCGCTGCAGCCACCGGGTTGCCGCCGAACGTCGTCCCGTGGGCACCCACCGGCCAGGCGTCGACGAGGCCCGCAGGGCCGCCATAGGCGGAGAGTGGTAATCCGTTGGCGATCCCCTTTCCGAGCGCGATGATGTCCGGCTTGGCGTCGAAGTGGTCGGTGGCAAACCACTCCGCGGTGCGCCCGAATCCAGTTTGCACCTCGTCGTAGACGACGAGGATGCCGTGCTCGTCGGCTATCGCCCTGAGCTCACCGAGAAAACGCGATGGAGCCGGGTAATAGCCACCTTCACCTTGCACCGGCTCTACGAGAAAACACGAGATGTTCTTTGGCGTGACAACGTGTTTGAACATCATCCTCAGCTCGTGGAGGGACCTTTCGATCGCTTCATCTTCCGTCGTTCCCCAGCGATAGGGGTGGGGGAAGGGGGCGACGAACACCGAGCCGAGAACCGGGTGATACCCGTCCCGGTACTTCGCGTTCGAAGTCGTGTAGGTGACCGAGCCCATGGTGCGGCCATGAAATGCCCCCCTGAAAGCGATGACGCCCTGACGGCCGGATGAGTACTTGGCCAGCTTGACCGCCGCCTCGACAGCCTCTGCGCCGGAGTTGGCGAAGGCGAACTTCTCTATGTCGGGCGGTGTGATCTCCCGCAGACGCTCTGCGGCCTCGACGATGGAGTCATAGCGGAGGATGGCTCCCGAATGCATGAGCTTGTCGAGCTGTTCATGGGCCGCCTGGACGACCGCTGGGTGATTGTGACCCAGATTGGTGACGGCAGTGCCGCAGGCGAAGTCGGCCCAGCGATTCCCATCGGGATCGGTTATCCAGATGCCGTCTGCCGATACCGCATGGATATCGGTGCTGAAACCGATCACCGGGGCGAGCACGTCGTTGTGTCGGGATAGAAGGTCTGCCATGTCGACTCCTGGAACCTACTGCGAAACCCAAGGTAACAGGGGCCGAACATGCCCGGGAATCAGCGGAAACTCACCTGGCCGTTATGGCGAAGAACATGGCGGCTACACCTTCGACGGCAAGGATGATTCCGACGATCGTCACCATCGCGGTGAAAGAGCCCTGGGGGTAGAAGATGAGCAACACACCGATGGCGATGCTCACCACCCCGAAGAGAATGGCGCTGAGACCGCCGCCACGGAGACCACCGAAGATAGCGACGAAGCCCCCGACGATCCCCACGATTCCCAGAAAGATCGCCAGCGCGCTGCCCAACAACTCACCCGTCTGGACCGGGTTGGACAGGACGACCAGACCGGCGGTGAGTCCTATGACTCCGATGATGAGTTTCCACCACATGTCGGTGCGATCGATGAACACCGAGAAGATCAGGAACGCACCCTGAATCAGCCACCACAGCCCCAACAACAGAGCCACCACTCCAATGGCGGCGTCCTGACGCACGACCAGGATTATGCCGAAGATGAAGGCCGTGATCCCGCCGAGGAGGAACGCATAGTTGACGATTCTCTCCGGAGATGCCTCCATGGCCATCGGTACAACCTAACAAGTTCAACCCTCGGTAGCGTGGTTCGATGACCTCGTTGCGGTCTACACGGGTCGTCCTCGACGGCGAGGTTCGACCAGCCACGGTCCGCTTTGAGGCTGGTTTCGTGGTGGAAATCGGTGACGGGCTCGCTGATCACGACTTTGGTGACTTGGTGATCCTGCCCGGGCTCGTCGACTCGCACGTTCATGTCAATGAGCCCGGCCGGACCGGGTGGGAGGGGTTCGTCACCGCGACGCGAGCTGCCGCCGCCGGAGGCACCACCACGATGGTGGACATGCCGCTCAACTGCATTCCACCAACGACGTCGGTGGAGGCTCTGGAGCAGAAACGCCAGGCTGCCGGGGAAAAGGTATCCGTGGATATGGCGTTCTGGGGTGGCATCGTGCCTGGATCTGAGGGCCAAATCCCTCTTTTGACCCAAGCCGGGGTCTGTGGGTTCAAGGTCTTCCTCACCGACTCCGGAGTGCCCGAATTTCCCCCCATGGAGGCATCGGATCTGGGGGACCTGACCCTCGACGTTCCTTTGCTCGTCCATGCCGAATCGCCCGGCTCCCTGGGTGAGCCGGGTCCCGGCTATGCGGGCTATCTCGACTCCCGGCCTCCCGAGGCAGAGGCATCGGCGATCGAGGAGTTGGCCAGTCTGGACCTCTCGGTTCACATCCTGCATGTGTCCTCGGCAGACGGCGTGGAGGCGATCAGAGGCGCGCCGATGACGCTCAGCGGTGAGACCTGTCCGCACTATTTGACCTTCACCGATGCCGACGTGACCGGAACCGAGTTCAAGTGCGCCCCTCCCATCAGGGATCGAGAGCACCGCGAAGAACTGTGGGAGGGTCTGGTGTCCGGTGCCCTGGCGATGGTCGTGTCCGATCACAGTCCCTCCCCACCGGAGAAGAAGAAGGGCGACTTCGCAACGGCTTGGGGTGGCATCTCCTCGCTGCAGTTGCGGTTGCCGGTGGTCTGGACCGGGGCGTCCGAGCGCGGAATCAGCTATGAGACTCTGGCTGCCTGGCTGGCCTCGGCCCCGGCCGGGCTGGCAGGGTTGGACGATCGGAAGGGGTCGATTGCGATCGGTAAGAATGCCGATTTCGTGGTGTTCGATCCCGACGGGGAGACAGTGGTGAGGGGGGCCGAGTTGTTGCATCGACATCCCGGGACTCCATACGAGGGCATGCGTCTTCGGGGCTCTGTCGTGCGAACCCTCCTCGGCGGGCGCATCGTCTTCGACGGCGACACGGTCAGTGAGGGCCATGGCAGGATGCTGATCCGATCATGATCGATCTCATCTCAGAGCGTGCCGGTGGAGAGGTGCTGGCGTGCAACGACGAGTTCTTCGCACCGGCGCGCAACCTGATCGCCACAGAGGCACCGGTGGCCAAGGACGAGTACACCGATCGAGGGAAATGGATGGACGGTTGGGAGACGCGGCGCCGTCGAGACCCCGGTCACGACTGGTGTGTCATGCGTCTCGGCATTCCCGGTCGGATCGAGAGCGTCGTTGTCGATACCTCGCACTTCACCGGCAACTTCCCCCAGCAATTCTCCCTGGACGGCTGTGGGGTCGACGATCCCGAGATCGCGGAGTGGGCCGAGTTGATCCCCATGACCGACTTGAGCGGTGACTCGGTTGCCCGATTCGAGGTGACCGACCCCCATCGGGTCACCCTGGTGCGCCTCAATATCTTCCCCGACGGTGGCGTGGCCCGGCTTCGCGTGGAGGGTGGGCCCATCCCGGCGACCCATCTGGTGTGTTCCGATTCCGTTGTCGACCTCGCTGGGGCGGTGGCCGGCGGAGAGGTGGTGGACGCGTCGGATGTTCACTACTCACACCCTTCCAATCTGCTGCGTCCGACTCGCCCCGCCGGGATGTGGGACGGCTGGGAGACGAGGCGGCGTCGCGACGAGGGGCACGACTGGGTGATCGTGCGTCTGGGTCTCCCCGGGACCGTGGAGCACCTGGTGGTGGACACGACGCACTTCAAGGGGAACTCCCCGGGATGGGTCTCCTGTGAGCTCTCCGCTGATGGCGAGACATGGCGTCTGGCCGCCGACCACATCCCGGTGCGGGCAGACCAGGTCAATCAGATACGTCTCGACCCTGAGGAGCCGGCCGCTCTTCTCCGC
>CAZSOF010000117.1:0-7636 GCA_964607685.1 uncultured Acidimicrobiaceae bacterium | reverse complement strand
GACACCACCATGCCGGTGGCTCCGGCGGCCCTCACGCTTCGTGCGCAGGCACCCACATTGTGTGGATCAACGAGGTGATCCAGCACCAGGACCGCAGCAGCGCCTTCAGCGAGAGACTCCAGGGTGACCGGGCGAATGGCCCGGCAACGGGCCACGACACCTTGTGGAGCGTCCGTATAGGCCATAGCCCGGACATCATCCACCAGGGTGACGATCCTGTCGTCGACCAGTGTGAGGAGAGAGCTGAGCCGCGAGGCTCGGCCACGTTCGACGAATAGCTGTTCAACGCGGCCCGAGGCCAGGGCCTCGGCCACGGCGTGAACTCCCTCGACCCTATCTCCGTAGCCAGCGGGTGCCATCTGGCCCGTCTTCGATGGTCACTCCGGCAGACGTCAGCCGATCACGGATCTCGTCGGCGTCGACAAAGCGACGTTCCGACCGAGCACGGTCACGCTCCGCCACCAGTTCCTCGATCTCACTGTCGGAGAGCCCGTCCCCGGTGATCCTCGGGCCGCTGGCGTCGTCCAGGCCGAAGACCCCCACGATCTGTTCCACGGCGCCGGCCAACATCGAGGCATCACCACCCTCATCCAGTATCCGGTTCCCCTCACGGATCAGGTCGAACATCAGAGACACCGCCTGGGGAGTGCCGAAGTCCTGGTCCATGACCTCGGCGAACTTCCGAATGGCATCGGCATCGGGCTCACCCGGCGTCACCCGATCCCGGAAGCGATCGAGACGATCGAGGGCCTCGGCAGCATCTGCCAACAACTCCTCGGAATAGTCGATGGGTGATCGATAGTGGGCCCGTGCGTAGAGAAATCGAAGTGCCCTGCCGCCGTGGGTCTCCAGGATCGACTCCAGATCGACGATCAGACCGGTCGATTTCGACATCTTCTCCCCGCCCAGGTTGACCATCCCGTTGTGCAGCCAATAGCGGGCGAAGGTGCCGCCCGAAGCCCCCTCGGATTGGGCCACCTCGTTCTCGTGGTGGGGGAACACCAGATCGAGTCCGCCGCCGTGGATGTCGAAACCCTCCCCCAGGTACTCCTCGGCCATCGCCGAGCACTCGATGTGCCACCCGGGACGGCCCGCCCCCCATGGCGACTCCCAGTGCGGCTCACCGGGCTTGGCGCCCTTCCACAAGGCGAAATCGAGAGGATCCTCCTTCGACTCACCAACTGCGATGCGATGGCCCGATCTCAACTCGTCCGGACGCCGGCCGGAGAGCTGCCCGTACCGGGGGAATTTCTTCACTGAGAAGTAGACGTCGCCATCGGAGGCGTAGGCCAGGCCACGATCGAACAACCGCTGGATGAGGCCAAGCATCTCGGGTATGTGCTCGGTCGCCTTGGGCTCGATATCGGGAGGAAGGACACCCAGGAGCCGGAAGCATTTGCCAAACCTATCCGCCATTCGCCGGGCGAGGACATCTACCGGTTCCCCTGCCTCGGCGGCGGCGGCGATGATCTTGTCTTCGATGTCGGTGACGTTGGAGACATAGGTCACCTCGAAGCCACGCCACGACAGGTACCTGCGAATGACGTCGAATGCCACTGCATATCGCCCGTGACCGACATGTGGCTCCGACTGCACCGTGGGCCCACACACGTAGATCCCGACCTTGCCCTCTTGGCGCGGCTCGAAGTCGACGAGGGCGCGGTCCATCGTGCTGTGAACCCGGATCATGGCGGGAGAGACTAGGACCCCGGACGGCGGAACCCGCTCCTCCACCCTGGCGTCTTGTAGAGGACAGCTAGCGCTCGCCCCCGGCAGTTGAGAGGAAAGTCATGGGGTCAGTGGTTTCACCGTGAGCACCGCCATCGCCGCGATGCCCTCCCCCCGACCGATGAACCCGAGGCCATCCGTAGACGTCGCCTTGACCGAAACCACCTCGACAGGCACCGCCAGGGCATCGGCCAGCCTTTGGCTGATCTCGTCCCGGTGCGGGGCCACGCGCACACTCTCAGCAACCACGGTGACATCGACGTGCGCGGTGTGCCATCCCGCTGCGGTGGCCATGGTCGCCGCCTGCCGGAGGAAGATCATCGAGTCGGCGTCCGTCAGGGCCGGGTCCTCGGAAGGGAAGTGTTCGCCGATGTCACCGAGGACACAGGCTCCCATGAGGGCGTCGGTCACCGCGTGGGCCAACACGTCCCCGTCTGACGTGGCCGACACACCTTCGGTCTCGGACACCACCACCCCGCCCAGCCTCAAAGGTGGATCACCGTTCAGAGGGTGAACGTCGAGACCCCACCCGACACGGGTCCCGGAGGAGTCTCCGCCGGGGATCACTCCTCGACCGGCTCTACCTTGGGCAGAGCCCTGTCGAGCTTCTTGATCGCTTCCTCCTCGTCGACCTCCAGGCTGAAGGCCAGCTCAGAGCTCAACGTCAGCCGCGCCTTGGACAACATCCGCTTCAGGGCTGGGCTTATGCCCTTGGTCTGCTGGGCATAGGAGAGATCGCGGACCACCTCGGCCACCTGGAAGATGTCCCCTGAGGTCATCTTTTCATTCAGGACCTTGTACCACCGGCTCCAGTTGGCACCGGCCTCCTCGGGCTCACCCTTCAGCGAGCGAAGGACCTCACGCGACTTTGTCTTGGATATCACGGGGCGAATCAGGTCGTCGGCACGCTCCAAGGGAACCATCACCGTCAACTGCTCGGTGGCGATGTCGAGGATGAAGTAGTCCTTCCTGGTCCCATCGAAGGTCTGGCGTACTTTCTTCTGGATGGTGGCCGCCCCGTGCTGGGGATGAACCACCTTGTCCCCTACCGAGTACTTGGAAGATTGGGCCATGGACGGTGGCGCAGTGTACCGCGGGGCCGGATCAATCCAGCACCGGCTCCCACTCATGGGCGGCGGCTTCGAGACGCTTGAAGAAGTTGAGCAACTGCCGCGCCCTGGTTTCGCCAACTCCCTCCACGTCGATCAACTGGTCCTCTGATGCCCGGAGCAGCTTGTTCACCGACCCGAAGTGACGCACGATGTCCTCACGGACGGAGTCGGGGAGCCGCCCCACCTGGGAGAGAAGTCGGTGACCGCGCGCATCGGCGGGATCGTCCAGATCGGAGAAGCCGAGCTCTTTCGCCACCCTTGCCGGATCCTCGAGCTCACTGCCCGACAGCTCGTCCAGCCGGGCCAGCGCCTTCTCCACCGAGCTGGAACGCAACGGCTTGATGTAGTCGTTGAGCACCAGTCGCTCAACGGAGTCGACTCCAGAGAGCAGGTCGTTGAGCTGCAACGTGGAGATCCGCCCTTCGTCGCCAAGAGTGCGGGTGCGGTCCCTGATCACCCTCCCCAGACGTTCCACCAGCTCAGCCCGCTGGACCACGGTCACCACCGAGCGGTAGCTGGCGAGACCGGTGACCTCCAGTCTGCTGAGACGGTTCTCCGCTTCGTCGAGTCGCCCCCGGAGCCGCTCGAGACTCTGCAGCTCCTGATTGACATGGGCGGCGACTTCAGTTGGGGTGGCCAACTCGATCTTCTGATCACCGTAGAAGAGGGTGGCCACACGCCGACCTTCACTCACGGCCACCACCGGTGCACCCGTCTCCCGAGCCAGACGCTCTGCAGTGCGATGTCTGGCCCCCGTCTCGTCGGTCGGTATCGAACCATCGGGCACGAAGTGGACGTTGGCGAAGAGAATGTCGGACCAGGTGTCGTCGAGGATGATCCCCCCGTCCATCTTGGACAGCTCGGAGAGACGGGCCGGCGTGAACGCGACGCCATTGAGCTTGAAACCCCCGGAGCTGGCGTCGGCCACACTCGAGTTGTAACCGAGAACCAGCAACCCACCCTTGCTCTGCTGGATTATCCGCTCCAACGCATGACGCATCCCGGTGCCAGGCGCCAGGCGCTCCAAGGTTTCACTCATCGATGGACCGCCCACGACGCTCAGGCTATCACCTGTGATCAGAGCCCCGCCTCTCGCAGAGCGTCCGCCAGCCGCATCGGCTCCCCACCGCCCGGCGCCACCCGGTGGTCGAGACCCATCCTGTTGAGCTCCTCCACGCGTCGGGTCTCGAAGGGAACCGCGCGCACCTCTCCGGCAAGCCCCACCTCGCCCCACGCCGCCACCCGCCCCAGTGGCTGGTTCCCGGCTGAGGAGGCCAGAGCCAGTGCCACCGGGAGATCACACCCCGGCTCGTCCAGGCGCCAGCCACCGACGACGTTCACGTAGATCTCCTTGTCCTGGATGTCGACACCCCCATGGCGGTCGAGCACGGCGATCACCTGATTGACTCGCGCCGGGTCGAGCCCGCGCACCGAGCGGCGGGGTTGTGCCTGGTTGGTGGGGGCAACCAGAGCCTGGATCTCGACCAGCACCGAGCGCCTTCCCTCGACCGCGGGATAGACAATGGTGCCGGGAACGGCCGACTCCCATCCATCGAGAAACACCTTCGACGGGTCGTCTACCTCGATCAAGCCATCGCCAGCCATGTCGAACATCCCGGCGACATGGGTGGCCCCGAAACGATTCTTGTTGCTCCTCAGAACACGCAGCCCTCGATCGGGATCCCCTTCCAGGTAGAGGACGACATCCACCATGTGCTCGAGGATCTTGGGGCCGGCCAGCCCACCCTCCTTGGTGACGTGGCCCACCAGCACCAAGACCACGCCTGTCGTCTTGGCCAGCCTGATGAGGCGGGCGGCGCTCTCCCGCACCTGTGCCACACCTCCCGGCGCCGATGGGATCTCGGGAACGCCGACGGTCTGTATCGAGTCGATGATGAGTACCGCCGGGTCGGTCGATCTGGCCAGGGCGATGATGGCATCGACATCGTCATCGGAGACGAGGTCCACCCCCTCGGTGGCGATTCCGATACGAGTCGCCCGCATCGCCACCTGCTGGGACGACTCCTCAGCACTGGCAACAATCACCGGCGCCCCGTGTCTTCCCAGTCCGCCTGCCATCTGCAGCAGCAATGTCGATTTTCCCACCCCGGGCTCCCCGCCCACCAGCACCACCGAGCCCCGCACCAGCCCCCCGCCCAGCACACGGTCGAGCTCAGGCCAACCGGTGGTCAGCCTTTCCATCTGCGAGGACCTGGCCTCCGAGATGGACACTGCCCTGGCCGTTCGCTGAGTGGATGACGGCGCCGGCCCGCTGATCTCGGTCAGCGGGTCCGAAGAGGCGCACTGGGGGCAGAAACCCATCCATTTCGGTGATCGATAACCGCACGATTCGCAGTGAAATGTGGAAGAAACTGGCATATTGAGTTAACGATTGACACGTCGCAATGCGAGAATCAAGACCCCTAGGAGGAAAGCCGAGAGCACCAGCCCTCCCAGGATGGTTCCCAAGCTCCACGGCTCATATGTCCTCACGGCCAGGACCAGCATGCCGTGGCACAATAAACCCTTGAAGGAGGGAAGTGGCTTCACAGACTTGCGAGCAGTGCGGTGAGGAAGTCGCACATGACGAGCAGTTCTGCCCGTCTTGTGGGGCCTTCTTCGACCCCATGAGCACCGGGCCCCGGGCCCGTCCCAGAGCCAGCGCCGGCGGCCACGTGATCAGCGTCAGCTCAGACGGCCCCTCTCGGTCGTCTGAGGGCCCATATGAGGAGTTCTCCCTCGACGAGCCACCAGAAGGCGCCGCCGCGGCCGGTGAGGGGCACGCCGAAGGGAGCCGGGACGTCAACTGCCCATCGTGTGGCGCCCTCAACCCACCCAACAACCGGCATTGCCAGGAGTGCGGGGCCCGGCTCCGCCAGGGACCTCTGCCAACCGCGCCCCGACCCGCGGTCCAGGCAACCGCCGGGGTTCGAGCGGCATTGGCCATCAGCGGTCTGCTCTTCGGAGTCATCATCATCGCCCTCCTATTCAACATCTTCACCGGTGAGGACTCCGAGGCAGCGGATAGCACCACCACCACATCGACCACCTTGCCGGTGATCGTGGAGCCGGGACCGATCGAGATCCTCGACGAGACTTGTGTCCCCGAAGGGATAGGCAGCCTCATCTGCGCCAACTTGACCTCGGGAACCCCACAGGAGTACCAGGTGAGCTGGGAGGAGGTGCTTCTCGAGGAGGGCGAGGTCACGATCACATTCACCTTCCTCGAGCCCATGGCCATCACCGAGATCCAGTGGACCAACATCGAAGACACCACGCGATTCCGTCAGAACTACCGGGCCAGGGGCGTGACCATCTCGGCGCAGGACTCGTTGTCACCGGTCCCGGTGGAGCTCGCCGACCAACAGGGGACCCAGGTGGTCCGCTATTCGGCCCTTAACACGGCCAAGCTCGACCTCACCATCGTGTCGGCGTATGACGCCGAGATCGTCGAGGAGAACCGCTTCGACGAGTTGGCCATCGACGAGATCACCGTCATCGGCCGACCGGTTACCCCGACCACCACCAGTTCCACCACCGGCGGATAAGTTGGGCTTCAGGCCGCCTTCACCCCGAGAGTGAGCCTGCCCGCGCCACGAAAGACCAGACTTTCGATCCGGTCGGACACGTCCTCTATTTCGATCTCGGCCACCCGGGCGGCGAATCGACCCAAGGCCGCCTCCAGCTCCACCGTGGCCAGGGGTGCCCCGACGCAGTAGTGAAGGCCCGCTCCAAATGACACGTGTGGGTTCGGAGCCCGGGTGAGATCCAACGTCTCTGGAGAGCCGAAGACCTCCTCGTCATGGTTGGCCGAGCCGAATAGCAGACCCACCTTGGTTCCCTTCTTCAGGCGACGACCGGCGATCTCGGTGTCCTCGAGGACCCAACGTTCGAACATCTGCAGCGGCGAGTCATACCTCAGCAGCTCATCGACGGCAGATGAGATATCGGCATCCCCCCTGGCCAGCTTGCTATAAGCCAACGGATCGTTGGCCAGCGCCAACAGCGAGTTGCCGATGGCGTGCACCGTGGCCTCATGGCCCGCGTTCAGGGTGAGGATGGCAGTGGAGACGATCTCGGAGTCGGCGAGGGTGTCGCCCTCCTCTTCCACATCGAGCATGGCGCTCACCAGATCGTCGCCCGGATCCGCCCTACGTCGGGCGAGAAGTGCCTCCAAGTAGGCGACGAAGTCCTTGGTCGCCTGTTCGGCGACAGCCCCCTCCTCGGCGGTCACCCTTTCATCGAATACTTTGACAATAGCGTGACTCCACTCGACCAGTTGGGGGTGGTCAGATGAGGGGATGCCCATCAGTTCGGCGATCATCGCCACCGGGATGGGGGTGGCGAATCCGGAGATGACTTCGAGCGTCCCCGATTCGAGGACCCGGTCCAGGATCGCATCCGCCGCCGACTCGAGACGGGGACGAAACGCCTCGGATGAGCGTCTGGTGAAGGCCTTGGACACCAGACGCCGGAGTCGGGTGTGTCGCGGTGGCTCCAGATCGATGAACGACTCACGTATGTAACTCGTCCACGTGGGCCATTGCGGTGGGTAGATGCGCCGGTACAGCGTCGGATCGACCTCCTCGGTCGACATGCGGTGCCGGAAATCCCTGCCGAACCGGTCGCGGTCCTTGAGGGCGGCCATCACGTCGGTGTGCCGGGCCACGAAAGTCAACCCCCAGGTCTCGTCGTAGAAGACCGGTGACTCCTCTCTCATCCGGGCGTAGGTGAGGTAAGGATCGTCGAGGAAGCCGGGGTCGTAGGCGTCAAACATCTCGAGATACCCGTTCTGT
>CAZSOF010000116.1:0-7752 GCA_964607685.1 uncultured Acidimicrobiaceae bacterium | reverse complement strand
TTCTCCACGAGACCCGCCAAGGTCCGGGAGGGATACGCCAACTTCGCCATCGAAGAGCCCCCCTTGAAGCTGGTCCTCATCGAGAGTCACGACGGGGGCACGGTCAACCATCTCGGCGTCGAAGTGGAGACCAGCAAGGAGGTGGCCACCATGAGCCGGAAGCTGGTCGAGGAGGGGCTCGCCACCGAGGAGGAGCTCGGTGTGGAGTGCTGCTACGCCCGTCAGGACAAGGTATGGGCCACCGATCCCGATGGCGCCGAATGGGAGTGGTACACCGTGCTCGGCGACTCACCGGTCATGATCAAGGACGAGGCCTGCTGCTGAGCCATCAGCCCAGAACGTCCAACAAGGCCTGATACGCCCAATCCAGGTCATCGAGGCGTACCGACTCGCCGGGTTTGTGAGCGAGTGCCGTCTCCCCGGGACCGAAGTTGACCCCCGGTATCCCCCGCTGTGCCAGCTGAGCGACATCGGTCCAGCCCTGCTTGTGTGAGACGGTGGCTCGGGTCGTCTCTGCCAGCTCCTTGAAGAGGGGGTGGGAGACCTCGGGATAGGCGGCCGGGGCGGTGTCGATCACTTCGAAGCCATCAGTCTTGGAGCACAACTGGCGGAGCCTCTCCAAGGCTTGCCCCAGGGTGCGGTCGGGCGAGAAGCGATAGTTGAGGTTGAGATCGAAGCGAGCGGGGATCACGTTGTTGGCGATTCCCCCAGAAGCCCGGGTGACAACGATCACCTCCTTGAACTGGAGACCCTCGATCACGCGGAGCTCGGGCTGCAGATCGTCCATCATCGTCAAGAACTCCCCGGCACGGGTGATGGCGTTCACCCCCTGCCAGGGACGCGCCGAGTGGCCGGCTTCGCCGATGAAGGTGACAGTGACATTCACCGATCCCTGACAGCCGGCTTGTATCTCCCGGTTTGTGGGCTCCATCACGATCCCGGCCGTCGCCTTCTCCAGATCGGGCAGGGCGTCGAGGATCGGCCCCAGCTCGTTTCCCGCGATCGGACCCTCCTCACCGGCATAGAAGACGCCGACGATGCCGTCCACACCCAGGTCCTCGATCACATGGATCATCACCGCCAGCCCACCCTTCATGTCGGTGGCGCCGAGGCCGTGGAGACGGTCGCCCTCGATTCGGAAGCCAGCCGCGCCCTGCAACGGAACGGTGTCGGTGTGACCCACGAGAAGCACCTTCCCCTCCCCCGGCTCCCCAACGACGAGGGAGTTGCCGATCTCAGTGCGCGGAAAGCCGGCCAATCGGCCGGCCAGCGCATCGCGAATGTCGGCCTCGCTACCGGTCTCCGACGGGATGTCCACCAGCCAGGACAAGGTCTCGGTGAGTGTGGGCACGACGGCAAGGTACCAGTTGGCTATCACCGGGTTCCAACACCACCGAACTCCGTCCGGGTCGGGCCCGGTTACCCTCCTCGTTCGTGATCGACGACTCCATGAAGTCGGCCGGGCTGGCCACATTCGCCGGGGACAAGGTCCTCGATGTCTGGTATCCCGACCCGACCGACGCCGGCACCGACCTGTCGACGATGGAGATGGTCGACGAGGCGAGAGGGGTGGAGCAACGGGCAATAATCACCGCCGTCCCCGACCTCTCCCTGCCCCCCGAGGACCCCGCAGACGCCTACCTTCGGCTGCACCTCCTCTCCCATCGGGTGTACAAGCCGCATGAAATCGATGTCAGCGGGATCTTCTCGGTCCTCAACAACGTGGTGTGGACCACCGAGGGGCCTTGTGATGTCGAGGGGTTCACCGCCACCAAGAAGCGGTTGATCTCTACCGGCCGCTCGCCTGCCGTCACCTCCGTGGACAAGTTCCCGCGGATGATCGACTATGTCATCCCCTCCGGGGTTCGCATAGCCGACGGGGACCGGGTCCGGCTCGGCGCCCATCTGGGCGAGGGCACCACGGTCATGCATGAGGGCTTCATCAACTTCAACTCCGGCACCCTGGGCACATCGATGGTGGAGGGACGGATCAGCTCCGGCGTCGTGGTCGGTCATGGATCCGACATCGGAGGCGGTGCCTCGATCATGGGGACCCTGTCCGGGGGCGGCACCGAGGTGATCAGCATCGGGGAGCGCTGTCTTCTCGGCGCCAACTCCGGCATCGGCATCTCCCTCGGTGACGACTGTGTCGTGGAGGCCGGTCTCTACGTCACTGCGGGGACGATCGTCACCCTCCCCGACGGCGAGACCGCCAAGGGTCGTGAGATCTCCGGAATCGACAACATGCTCTTCCGACGCAATTCGTTGACGGGCATCGTCGAGGCCATGCCGCGGTCCGGGTCTTGGGGCGGTCTCAATGAGGCGCTCCACCACAACTGATGTCGTACCGGTTCGTCTATGTCGGTCTCATTCTCGTTGGCATCGCCGCGGTCGCCCTGGGCATCGCCTTCTCCCCGGAGGGGGAGGAGGTCGAGTACCCCGACGCGGTGGAGTCGGTGTCCCCTGCACCGGGGCATCTGGTGCCACCGCAGACCGCCATCGTGATCGACCTCGAGGTGGGATACGAGGCGCAGATCACCGTCGACGGCTGGCCGGTCAGCGACGCCAGCTTCGTGGAAGCGACCGGCGTCTATCGCTGGTCACCCAGCCCGTCACATGCCATCGACGAGTGGGCGCCCGGGGAGCACACGGTGAGCATCGTCTACAACACCTACAGCGGGCTGCCTGACACCGGCAGCTTCGAGTGGTCCTTCCGGGTTGGCTAGCTGGCCGGCCAGGATCGAATGTGCCCGATGACCCGCTGAGTGGGCCGCGGCTCACCATCGATCAGTCGAGGGTCGCCGCCAAACCCTCCGAAAGCAGTCTGTGGAAGGTCTCGGCGTCGATGATGGGAACGCCCAACTCCTCGGCCTTGCGCGTCTTGGCGGCACCCGGTGACTCCCCAACGATGAGAGCGGTGGTCTTGGCGGAGACCGAGCCGGTGGCCACGCCCCCACGTTGCTCGATGGCCGCCTCGGCCTCCTCCCTGGTGTAACCCTGGATCGTCCCGGAGACGACGAAGACACCACCCTCGAGCGACCGCGAAGACCGGTCGTCCGATGTCTCCTCCTCCAACCGCACTCCGGCCGCGCCCAGCTTGGCCACCAGCTCCCTGTTGGCCTCGTCGGCTGACCATGCGGCAACCTCGTGCGCGATCACCGGGCCGATCCCATCGATGGCGGCGATGTCATCCTCGCCGGCATCCATCAATGCTGACAGGCTGCCGAAATGACGGATCAGCATCCGGGCCACGGTGGCTCCGACGTGGCGGATGCCGAGCGCGGTCAAGAGGCGGGCGACGGGTCGGTCCCTGGCTGCCTCGATGGCCTGGGCCAGATTGGCGACCGAGACCTCACCCCATCCCTCGCGACCAAGGAGCACACTCGGATCGAAGTCGAAGATGTCGGCCGGGTCTGAGATGTAGTCGTTCTCCAGGAGGAGATCGATCGTCTTGTACCCCATGTGCTCGATGTCCATGCCGCCCCGACTCGAGAAATGGAACAGCCACTCCCGGAGACGAGACGGGCACTCGAAATCGCCGGTGCAGCGGGCAACAGCCTCTCCTTCTTCACGGACGATGGGATGGCCGCAGAAAGGACACTTCGCCGGCATCGACCATTTCCTCTCCTCGCCCGTGCGGGCTGCGACCACGGGCCCGACTACCTCGGGGATGACGTCGCCGGCCCGACGCACCACCACCTGATCACCTATGCGAATGTCCTTGAGAGCTATCTGGTCCTCGTTGTGCAGCGTGGCCATGCCCACGGTGGCGCCACCCACGAACACCGGCTCGAGCACCGCAAATGGGGTGGCGGCTCCGGTGCGCCCGATGTTGACCATGATGTCGCGGAGAGTGGTCACCTGTTCCTCGGGCGGGAACTTGTAGGCAATGGCCCAGCGTGGAGCCTTGGCCGTGTAACCCAGAGCGTCCTGTGTGGCCAGCGAGTCGACCTTCACAACCACCCCGTCGGTTTGATATCGCATGTGGTGCCGGGTCGCCTCGGCTTTCTCCACGAACTCATAGACCTCGGAGATGTGGCCCATCACGGCGATGTCGGGATTGGTGCGCAAACCGAGCGACCGCAGATAGTCCAGGGTCTCGGAATGGCGCTTCAACTCGGGCCCTCCTTCGATCAGGCCGAGTTGATAGATCCAGATCTCCAGCCCGCGCCCGGCGGTGGTCGAGGGATCCTTCATGCGCACGCTCCCGGCGGCTGCGTTGCGCGGGTTGGCGAACGGCGGTCTGCCCTCCTCTGCCTGTCGTTCATTCAGGGCGTCGAAGGCCTCATAAGGCATATAGACCTCGCCGCGAGCCTCGAGCAGCCCGGGGACGTCGTCTCCACGGAGCCGCAGGGGTATCGAGTCGATGGTCCGCAAATTGACCGTTACGTCCTCGCCCACCGTGCCGTCACCACGGGTGGCACCGGTCGCCAGCGCCCCCTCCCGGTAGGTGAGAACCACGGCGAGGCCATCGATCTTGAGCTCACAGACGTACCCATCTGGCGGCCCGCCCAGCTGTCGCTCCATCCGCTGTTCCCATGCCTCCACCTCGGCTCGCGTCTCGACGTTGTCCAGCGAGAAGAGCGGGCGGAGATGGGTGATCGCCTGGAACTGTGAGTCCACCGGGGTCCCCACCCGTTGGGTGGGGCTGTCGGGTGTGACCAGCTCGGGGTGCTCGGCCTCCAGGGCTATCAGCTCGCGGAGCAACTGGTCGAATTGGGCATCCGAGATCACCGGCTCGTTCAGGATGTAATAGCGATGGTTGTGCTCCCTGATCTCGTCACGAAGCCGCTCGATCTTCTTGCTCACCTCCGACATCGTCACGCCCGACCGCTGAACACTTCGGTGCGGTACTCGAGGGCTATGAGCCCACCCATCTTCTCCACTGCCGTCTCCAATCCTGAGAGAAGTCGAGACCTGGCCGGCTCAGGGAGCACCATGTGATCCGAGTACGTCGAGTAGAGGGCCTTCACCTCGGATCCGGTGAGCTGAGTCGACCAGAGGTGAGTGAACCGGCTGACGGCGGTGAACCCGGTCCTGCTCATTTCGTCGAGCCAGGTGGAGGAGTCGCGTCTCTTGATTCGCTCGTCGTGGCAGACCAGGAGCTCGGGGGCGTGTTGTGTGTAGACCTCCTCGAACAGGCCGTATCTGGAAATGGGGATGTTCCACATCAGGGCCAGCGCACCTCCCGGACGGAGAAGAGACCTCGCCTTCTCATATGCGGTCGTCCTATCTACCCAGTGCCAGGCCTGTGCCGCATAGACGAGATCGACCGGGTCCGGCGGTCCCTCCCAATCCTCGAAGGTGGCCACGACGACCTCGACACCGGGAAGCCTCTTGCCGGCGAGCACCTCCGCCATCTGTGCCGAGGGCTCGACGCAGATCAGAGTCCGACCTTTTCTGGCGATGTCCGCCGTGGCCTTCCCGGTCCCCGCTCCAATCTCCACGGCACGACGGGGGTCGGTCAGCGAGAGGACGTGGGCGATCGCCTCCGGGGGATAGTCCGGGCGGAAGGCCTCGTACTTGTCGGCATCCCGGCCGAAGATCACGGCCCGTGCGTGGTCGGTCATCCGCCGTGGGTAGAGGCGATCAGGGCCCCGCCCATCACCGTGTCACCCTGGTAGAAGGCGACCGTCTGCCCGGGAGCGATCGCCTCCTGAGGTTCGGAGAAAGTGAGTGTCGAGCCCTGGATCCACCCAGACACCGGGTCGCCATGGGCCCGGTACTGGGCCATCAGCTCTCCGTCGGGCTCTGCTGCGTTGGTCCAGGTCAGCTGTTCGAGCTCGACTCCCTTGATCCCGAGCTCCTCTCGAGGCCCGACGACGACTGTCGACGTTTCGGCGTCGATGCGGATGACGAACCGGGGCTCACCCACCGCCATGCCCAGGCCACGCCGTTGACCGACCGTGAAGCCGACGATCCCGTCGTGAGCCCCGACCTCGCGGCCCGTGGTGTCGACCACCACTCCCCGATCGAATACCTCGGGGGCTATCTCCCTCAGGAATCCGCGATAGTCACGCTGGCCCACGAAGCAGATGTCCATCGACTCTGGTTTGTGTGCGGTCCTCATCCCCAGCCCGGCGGCCACCCGACGGACCTCTTTCTTGGTCAGCTCACCCACCGGGAACCGGGTGCGCTCCAACTCGCGCTGGGTGAGCATGGAGAGTACGTACGACTGGTCCTTGTGGCGGTCGGTCCCGCGCGTCAGGCGCCAGCCACCGTCTACTCGACGGACCCGGGCGTGGTGACCGGTGACCAGGACATCGCACTCGAATTCGTCGAGACGCCCCAGCAACCGATCGAACTTGACGGTGCGATTGCATTCGATGCAGGGGTTGGGAGTCATGCCCGCCGCATAGTCCCGGACAAAGCGATCGACTACGCCATCCTTGAATTCCTCGGTGTAGTCGAGGACGTAATAGGGGATGTCGAGCTGGGCAGCCACCCTCCGAGCGTCCTCGGCGTCGGAAACCGTACAACATCCGGCCGTGGGAGCCTCACCCCTCGGGCCCGACCACAGCTTGAGCGTCACACCCATGACCTCGTGGCCCTCGTCTTTCATGAGGGCTGCGGCCACCGAGGAGTCGACTCCCCCGGACATGGCGACGAGGACTCTCAACGTAGCCTTTGCACCAGATCGATCACGATATTCGCGGCCTCGGCGGCCTCTTCGATGGTCGACGTCCACCCAAACGTGAACCGGACGCACTCCCTCGCCTCCTCGGGGCCGAGACCCATCGCCTCGAGCACGTGGGAAACCGTCGCTGCACCGGACTGGCAGGCCGATCCTGCCGAGGCAGCAACACCACGCTGGTCGAGAAGCATGAGCAAAGTCTCGTTGCGCACGCCAGAAAACCGGAGGTTGAGGTGATGGCTGGACCTCCCCCTGCTGGGCGTGTTGACGATGACATCATCGACACCGGCCCTCAGCATCTGTTCGAAGCGGTCTCGGATGGCGCCGATCTCGGTCTCGAAACGCTCCCGGTCTTCCATCGCCAGTCTGGCGGCAGTGGCCAACCCAACCGCGGAGGCCACGTCATGAGTCCCCGACCTCCGGCCCAGCTCCTGACCACCACCGTGCAGTACCGGCTCCAGGGTGGTGCCCTCCCGCACGTAGAGGATCCCGGCTCCCTTGGGCCCGCCGAACTTGTGTGCCGAGATGGTCAGCAGATCGACGCCCAGCTCATCGACTTCGATCTCCTCGCCGCCAAATGCCTGCACAGCGTCGGTGTGGAACAGGGCACCGGCACTCTTGGTCTTCACCGCCTCGGAGAGAGCGGCGACGTCCTGTCTGGTGCCGGTCTCGTTGTTCACCATCATCACCGAGACCACCGCGGTGTTGTCGTTGACCACATCGGCCACAGCGTCGGGATCCACTCGTGCCTCGTGGTCCACGCCGACGATGGTCACCGGCAGTCCCAGCCGCTTGAGGAAGTCCGCAGTCTCCAAGACCGCTTCGTGCTCGATGGCAGAGGTGGCCAGGGCCTGTCGATCCGAGCTGTTGAGAATCGCGCCCTTCACGGCGAGGTTGTCGCTCTCCGTGCCACCCGAGGTGAAGACCACTTCCAGTGGCTTGGCCCCGATAAGGGATGCCGTGAGCTCCCTCGCCTCTTCGAGGGCGTTCTTCGCGGTCCGGGATATGCCGTGAACCCCCGAAGGGTTGCCAAACGTGGCGCCGGCGAAGGGTGCCATGGCCTCCCAGACCTCCGGACGCATTGGCGTCGTTGCCGCGTGATCGAGATAGATCATCAC
>CAZSOF010000115.1:0-7799 GCA_964607685.1 uncultured Acidimicrobiaceae bacterium | reverse complement strand
GCTTCGGAGTCAGTGGAAGCCCGGCTGGCGGCCCGACATGAGGTGCTGTTCCACGGCGTAGGGAATGGGCAAGTCCCGGGTCTCGTCCGGGCCACGGACCAGTCGGCGTCCGATCTCGGCAAACCAGGTGTCGTTGGCAAAGGCCCAGGGCCAGGCACGGATGCCGACGCGGGCACCGACGATCGCACCGACGACTGCACCAAGCCGACTGCCCCCGATCCGGGCGGCCAGCTCTATGGGGACATGATGACGATGCGCCACCGGTGCCGCCAGCAGCAGCCCGGCCAGCACCATCTGAATCGGGTCCTCGATGTCGCCTCCTACCAGATGCACCGCCTCTTCGGCAGACGTCGTGCCCACCGCGGGCAGCAGCCCTCGGATCTGGTTCGGGACCGAAGCCAGCCGTCCCGCATTTTCCAGACCTTCTGAGATGTCCTCCATGGCCTCCGAAACCCCCTCGGCCACGCCGGCCACCAGATCGAGACCCGATTGGGCAAAGCACGACGCAGCTACCGCAGCCGCGGTGATGACACCCGAGGCCACTGTGGCGGCGTCGGTGTGAAACAGTCGACCGAGCTTTGTTGCTTGTTCTATGACCATGGGAGGGTCGCGGCGGTGTGCCACACCGATAACGGCGGCCCGCGGCGCAGCGTCGAGAGACGGCTCCTCCCCCGGGACCGGGTCACCTGCACGCGCCCGGTCGAGCCACATACGAAACTCGGGGCTCTCGGCGCGAAAAACCGGCTGTTCATCGTGGACGCCATCCATCTCGAGGAGGGCGTCGGTCAGCCTTCGAGTGTCGATCTCCCGATGGGCGATCAGCTCGTAGGTCGCCGAGTATCCGAGCTCCCACGCCCCTCCGGCGGTGTCACCGGCGGCGAGGGCCAGCAGGAAGCCGTCCCCCTCCCCGGCCACCACCGTGTACAGGGCCTTGGAGCGTTCTCCACCTGGCTGCTGGACGAGCTCGGACATGAGGGCTGCAGGGTACATCGGTAGCCTCCCGCCCAATGCAACGCGCAGTGGTCATCGCCAATCCGGTGGCCTCGCAGTTCACCGGTGGCTCTCATCGTGACGTCATGGCCGAATTGGCCAGGACACACGAGGTTGATTCCGTGTGGCCCGGATCGGCACCAGAGGTGACCACAGCCGCCGAACAAGCGATCAACGACGGAGCGTCGGTCGTCGTCGCAATGGGCGGTGACGGCCTGGTCCATCACGTCGCCCAGGCATTGGCGGGCACCGGCACCGCTCTGGGAATCGTGCCAGTCGGAACCACCAACGTCGTGGCCCGTCTCTACCACATCCCGGCGAGGGCATCGAGAGCAGCCAGACTGATCGGACGTCACCCGGCCAGCACGTCGGTGGGCACCGCTCGCATGACACTGGACCGGGGTCAAGAAGAGACCGTGCACCATGCCCTGTTCGCCTGCGGGTTTGGACTGGACGCCGAGGTGGTGCGGGTGGCCGACGCCGACCCCTTCCGCAAGTACCGGTTCGGGTCGATCCACTACGCCCGGACCGCGCTCGGTGTCGGGTTCAGGAGCTTTCCATCCCGTCAACCTCATGTCAGGTTCGAGGGCGATGGTCACCAGATGCTGGCCGCCACCGCTCTGGTCCAGTTCCGCGAGATCTACACCTACTTCGGCCGGATCGCCCTGCGGTTCGACGACCGCCCACCCGAACCGATGGCGGTGTTGGTCATGGAACGGCTGAAACGACGTCGCATCCCGAACATCCTGTTCAGCGCACTGGCTCATCGCGACCTGAGTCGCATCGGTGGCTTCGAGGTCTGGGCCGACGTGAAGTCGCTCTCCCTCGAAGCCGATCCATCCGTTGCCGCACAGGCCGACGGCGAGAGTCTCGGCTTTGTCGACGGCGGGACCGTGGAATGGGTGCCGGACAGCCTTTCTCTGATAACCGGGAGCTAGTGGCTCATCCCACTAGCGATCCGGCTTCTTCTCGTTGATCGTTATCTGAGGGAACGGAATGGTGATTCCCTCGGCGTCGAAGCGTTTCTTGATCCGGCGCAACGCTTCGCGACGCACCGTCCAGCGCTCGTCGGCTGCGGTGGTGAGGCGAGCTCGGAGAATGATCGAGGATTCACCCAACTCGTCGACACCCATCACTTCCGGCGCTTCGGTGATGAACTCACCGAAATCGGCGTCGGCGGCCAGCTTCGAGAGTTCATCCGCCAGCACCTCGAGAGCGCGATCGATGTCGGTCTCGTAGTCGACGCCGACATCGATCACCGGTTGCGCGTACTTCGACGTGTAGTTGGATGCGACAGCGATCTGACCGTTGGGGATGTAGTGGGCATTCCCCTCGAGGTCACGGAGAATCGTCACCCGGAGCTGGATGTCTTCCACCACACCCGACGTGTCGGCGATGGTGACCACATCACCAATCTGGAACTGGTCCTCCATCAGGATGAAGAACCCGGAGAGGAAGTCCTTGACCAGGTCCTGGGCGCCGAATCCGAGAGCGGCGGCCACCGCAGTACCCACCGCAAAGAACGGGGTGATGCTCCAGCCCCAAGCCGTGAAGACGAAGAGCACCGCGGTGAAGACGATGGCGATGAGGACGAGCCGGCGCATGACCGTCCACAGCGTCTCCGCCCGCGCACCCCGCTCATGGCCTTTCTCGGCCATTCGTCTGACATAGCGCCGACCCGCCGCCAACGCCATCCAGTAGACGACAGCGCTTACCCCGACGATGAACGCCGTGGCCACCACACCCTCCCAGACACTCCCCTCCTCGATGCCCGGAATCTGGATCTGACTGATCCGTTGACTGGCTAACCGCGGCATGGGTCGGCCACGTTAACGAGTGAGACTCTCCGTCAAAGCCCGGGCGGAGACTGCCAGCTCGGCCACCGACGCAATCGCCAGGCCGCGTTTGGCCAGCAGGACACGCGCCGGTCTGATGACGGCCTCGTCGACCATTCTGCGAGCCTGGTCCAGATCTGGTGTCGCCGGCTGCGGAGACTTGACAAACCACCGACGACGCCGCCTGACTTCGGGCTGTATGGCATCGGCTATTCGTGAAACGTGATCCGGCACATCGACAGAGAGCCGGCGAAGCCCGGTCTCGCTGGCCCCTCCGGTCTCTCGGCCCAGCTCATCGACGAAGCCGACCAGGATCGAGGTGGCGGCAGTCGATTCCCGCGCAGCCAGCGCCTCAACAGCTCGTCCCTCGACGTCGACAGCCCGACGATCGAAGTCCAGACTTTGACCGACCGATGCCGCCAGTGACTCGGAGGCGCCGGCGAGATCGGTCAGCAGCTTGCGGTACAGCAGATCCCGGTTGTCTCTCATCCTCACCAGGGTCCCCCAAATCTCGTCCACTCCCAAAGGGGGGCCGGCAGGGGGAGCGGCGGCGACCAGTAGCACGGGGCAGTCTGGTATCCCGTCCTCGACCAGTGCTTTGGCTACGTCCTCCTCCACCGCCTCCGCGTCCTCCGGGGACAACCGGTCCACCTGGTTGATGACCAGAAGGAACTGTGGGGAGTAGGGGGCCATGGGTCGCAGATAGTCGTGATGCAACCGGGCATCCCGGTACTTCTCCGGATCCACCACCCACGCCACCGCATCGACCAGGGGGATCATGTTGTCTACGCGATGGCGGTGGTCCATCTCCACGCTATCGGTGTCGGGGAGATCGATGAGACATACCGCCGGTCCGTCGTGGACATGTCGTTCATCGATGCCGAGACGGTCGAGAAAGCCGTCCATCGATTGCCCAACCGAGCGGGGCACGGCAACTGCGGGAGCCCCGGTAGTGGGACGCACCCCACCCACCGCGGCCAGCTCCTGGCCGGCCAGCGCATTGAACAATGAGGACTTACCCGACCCGGTGCCGCCAGCCAGGGCCAAGACCATGACATCCTCGGGATATGCAAGGCGGGTCCTGACCGCTTGCACCGATGCGACCACAGGAACCAGCTGATCACTGTCGATGAGGTCATGGCAGGAAGCCAGCGCCTGGTCGGCCAAGTCGGCCAGACGTACCAGCCGGTCACGCATGAGCGACGATGGAGCTCAGCGCATCCAGCGCGGCACGGAGATCGGATTCGTCGGGATCTCCGTATTGAGCGCGGCGGGCCTCCACCACCACCTGTTCCACATATGCATAGACCACCTCGATCCGGCCCTTCAGGTCGCGACGAGCCTGGTCCACGAGAGCGGACGACTCGTCGCCTAGGAGAAGAAAGACACTCCTCAGACCCTCATCCCGGGTTGCGGCGTCGATGAGTGCCAGCTCACCGAGCGAGCGAGGACGGATGTCATGCTCCTCTGTGATGCGGCGGACGAGATCGATCCACCCCGCGATCGCCCGACTGGCGACTGCCGAGGTCTCTGACAACACGCGGGTCGGGTCGACATCGTGACTCGCCTGCGCTTCTGAGGAGAGCCAATGGAGGAGATCGGTATGGATGAGAGTGATGACCCGCTCCGCCACGACTTCGTGTTTGTGAGCCACGCTGGCGTCATCCTCACGGTTGGCCTTGATCCAGTGGCGGACCGACCTGCGTGTCGCAGCGACCGGGGGATCTTCGTGGAGTCCTCTTCCCACACCGCCGAGATCGAGCCGGGTGACCCGCCCACTGAGCTGAATGGAGATCTCCGCCTCGAAGTCATCGTGGTCCTCCCGGAGTCGACCCACCGATTGGATGAGCTGCGCCGTCTGGTCGAGCTGGGCTCGGAGGACCCGGGCGAAGATACGATCGGCGCTCTCCGCCCGCCCTACCGCCAGCAGGGCGAGTCGTCGTGAGAGAGCCCTGGCCGCCAGGGGAGGCACCCGACCCGCACTCCCCACGTGGTGCTCGGACACCGTGATCACGTCATCATCGAGCCCTTCCTGGATGAGGCGGGATCTGAAGTCGACGATGGCCCCCGTCGTAGCCGAAGACACACGATTGAGGACCTGGATCACCGGTGTCCCGCGCTCAACCGCCCGCCGCAGCACTTGCCATGGGACCAGGTCGGAGTAGCGAAGGGCAGACGTGACGAACACGACGACGTCGGCGTTGTCGAGCAGGATCTCTGCCGTGGCCCGGTGCTCGGTCTCGGTCGAGTCGATGTCGGGAGCATCGACCAGAGTCATCGTCTCCAGAATGGGAGCCGAACCCGTAACCACGTCGCACCCGACTCCCCCGATGCTGCTGTAGTCGGTGGCAGTGGTGTTGGAGGCAAGGACTACGGGGTTCCTCGTGGTTGGGCGAATGGGCCCGGTCTCGGAGATGTCGAGCCTGGTGACTGTGTTGATCAGTGTCGACTTCCCTGATCCCGTCGGTCCGGCGAACACCACGACCATCGGGGCGGCCGGGTCGGTCATCCGCGGGATCAGATGGCTGCGCACGGCGATGGCGATCCGTTGACGGTCAGTCGCCATCCGCGATGCCGCAGGGCCCAAGTCGAGCCTCTCCAATGCCCCGGCGAGGCGGTCGAGGGATGCGGCGAGCTCGCTTTGATCTCTCAACGCCACCACAGCCTGATTGTGGCACGGTCGGCCCTCCAGCCCGGTTTAGTGCGAAATCAAGCGATCCACCCAGCTGCCGGCTTTTCGAACCAAACATGAACCTGACCGGTTCCGGTGGCGTTCTCATAGTCGGAGTACAACATGCCCCGGGCGACACATCGGGCTCCGCCCACCGACCCCAGCATCATCAGGTAGTGCCCGAAGGCGCCCTCCGGAGAATGCTCCATGTAGTCATCCATGGACTCGATGATTCGCCGGTGGTCACCGGCGCGCATCCAATCGAGGCGTTCCTCATCGGCGGCACGAGCTTCGGGGGTGACGATGTGAACCGGGTCCGATGCCTCGTGCTTGGGGATCTGCGACAGCGGCCAGAAGGCATGGCTCATCCCCCCCGAAGCCAACACCACCACCCGGCGGTCGAGCCTGGACACCGCCTCACCGATGGCTTCGCCCATCGTGAGGAAGTCGTTCGGCTCCCCGGTTTGGACCACCGACACCGATACCACGCTCTCCGTCCTCTGCAGATACTTCACCAGGTTGATCGTGGCGTAGGACACCGGGAGGTACTCGTCCTCCGAGGCGTGCGTTGGCGTCCCCAACTCCTCGCCGAGATGGGCAGCCAGGCGGGCAAGCTCGGGATCCCCGGGGTAGTCGTATGGGATGCCGGACATGCCACGCGGAAGCTCCGACGAGGTCATGTGCCCGTTGCGCCGCTCGTGGGCAGAAAGGATGTGCTCGACCGTGCTGAACCAATGGGAGTCGATTACCACCAACGTGTCGGGTCGAAGACGGTCGAAGACCTCCTCGCGCAGACGGATGAGGCCCGGCACCAGACTGATCTCCCTACCCTCGTTCAACCCGCGACGAGTGGCTTCGTCCATCATGATGGTTGGCGCGTGACTGATCAGGCCGACACCGACGATTTCTCCCATTCGTCCGACTCCTCGGGTCGTTCGGAACCAAACAGTACCTGTGTCCAAAAGGCGGCGACCCCCCTCGAACCCCGCGCTCACCGCAAAACCGCCCCTCCGCCTCAAGACCCCCAATCCACCAGCGGGGCGCCATCGGCGGTGGCTGTCACCAGACGCAGCAGTCGGGCCAGTTCATCACGCTCTTCCGGCCTGAGACGCTCGGTCAACCTGGCCTCGTGCTCATTGAAGGCCGGGAACACCTCCTCGATGGTGTCCAGCCCGTCGGGTTCCAGGTGAACGACCACCTTGCGACCGTCCTCGGGGTGCCGTGATCGGCTCACCATCTCCTGTCGTTCCAACGTCGCCAACATCCCGGACAGAGTCCCCTTGGCCAACCCACAGTCCTCGGCCAACGCACCTGTCTCCCTATCACCCCAAACCCACAAGACGAACAGGATCGTGAAACCTCCCCAGGTGAGCCCGGCGGCCGACAGCACATCCCTCTCCATACGGTTCCGCACGGCGTTGGCGGCTCGATAGATGTTGGATACGGCGGCCAGCGCTGCGAAATCCAGGGGGCGACCGGAGAGCCGATTCCTGATGTCACGCTCGGCTTCGAGCACCACGTCCGGGTCGTGGTCACTGAGGGGTCGTGGCATGGACCGGCCGAGTTTATCCTCAGCTATCCAACGATCCGTATCGATGGACCGCGTCATGCCGTCACCGAGAGCCGAAATCTCAAATGTGGCCGTGTCACCCGATCACTTCATCGGGGGGCATCGTGTCGGCTCAGAGACCACATTCGAGGTTCGCTCCCCCCTCGACTGGGACTGGAAACTGGCCGACGTCGCTCGTGGCGACGCCCTGACGGCCGATCTGGCCGTCACCGCGGCCCGGGATGCGTTCCCCCACTGGTCGTCGCTCACCGCCGAGCGCCGGGCCCAGCACCTTCACCACCTGGCCGATCTGATCGACGAGAACATCGACGACCTGGCCATTGTGGAATGTGTCGACATGGCAATGCTCCTGGACAGCCTCCAGCAGCGTGTCATCCATCGTGGGGCGGAGAACCTCCGGAACTATGCCGATCTCGCGGCCGGCTACGAAGGGCGGTCGTGGTCATCGGAGGGGACGAGCAACCTGGTGCAACGTATGCCGGCCGGGCCAGCGGTCATCATCACACCATGGAACGCGCCGTGGCTGCTCTCCACATGGAAGATCGCCCCCGCCCTGGCGGCCGGCAACACCGTCATCCTCAAACCGGCGGAGTGGGCGCCGCTGTCGGCGTCGATGTTGGCCGACCTGACGATCCAGGCGGGCTTTCCACCCGGTGTGGTCAACATCGTCCAGGGAATCGGCGAAGAGGTGGGAGCGGCCCTCGTCGCCGACCGACGCGTGCGACGAATCTCA
>CAZSOF010000114.1:2531-7818 GCA_964607685.1 uncultured Acidimicrobiaceae bacterium | reverse complement strand
ACGGTGAGACCTGATGCAAAGGCGACTCCGAGCACGATCTCCGGCCGGATACGCGTCAGGGCGAGCGTGATCACGAGCAGCATCACCAGATCGGGGATGAAGAGACGGGTCTGACTGAAGAGGGTTGTCTGCAGGACTATCGCAACCAACAACAGTGAGACGACAACCAGGAACGACCGCGTCCGCATCAGCCATCACCCCCGGTGGTGGAGGTGCTCCCGACCAAAGTCGTGGTGGTCGTCGTAGTCGACTCCAGCTCTTCGACGTCGGTCAGCGCAGTCACCGGATCCGGTGGCCAGGCCAGCACGATAACGATCCGGAGCGTATCCGGATTCACGTAGGGCCTGACGCCGGTCGACAGGGCGTCGACCGTGGGGGCGGCATCGGCCAACACCTCACCCACCGGATAGCCGGCGGGAAACCTCACCGAGGTTGACGAGGTGACCACCCTCTCGGTGGCAAACACCGGCTCCCTGGCGTCGAAGATCTCGAGACGCATCTCATCACGATTGACTTGGGGCATGAGCACACCCACCTGATCGCCAACGGCCACTGCCACCCCGTCGGGGCCGACCATGATGGGCACGATGATGGCGGTACCCGGAGTGACTTGTTGGACCGAGCCAACGACGTAGCCGTTGGTGTCGATCACCGGCTGCCCGATCGCTACGCCGTCCGACCTTCCCTTGTCGATGAACAGTGCGTTGTCGAATGCGGCCGGCTGACCGATCACGTTTGCCACCGTGCGTCCGATGTCGGTCCCCGTCGCTTCCAGGCCGTAGAGCTGTTCGTACAGTTCGAGGCGCGCCAACTCGTCATCACGGGCGATCAGAGCAGCCTCCGCCTCTTCCAATTCACGACGGAGAGCGAGGTTCTCTTCTCGTAGGGTGGCAACGTTGGACAGGGAGTCGATCACGTCGACTATCGGGTCCACCACGAACGCAGCCGCCTTTTGCAGCGGAGCGACGATGGTCTGAGTGCCGGTGCGCAGCACGCCGGTGACGCCAACGCCCTCCGACCTGACGTCGAAGGTCATCAGCAGCACCCCGATGACGAGGAGTGTGATGAGTGTGGGGAGGGTTCGGTCGCCGGGCTCTCGGCTCAACATGGCATTCGACGGGTGTGGGGAGTCATGGCCGGGCGGACGACACCAGCACGTTGTGCAGAGTGTCGAACTCTTCCAGGCACTTCCCCGAGCCAAGCACCACCGACTGCAGCGGCAACGCCGCGGTCACGATGGGCATCCCCGTCTCATGGGCCAGACGATGGTCCAGACCCACCAACAATGCTCCTCCTCCAGTGAGCACGATCCCGCGCTCGACAATGTCGGCCGCCAACTCGGGCGGTGTCTTGTCGAGAGTGAACTTGACCGCGTCCACGACAGCCTGAGTTGGCTCCTCGATCGCCTCCCTGACTTCTTGACTGGAGAGGAGGATCGTCTTGGGCAGACCGGTCACCAGGTCCCGACCCCTCACCTCAGCCGATGGCTCCTCGGAGTAGGGCCAGGCTGAGCCCACCGCGATCTTCAGTTGCTCGGCGGTCCGCTCGCCCACCAACACGTTGTGCTCTTTCTTGACCCAGTCGATGATTGCCGAGTCGAGCTCGTCGCCACCAACCCGGATCGACCTGGAGACAACAATGCCACCGAGGGAGATAACTGCCACCTCGGTCGTCCCACCGCCAATGTCGACCACCATCGAACCTGATGGCTCGGCAATTGGGAGACCGGAGCCGATTGCGGCCGCCATGGGCTCTTCGATTGTGTATGCCCTTCGTGCGCCGGCGTGATAGGCCGCCTCCTCGACCGCACGCCGCTCGACCGGTGTGATACCGGACGGCACACAGACCACGATCCGGGGGCGGGCCCACTTGCGCCGGTGGACCTTTTGGATGAAGTAGCGGAGCATCTTCTCCGTTATGTCGAAGTCGGCGATCACCCCATCGCGAAGTGGACGAATGGCTGTGATATGCGCCGGGGTGCGCCCGATCATCCGTTTGGCCTCCATCCCCACGGCGAGCGCCTTGTTGTTCTGAGAGTTGATGGCGACCACTGAGGGTTCGTTGAGCACGATGCCACTACCCCGCACGTACACCAGCGTGTTGGCGGTGCCGAGATCGATGGCCATGTCCTGGCCTGCAAATGAGAGAAGAGTTTCAGCCATAGAGGGGGCGACTCCCGGGCGGACCATCGGGAGTGTAGGTGTCCAGCCCGTCTTCTGCCATCAGGGGGTGGGACACGCAACCCCCGGTGGTTGCGCCCATATGCGGGCCTCAGAGCCTCGAAGAACGCTGGGCCGAAGGCCGTCGGGCTCAACTCGAGGTTGTTAGCCCCGTATACGGGGCTAACAACCGGAGGTTCCCTCAGCCAAAGAAGAGGGCCAGCTCCCTGATGGCGCTCTCCGGTCCGTCGGAGCCGTGGACGATGTTCTCCGTCACCGCCAGCCCATAGTCACCACGGATAGTGCCGGGTGCAGCCTTCTTGGGGTCGGTGGCACCCATGAGATCGCGGCAGACAGCGATTGCAGACTCACCCGACCACTCCATCGCCACCACACGGCCCGAAGTGATGAACTCCACCAGATCCGGGAAGAACGGCTTCTCAGCGTGCTCCGCGTAGTGAGTGCGCGCCAGGTCCTCGGTGATGGTCAGGCCGCGGATCTTCTCCAAGGTCAGACCTTTCTGCTCGAGACGGGAGATGACTTCACCGACTAGCCCCCGGGCCACTCCGTCCGGTTTCACCATTATGAATGTGTGCTCAACCGACATGGCCGGGAACGCTATCTATCGGGGAGGAGTTGGGCGAGGCGAGGCGACACTAACCCAGATAGTCGGATCCGCGGAGGTAGGCCTTGTCCACATAGCACCACCCCCACTGCTCGCGCGGCTCGACAGAGCGGATCAGCGCATGACCCGTTTCCTCGAAATGCTTCCGTGCGTGCCGGGCCCGGGAGCTGTCACAACATCCCGGCTCCCCACAGATGAGACACATTCGGAGATGGAACCACCTGGAGGAGTCCGAATCGCAGTGTGGGCAGACCGAGTCGACCACCGCCACCCGGTCCAGATGGGAGCATTCCCGTGTCTTCAACGATCGCTGGAAGAGGAATCGGCGCAGGCCATCGGTCATGTCTCACCCTCTTACCGGTCCTCATCCTATTGGGCCGCTCAAGTGAGAAGGTCGCGGACCTCTCCGACCAGATAGATCGAGCCGGTGACGAGCACCGCTCCCCGCGGGCCTGCCTCGGCGCGAACCATGTCCAGTCCGTATTCCACGTTCTCCGCGGAGAGAACCGGAACGTCACTGAGGACACTGGTGACACGGCTGGCCAACTCCACGGCCGGGATCGCCCTCTTGTGGTCGACCGCAGTCGTTGTCAGCCCGGTGACCAAGGGACGAAGACGCTCCACCATCAGCTCGACATTCTTGTCACCCATGACTCCGAGAAGGATTTGCCAACGCGTGGTCGGGTACTCCGCCTGCAACGACTCCACGAGTGTGGCCACCGCATCGGCGTTGTGGGCACCGTCCACCATGACGAACGGTGAAGAGCCCAGGGGCTCCATGCGGCCTGGAGCGGTGGCGACGGCGGCGGCATCACGGAGGGCTTCGGTGTCGAGCTTGCGCCCCACGAGTGCCTCACAGGCGGCGATCGCCACTGCCAGGTTGGTCAGCTGGAACCGGCCATGCAGAGGCAGGAAGATGTCTTCGTAAGTGGCCTCCGCACCCTTGATGGTCACCAGCCAGCCGCCGACCCCCCTCTCGTACTCCTCGATGCCGTAGTCGATGTCATATCTTCGATGCTGGATGCCCAACTGACGGGCCGTCATCCTGGCCTCTTCGAACGCCGGCTCCGGAAGCGGGCCTGTGACCAGGATCGCCCCGGGCCCGGCGATGGCGAGCTTCTCGCTGGCGATCCCTCTGAGGTCCTCTCCCAGGTACTCGGTGTGGTCCACTCCGATCGAGGTGACGACACACACGTCGGCATCGACCACATTCGTCGCGTCCAAGCGACCTCCCAGGCCCACCTCCAATATGGCTGCATTCACAGCCTGGTCGGCGAAGAAGGCAAAGGCGGCCGCCGCAGTCAGTTCGAAATACGTGTTGGGGACCCCTCCTGCCGCTTCCCGCAAGTCGGCGAAGGCGGCCACGTCGGCTACCGCCCGGGCGAACTCCTCACTGGTCGAGGACCTCCCGTTGATGGCCAGTCTCTCCTCGATCCGCTGCAGATGTGGGGAGGTGTACGTGCCGGTGGTGAGACCGTGGGCAACGAGGACCAACGTCGCCAGCCGGGCGGTAGAAGTCTTACCGTTGGTGCCGGCTACGTGAATCAGGGGATAGCCCTCGTCGGGACGGCCCATGAGCTCCAGCAGATCCTGCATCCGCTCGAGACCGGGCTCACCCCCGCGACCTATGTGCCGGTCGACGTAGGCAGTGGCTTGTTCGTAGTTCATAGGGGAAGCCCCGGGAGGTTAATCCCGGGGCTTCTGTTGCTCACTCTGTGAAGTGGCCCTAGAACTCCTCACCCCTTCGCCTGACAGCGAAGAGCGTGAGAGCTCCGGCGAACATCAACACGATGCCGAGTGCCGCCAGCTCATCGGTGTACACGCCGGTGAAGGGAAGCACCTCGACGCTCGAGCAGGTCTCGATTGCCACCGTACCGGACGGTGTGAAATCGCTCGGGAACTCGAAACCGTCGTTGGCGGTTGCCGCCCAGGCGTATGTGTCGCCTTCAGGCACCGAGATGGTCCCGTCCTCGGTCAAAGTCCCGACGACATCGCCACCGGAGTCACTGATAACCACCGTAGCGCCACCTGGCACCGACATGGTCACCGAGATCTGGCCGATTCCGTTGGCTCCCTCGACGATGCACACACCGTTGACGGTGACGAGTATCGATGCTCCGACCTCGGGCGGGAGCGGCTGATCCTCCGGCACGTTGTAGAAGGTGCAGGTGACTGTTTCACCATCCGACAGCTCGATGGCACTCACCGGTGACTCGTCGTCACACACCGCCGATGACAGCCTCCAGCCGTCGGGCACCGTCTCCGAGACCGAGTAGGTGCCGGCGTTCAGATCACGAGAGATGTCCTCTTCACCGTGAGCCAGTGCGAACCCGTTGCTGTCGTAGTCAGCGGTGAAATCGAATGACTGGGTCGACTGCGAACCGACCACGATCTTCTCCACGATGATCCGACCCTGGTCGTCGCCGCCTCCGCCACCGCCGCCTCCGCCACCGCCGCCGTTCGGCTCGTCCTCTTCGGCATTGGTGAAGGTGCAGGTGACGGT
>CAZSOF010000114.1:0-2431 GCA_964607685.1 uncultured Acidimicrobiaceae bacterium | reverse complement strand
GAACCCAGACTCGGTGAACGAGAACACCTGAGAAGTGTCCGAGCCCTCCGTCACCTCCTTGACTACCACGATGTTCCCGGGCTCCGGCTCGGGTTCCTCTTCAAAGACGCAGAGTCTTATGTGCGAGATGGCGTTCTGCTGCTCGGACTGGAAAGTATGAGATCCGTTGCCGTATGGCCCTTCCTCATCCACATTCGTCCCAGACTTCACCGAGATGTCCACCCACTGAGTGCCGGCCAGCCCATCGATGGTGAAGCTGACCGCGTGCGGATCCCCGGGAGTGTCGTCCCACGAATCGAGCGTGATGTCCACATCTGGGAAGTCCGGAGGACTCTCGGTTCCAGTGTCACCGGCTTGAAATTCCACGCAGTTGTCGGGCAGCGGTCCGGTGTCCGGGATGTGTACAGCAGCCGCCGGACTCACGAGCAGTAGAATCACCGACGACACCAACATCGCGCCAAGGAACGTCATCAACAGTTTCCGCCCGGATCGGGCTATCCCAGCCTGCATTTTCCCTATCCCTTCAAATAGCGGGACAGGTCGGTCTCACCATTGGCTCCACCGGATCGAGGTGACCGCCTTGCAGATCCGGCTTCGAAGCCTCCCTTTTCCCCTTTTGGGTTGACCACTCTAAGTGGTCTTCAGTCACACAGTGTCGTCGCTGAGTGACCTTCTGTCAATCAAAAACTCGTGGTGGAAAAGCTAGCTCAGACGTGCCGACAACACCCAATTGAGACGTGGGTCAGCGGACTCATTTCGGGCGCTCAGGCCGAGCGTTCGTGGGGCTCGGTGACATGCTCCGCAGGTACCAGCGTCGGGTTGACCTTCTTCTCCACGACATCGCGGTCGATCATCACCCGCTGAACGTCGTCTCGCCCGGGTAGGTCGTACATGGTGTTGAGGAGCACCTCTTCCATGATCGCCCTCAACCCGCGGGCGCCTGTGGATCTCTTGAGGGCCTGCTCTGCAATGGCCTCCAATGAGTCGGGCGTGAACACCAGCTCGACGTCGTCCATCTCGAACATGCGGGCGTACTGCTTGGTGAGTGCGTTCTTGGGCTCGGTGAGGATCCGGACCAGGGCTTCCTTATCGAGGTCGTCGACAGTGGCCGTCACCGGAAGGCGGCCGATGAACTCAGGTATGAGCCCATATTTCATGAGATCCTCGGGCAAGACCTCGGCGATCAGCTCGTTGGGCCGGCGCTCGCTCTTCGATCTCAACTCGGCACCGAAGCCAACTCCCCGCTTCCCTATTCGGTTGCCGATGATGTCCTCGAGACCACCGAAAGCGCCACCACATATGAAGAGGACATTGGTGGTGTCGAGCTGGATGAACTCCTGATGCGGGTGCTTGCGCCCGCCCTGGGGTGGGACAGAGGCCACAGTGCCCTCGAGGATCTTCAACAGGGCCTGCTGCACCCCTTCGCCGGAGACGTCACGGGTGATCGAGGGGTTCTCCGCCTTGCGGGAGACCTTGTCGATCTCGTCGATGTAGATGATCCCCTGTTGGGCCCGGTTTACGTCGTAGTCGGCGGCCTGCAGCAGCTTGAGGAGGATGTTCTCGACGTCCTCACCCACGTATCCGGCCTCGGTGAGGCTGGTGGCGTCGGCAATGGCAAACGGAACGTTGAGCTGGCGGGCGAGCGTCTGGGCCAAAAGCGTCTTACCGCTCCCGGTGGGGCCGATGAGCATGATGTTCGACTTCTGCAACTCGACGTCGCGCTGGATGTCCCCGGAGCGGATCCGCTTGTAGTGGTTGTAGACGGCGACCGAGAGCTTCTTCTTGGCCTCTTCCTGGCCGACGACATAGTCATCGAGATAGGACTTGATCTCAGAGGGCTTGGGGAGCTCGGTGAAAGTGATCTCTGCGGGTGTCGAGAGCTCTTCCTCGATTATCTCGTTGCAGAGATCGATGCACTCGTCACATATGTAGACGCCCGGCCCGGCGATGAGCTTTTTGACCTGCTTCTGAGACTTGCCACAGAAACTGCACTTGAGCAGCTCTCCACCTTCGCCGAGTCTCGCCATACGTCGATATTCCTCTTTCAGTCGGACGCAGAGGCTACCGCGGCTAGCTCGCGACGGGTGAGAATCCCGTCGATTACTCCATAGTCCTTCGCCTCCTCGGCCATCATCCAGTAGTCACGCTCGGTGTCCTGAGAGATCTTCTCCAGGTCCTGACCGCTGTGATCGGCGAGGATCTGATTGAGCTGCTCTCGCATCTGCACGATGAGCCGTGCCTGGATCTCGATGTCCGAGGCCTGACCCTGGGCGCCCCCATGGGGCTGGTGGAGCATCATCCTGGCGTGAGGCAAGGCAAATCGCTTGCCCTTGGCCCCGCCGGCGAGGATGACCGCCGCCGCCGAGGCGGCCATTCCCATGCACACCGTGTTCACATCGGGCTTGATGTACTGCATGGTGTCGTAGATGGC
>CAZSOF010000113.1:0-7863 GCA_964607685.1 uncultured Acidimicrobiaceae bacterium | reverse complement strand
GGGTCGACGATGATCGGCAGGTGCGTTCGTCGGCGTAGCACGGGCACCGCGGTCACATCAAGGGTGTTGCGAGACGAAGTCTCGAACGTACGGATACCACGCTCACAGAGAATCACCCGCTGATTGCCACCGGCGAGGATGTATTCCGCCGCCTGCAGCAGTTCGTCGATGGAGGCGCTCATCCCTCGTTTGAGGAGAACCGGCCGGTGTGACCGGCCCACCTCGGCGAGGAGGGAGAAGTTCTGCATGTTGCGTGCCCCGATCTGCAGGACGTCAGAGACCTCGGCGATCTTCTCCACGTGCTCGGGTGCCGGCACCTCGGTCACGATGGGAAGTCCGTACACCCTTCCCGCCTCCGCCAGCATCTCCAGACCCTCGTAACCGAGCCCTTGGAAGCTGTAGGGCGAGGTGCGTGGTTTGAAACATCCGCCACGTAGCAACTTGGCACCTGCGGCCTTGACCGCTTTGGCGGTTGTCATCACCTGGTCGATGGACTCCACAGCACAGGGACCGGCAATCATCACCAGATCCGGGCCGCCGATGAGGGCCCCGTTCACATCCACGACCGTGTGGACGTCAGACTGAACACGGCTGGCCAGCCGGTACCGCTCGTCGATCGGGGAAACCGTGGGCTTCGACTGGGAACGAGGTGCATCACCCGCATCTGGGAGTGAGTCGTCTTCAATCTGAGGAGCACCATGGGGGCGAAGGTCACGGGAGGGGTAGGTGCCGAGGACACGTAGGAACAGGGAGTGACGACGCACGCCCTCGAGCGCATCCTGGGTGCCCGGATCGTCGAGATTCCCTTCGAAGTCGAGGTAGAACATCTCCTCCCACGGGTTGTTGACCGTGGGACGCGACTCCAGCTTGACCAGGGAGATGCCGTGATCCCGGAACACAGCAAGGACGTGTGACAGGGCACCGGCATCGTTGGAGACCGACAGAACCAGCGACGTCTTCGCCGGGACTTGAGGGTCGACGCTTATCTGGCTGCGTGCCACAGCCACGAAGCGGGTGTAGTTGGAGCGACGATTGTTGATCCCTTTCTGCAACACATCGAGGCCATAGATCTCAGCCGCCTGCTCCCCGGCGATGGCCGCCATCGTCGGGTCACCCAATTCGGCTATGCGGCGCCCGGACAGCGCCGTATCGGCGGCGTACACGATTTCTACGCCGGCCAGGCGGCCGAGGAACTCCGAGCACTGCGCCACTGCCTGAGGATGGCCATGGATCGTCTTGAGACCGTTGATCGTGGCGCCGGGCGCTCCCACCAGGCAGTGCTCGACATGGAGCTTGGTCTCGCCCACGATCGACAGGCTGCTGTTCAGCAGGAGGTCATACACCTCGGCGATGCCCCCGGAAGTCGTGTTTTCGATGGGGAGGACCGCGATATCGGCCTGACCGCTGTTCACTGCTGCAATGGCGTCGGTGAAGCGGTCACAGGTGAGGAATGCGGTCGACTCGGCGTCGGCCGTCAGCTCCTTGGCCGCGGCATGGCTGTTCGAGCCCTCGATCCCCTGGATGGCCGCAACCACCGTGCGACGTCGTCCGTTGACCTCTCCCTGGACGTACTCGAACTGGACTCGGAGCGAATCGGCCATGATCTGCTCCCAGACCCTGGCCACCAGGCCTCTGTCGAGGTCATAGGTGCCGGCAGCGGCCAGTCTCTCGATCAGAAGCTCCTCTTCGCGGTCTCCATCGCGGAAAGGCCGATCGAAGCGCTGCTTCTCGGCGGCGATCCCGCGAGCGATCTGCGTCCGTTCGGCGAGCAGCTCCAGGATGCCGTGGTCGATGCGGTCGACCTCGGCTCTGAGGCTGTCGATTTCGTCATCTCTTGGATCTTGTGGTGTTTCGTCGGTGATGCCGTACATCAGGAACTCCAATGTGTTCACGCGCGGTGAAGTGGGTACGAGGGACAGGGAAAGCGGAGGTGGATGGTATCGGCGCTAGGCGCCGAAATAGCCGCGAAAGAAGAAGGTGTTGCTCAGGGACCGGGTGTCCCATCGGGTGCCAACACTGCGGCTCATCGGGGGATTTCTATCGCAATATGCGCCTGACGTCAAGTTCCCTACTCTCCGATCCTCATGGCATCACGGATTGTCTTCCTTCATGGCACCGGTCTCCTCGGTGCTTCCATCGGTCTGTCCCTGCGGGCCCGAGACTGGACGGTGCTGGGTTGGGATCCTGATCCGACGGCCCTGGAGGAGGCGTTCCGGCGGGGTGCGATCGAGACCAAGCTCGACTCACCAAGTACCGACGGCTGCGATCTCCTGGTTCTCGCCGGCCCACCCGAGGCCATCGTGGCCGCTCTGGGGAAGATGAGCACCGAGGCCCTGGTGACCGACATCGCCAGCGTCAAGGTCCCGGTTGTGGCGGCAGCCGGCAGCCTCCCTCGCTTTGTGGGCGGCCACCCCATGGCCGGGGGCGAGACGAGTGGCGCCGGATTGGCGTCGTCGTCACTGTTCCACGGTGCCAACTGGGTTCTCACCACCGACGGCGCCGACCTCGGTGACATCGACTTCCTGGAATCGGTCGTCCGCTCGTTGGGCGCCAACCCCGTACTCATGACTGCAGACGAGCACGACGCGGCCGTGGCTCGGGTGAGTCATCTCCCCCACGTGCTGGCGGCGGCCCTGGTTCATCTCGCCGCTACCGACCCCCACACTCTCGAACTCGCCGGAGGCGGATTCCGCGACCTGACCCGGGTGGCGGCGGCGAGCAGCGACTGGTGGACCGAAGTCCTCACGGCCAACGCCGCCGAGGTCGAGGCGTCCATCGCCGAGGCCGAAGCGCTTCTCGATTCGTGGAAGCGCGCCTTGTCGAAAGGCGACGCCGGAGCAGTCAGGGGCCACCTCGACGAGGCTCGAAGTGTCCGCTCGCGGCTAGGCGAGCACAACACGCAGGTGAGGGTCATACTCCTCGATCGACCAGGTGAGATCGCCCGGGTGGGTCATGCTCTCGAGGCCAGCCGGGTCGATGTCCGCGACTTCCAGCTTCGTCATGGGGAGCATGGCGGTGGCGGAATCCTCACCATCTCCATCAGACCCGGTGGACGGGAGATGCTGACGCGGGCGCTCGTCGAAGAGGGTTTCGAGCTCCAGGTCGAAGACGCCCCCAGCCGGAGTGGATGAGTGGTCGGCCGCTCAGGCCAGAGCTACCAGGTCCAGCAGTTCCTCGTCGAAGAACTTCATCTCTCCTTCGGGCATCAGCACGGCGCGGTCGGGCATCAGCTGGGCCACGAAGTCGGTGTCGTGGCTGACCATGACGATCGTGCCCTGATACACCGTCAGAGCGTCGAGCAGCGCCTCCTTGGCTTGAGGGTCGAGGTTGTTGGTCGGCTCGTCCAGCAGCAGCACGTTGGGACGAGCCGCCACCAAGAGGGCCAGGGCCAACTTCGTCTTCTCCCCTCCGGAGAGGGTCCCTGCATCCTGGTCCACCTTGTCGGCGAGGAGAAAGTGGCCCAGAAGCGAGCGCAGGGTGCCATCGGGGAGATCTGCGGCCTTCCTCATGTGATCGAACACGGTGACACCGTCGACGATCTGCTCGTGTTCCTGGGCGTAGTAGCCCACGCTCGCCTCATGTCCCAGTAAGACCTCACCCAGGTCGGCGCCCTCGACCCCGGCGAGGATGCGCAACAGCGTCGTCTTGCCCGCGCCGTTGAGACCGATCAGCAGCATCCTCTCGCCGCGTTCGACGGCGAATTCGACATCGACGAACACCACGTTGTCCCCAAAGGCCTTTGCCAGGTTGGACGCCGCTAGCGGCACCCGACCCGAGCGCTCCGGCTGGGGGAACTCGAGCCTCACCTTCCTTCCCCCCTTCTGCACCTCCACCAGATCGCGCTTCAAACGCTCGACCCGGCTCTCCATGGCCCGGGCCACCTTCGACATCTTCTCGGTCCTTCCCTTGAAGCGGCGGATGTTCGCCTCGAGGCGAGCGATCGTCTCGTCCTGGTGACGACGCTCACGTTCCTTGCGCTCTCGCCGCTCTTCCCGCTCAACCAGATAGTTGGAAAAGTTGCCGCGGTAGCCCTCGATCTCACCGTGCTCCAGGGCGAGAACCGACGTGATGGCCTCGTCGAGAAGCGGTAGGTCATGAGATACCACCAGCATGCCCCCGCGGTAGGTGCTCAGATACTCGATGAGCCACGCCTTGGCATCGAGGTCGAGATGGTTGGTGGGCTCGTCCAGCAACAGGATGTCGGTCTCTGCAAACAGGATTCGGGCCAGCTCGACGCGACGACGTTGACCCCCGGACATGGTCTTCACCTGCTGGCCGAGCTCGTCGTTGCCTATGCCCACATTGGCCGCGATTCGCTTGGCTTCGCCCTCGGCAGCAAATCCGCCCTTGGCCTCGAACTCGTCGTGGAGGCGGGCAAACCGGGCAATGCCTCGATCTCGGTCCTCGCCGTCCAGCGCCTCGAGACGTTGTCGTGAGTCTTCGATGTGTCGTTGCATGGCCCCGATCTCGCGGGCCATGAGGATGCGCTCCAGGGCAGTTGCCTCGGGATGCTCCAGCTCGGGAAGAGCCGCTTCCTGGGAAAGGTAGCCGACACTGCCCGAGCGAAGGACGGTCCCCTCGGCCGGCTGCAGTTCCCCCATGAGGGTCCGCATGAGCGTGGTCTTGCCCGCGCCATTTCGACCGACCAGACCGATGCGGTCCCCGGACTGCACGCTGAAAGAGGCATCCTGGATCAGAGTTCGGACACCGGCTTCGATACGGAGGTCGCGCGCGATCAGCATGCTGCTCGGGGAGGGCCGGGCCTCAGTTTACGAACGGCCCGTCCGCCGATCCAGCTGATCATCCGTGGACTCGATCGCACTGCAGGACGTTGCGGGAAACGATGCGCAATGCAGCGGAGTCGAGGCAGCGGAAGCCTCGGTCTCGAGGGACTGAGACACTCCTTTGATCGAGAAATCACAAGGTTCCCCCGTTCGCCAGTTGGCGTTAACTGTCCTGAAACCTGGACTGAATACAAAGACGTCATCGGGACCCTTCGGGTTCTCGAAGACAACAGATCCCTCCTCCCAGGGGCACCTCGGGGCGACGGCAACGTCGCCCCGACTTCGTTACCGGTAAGTTCCTCGCCGTGCCCACCGAGACCTTCATTCACACCGCCACTGCTCACGCGCCGGTGGAGGAGGTCTGGGCCTCGCTCGACGAGCCTGGGACCTGGGAGGCCATCGGCGGGGTGGATCGGCTGTTCGACCCGATCATCGATGACCGAGGACGACTTCGTGGCTTCTCGTTCGACACGGCGGCGGGAGGCAGGAGATATGTCGGCAAGGCGACACCCCAGGAGCGAGACGAGGGCCGTCTGATGGCATGGCACATCCAGAACTCCGAGGTCAGCGGGGTGACGGCGGTGGAATTGGCACCCGTCGATTCCGGAACGTCGATCACAGTGACTCTCCACGTGGAAAGCGTTGGATTGCTCAGCACGGTGTTCTTCCCGGTCGTCGCGTCCGCCATCGGCAATGGGCTGCCGCGTGCGGTCGATGGGTTTGCGGCCAGGTTCGCGTGACGGACTCCTGGAGCTTCGGGCCTTCTAACCGGCTTCTGCTACGCCGGCCGGCGCCGGTTCCTTCTCCCGCAAGAGGAACCAGGTCTCCATCGTTCCCTTCCCCTTGATATCGACCACTCCCCGGGGCTCACACTCGAAGCCGTTCTTGAGCAGCTCGTACGTCGACCGGCTGATCTGGACCCGCCCGGGCACGCCCTGCGCCTCCATGCGACTGGCCGTGTTCACCGTGTCGCCCCACACGTCGTACTGGAACTTCGCCTTGCCGATCACACCCGCCACCGCCGGTCCCGAGCTGATGCCCACGCGAAGGGTGAGCGGCCCACTCGTGAGAGCCTCCAGGTGGGGCTGATAGTCGAACATCGCCAGGGAGAGGCGGGCCAGCACATCAGCGTGATCCTCACGTGGCGACGGTACGCCCGCAGCCACCATGTAGGAGTCGCCCATCGTCCTGATCTTCTCGAGGCCGTGCGCGTCCACCAGTGAGTCGAAATACGAAAAGACGTCGTTGAGGAACTCGACGATCTCCTCGGCTTCGATCCTCTCGGAGAGGGGCGTGAAGTCCACGATGTCGGCGAACAAGACCGAGATGCTCGGATATCTGGTGGCAATCGTCTGATCGGCCTCCTTGAGAGCGTCGGCTATCTCCCGGGGCAAGACGTTCAACAGGAGTCTCTCGGACTTGTCCTTCTCAACGTCGAGTAGGCGTAGAGCCTCGTCCTTCTGGCCGACGAAGTAGTGGAGCGCGAAAAAGGCGACACCGGTGGGGGCGAGGACGTTGGCCACGAAGAAGCCGGCGATCACCGCGGTGGGCAGGTTGTTGTCGATCTCGAGGGACGGCTGGAGCAACTGGGCGATGACGACGAGTGCCACATAGGCGAGGAACCACCTGACGGCCGAACGTCGTCCTGACATGGCCAGTGCTCCGAGGGGTGCCATCAGCGACCAGATGATGACCGCACTCCCGTTCACGAAGCCGCCGAGCGCCAGCTGCAACAGGAAGGGCAGGAGAAGGATGAGTGTCAGCTGGACAAATCTGAAGGCCGCGTAGCGCCCGGTGAGGGCGAAGACAATCAGGCTGATCGTCACGGCGGCCGTGTAGGTCCAGGGAATGATGGCGGCCAGCGTCTCGTCGAAGATGAAGTAGAAGACGCCCCATCCCACTGCCAGGATGGCAATCATCACCGACACGATGACCAGGACGTGTTTCTGGGATCGGAGATCCGACGAATCGGATGGGTCTTCTCCGATTCGCTCGATCGACTTCAGTGATCTTGCCAGCACGCGACAGACTCTATTTCGGAGCGGACTGGCTCCGCATGCTCAGGGGCCCTCGTCTGCTTCCGCCGCCACCTCGGCCTCTGCCAGCTCTGCCGCCAACTCCTTGGCCGCGGCGTGGTCCTCGGTTATCTGGGCCCGATCGGTGATCAAGGTCACCTGGTTCCTCAGAACCTGGATGAACCCACCATGGACTCCGATGGTGGTCCGCTCCCCGGATTCGGTCTCGATCTCCACCGGCCCGGTGGCGACCGCGCCCATCAGCGGCTCGTGGTCGGCCATGATCCCCAACTCGCCGTCGGTGGTGCGGGCCACGACGATCGTCGCCTGCCCGCTCCACACAGTCGCCTCCGGCGACACGACATCGACCTGGAACAGCTTCGCCATCAGGCTGCTTCCTCCTTGGCCATCCCGGCTGCCCGCCGCTCCACGTCCTCCCGACCCCCGACCATGTAGAAGGCCTGCTCGGGGTGCTGGTCCATCTCCCCGTCGATGACCGCTCGGAACGAGGAGATCGTCTCCTCGAGCGGGGTGTAGATCCCTTCCTGACCGGTGAACTGTGCGGCCACGAACATGGGCTGGGCCAGGAACCGCTGGATCTTGCGGGCCCGCGCCACCAGTAGCTTGTCTTCTTCCGAGAGCTCGTCGATGCCGAGGATGGCGATGATGTCCTGGAGGTCCTTGTACCTCTGCAGGATCCGCTGCACCTCCGTGGCCACGAAGTAGTGATCCTCACCGACGATCTGGGGGTCGAGGGCCCGGCTGGTGGAATCGAGCGGGTCCACGGCGGGATAGATCCCCAGCGCAGTCAAGGGACGGGACAGCACTGTGGTGGCGTCGAGATGGGCGAACGCGGTGTGCGGGGCCGGGTCGGTGATGTCGTCGGCGGGGACATAGATCGCCTGAAGCGAAGTGATCGACCGGCCCTTCAAGGAGGTGATCCGCTCCTGGAGAAACCCCATCTCATCTGCCAGGTTGGGCTGATAGCCGACCTCCGAGGGCATACGGCCCAGGAGGGTCGACACCTCGGAGCCGGCCTGGGTGAACCGGAAGATGTTGTCGAT
>CAZSOF010000112.1:0-7905 GCA_964607685.1 uncultured Acidimicrobiaceae bacterium | reverse complement strand
GGGAAACGTGAGTCACGTGGTGGCATCGATCCACCCGTCCCTGAAGATCGACACCAAAGCCGTCAACCACCAACCGGAATTCGCCGCGGCGACCATCACGCCATCCGGTGATCAGGTGATCCGCGACGGTGCATTGGCCATGGCACACACCATCATCGACATGGCGGAACTCGATGTGTGGGGAAAGCTATGAGCACGGGGCTCAAGCACAGCGCGGAAACGGCGTTTGGGGCTGTGGAGAACGACCTCCAGGCGATATCGCGGTGGATGTACGACCATCCCGAGCTGGGCCATCAGGAGTACGAGTCATCGGCCAGACTTGCAAGGCTCTTGGAGGACCACGGCTTCGAAGTGACCTATCCGGCGTACGGTCTGGAGACGGCGTTCGACGCCACCGCGGGGTCCTCGGGGCCACGGGTCGTCGTCTGTTGTGAATACGACGCTCTCCCCGAGATCGGTCATGCTTGCGGGCACAACATCATCGCTGCCGCGGCCGCCGGGGCAGGCATCGCCGTGGCCGGAATCACCGACGAATTGGGCATAAGGGTAACGGTGCTCGGAACCCCCGCCGAAGAGAGCGGCGGGGGCAAGATCGACTTGATCGACGCCGGAGCATTCGAGGATGCGGCAGCATCGATGATGATCCACCCCTTTCCATACGACGAGATCGACAAGTCGTTCCAGGCCAGGAGAAGCTTCACCGTGGAGTATCACGGAAAGGAGTCACACGCCGCCACCGCCCCACAGGTCGGGATCAACGCACTCGATGCCTTCGTCCAGGCATATCTGAACGTGGCCACGTTGCGTCAACAGATCCTCCCCAGCGATCGCATTCACTGCATCATCGACCACGGTGGTGAGGCAGCCAACATCATCCCTGCCTACACCAGATCGACCTGGGGGATTCGCGCGGCGAGCGCGGAGCGTCTCGAAGAGCTGATTCCCAAGGTCCACGCCTGCTTCGAGGCCGCCGCCCACGCCACCGGCTGCCGCCTGGAGCTCAGCCAAATTGGCCACCCCTATCTGAACATGATCAGCAACCCGGTGATGACCGGCCTGTTTCAGGCCAATTCGACCGCCATGAACCGTCCGCTCCCCACCGAGGCGGAGCTGGGTCCGTCCGGCGGCTCGACCGACATGGGAAACGTCAGTCAGCTGGTGCCGGCGATCCATCCCATGCTCGGCATCGAGACCTACGGAGCGGTGAACCACCAGAAGGAGTTCGCTGCGGCCACCATCACCGAGAGTGGGGACGCCGCCATTCGGGACGGCGCCCTGGCCATGGCATTCACCATCATCGACATGGCCACCCAGGACGTGTGGGGAAGACTCTGATCCGGTGTCGCCACTTTCCCGCACCAATCCCGAGAGTTGGGGTTAGCCTCGACACCGACCGCATCACGAGGAGAGCGTGACCCAGACCCAAACCCAGACCGTGCTCGAGGTCAAGGACCTCGAGACCCGGTTCGACACCCAGGACGGGACGGTCCACGCGGTCAACGGGGTCAGCTTCCACCTGAAACGGGGGGAATTCCTCGGTGTGGTGGGAGAGTCCGGATCCGGAAAGAGCGTCACCATGATGTCCATGTTGAGGCTCATTCCGATGCCACCAGGCGAGATCGTGTCCGGTGAGGCCAAATTCGGTGACACCGACCTACTCACGATCGACATGGAGTCACTCCGGGAGATCCGGGGTGGCAAGATCGGGTTCATATTCCAGGACCCCATGACCTCGCTGAACCCGGTCTTGACGGTCGGCTACCAGATAATGGAGTCTCTCCGTCTCCACACCGACCTCGAGGACAAGCAGTTGAGGCCACGGGCCAAGGAGCTTCTCGATCTGGTGGGGATCCCCGACAGCGCGGCGAGGCTCAAGAACTACCCCCATGAGCTCTCCGGAGGCATGCGCCAACGAGTGATGATCGCCGTCGCACTTGCCTGCGACCCAGAGATCCTGATCGCCGATGAGCCCACCACCGCACTCGACGTCACCATTCAGGCTCAGATCATCGAGATCATCAGGGATCTCCGGGAGAAGTTGGGGACGGCAGTCATCTGGATCACCCACGACCTCGGAGTGGTGGCCAGTCTCGCCGACCGTGTCCTGGTGATGTATGGCGGTCAGATAGTGGAGCAGGCCCCGGTAAACGAGCTCTATGGCAACCCACAGCACCCCTACACCCTGGGGCTTCTCGGCTCACTCCCCCGTCTCGACCAGAAGGGCCAGGAGCTGGTCAACATCAAGGGCCAGCCGCCCAACCTCTACCGGTATCCGACGAGCTGCCCTTTCTCCCCGCGCTGTGTCTATGCCTACGACAAGTGTCGGGCCGAGAACCCGCCTCTGATCGCACTGAGTAACGGCCGCAAGTCGGCATGTTGGTGGGATCTGGAGAACGACAGGCCACGCTATGGCAACTGAGACAGTCGGAGAGCAGCCCACCCCGGCGACGTCCCCCAGCGAAGCCCTGGTGAGTGTCAAAGACCTGAAGAAGCACTTCCCGATCATGAAGGGAGTGTTCCGCCGTCAGGTGGGAGCCGTTCGCGCCGTCGACGGTGTCACCTTCGACATCTACAGAGGAGAGACACTGGGCCTGGTCGGCGAGTCGGGGTCGGGGAAGTCCACCACCGGCCGAGTCATTCTCCAGCTGGACCCGGTCACCGAAGGGAGTGTCACCTTCGAGGGGAATGAGTTGACCCAACTCAGCGCCAACAGAATTCGATCGCTGCGTCCCCGCATGCAGATGATCTTCCAGGATCCCCACGCTTCGCTCAACCCCCGGATGAACGTGGCCTCCATCATCGGCGAGCCTCTCACCGAGCACAACAAGGCCAGAGGAGAGGACCTTCACCAACGGATCGAGGAGCTCCTCAGCCTGGTGGGACTGGAGCCCAAACACGCCAACCGCTACCCGCATGAGTTCTCGGGTGGTCAGCGGCAACGGATCGGCATTGCCCGGGCCATCGCCCTCAACCCCGACTTCATAGTGTGCGACGAGCCGATAGCGGCCCTCGACGTGTCGATTCAGGCCCAGGTGGTCAATCTCCTCGAAGACCTCCAGGACGTGCTGGGGTTGACCTATCTGTTCATCAGCCACGATCTGTCCATGGTGCGCCATATCGCAGACCGGGTGGCGGTGATGTATCTGGGCAAGATCATGGAGCTGGCCGACGTCGACACCCTCTACAACAACCCCCAGCACCCTTACACCCAGGCACTGCTCTCGGCCGTTCCCGTCCCTGACCCCGAGGTGGAGGCCAAGCGGGAGCGGGTCATCCTCGAGGGCGATATCCCCAGCCCGGCCAATCCACCGCCAGGATGTCCGTTCAACACACGTTGTCCGGTGGCGCAGGAGAGATGCGTCACCGAAGAGCCGGAATGGCGGGAGCTGGAGCCCGGTCATTGGGTCGCTTGCCACTTCGCCGAGAACATCCATCTCGTCTCTCTCCCGACCTGAGATCGGGTAAACGACGGGTTACAGGAGCGTGGCAAATGTGTGGTCTTTCATGTCGCTCTAATCCGCGACGGTGTTAGCGTTTCCCCGATGCCGGACGATCGCTCCGGTACATGGAGGAAATATCGAATGAAACCAATCAAGTGGCTGGCGCTGCTCGCCGTGTTTGCCCTCGTGCTCGCGGCATGCGGCGACAGCGAAGGTGAGACCACCACCACGGAGGCTGCCACCACCGAGACCACGGAAGGTGCCACAGAAACCACCGCGGCGCCGGCCGAAGGCATGGCCGGACAGGGCGGAGAGCTGCTGCTCCTCCAGTGGCAGGCGGTGACTCACCTCAACCCGTACACGGGAACGGGAACCAAGGACATCCAAGGAGCGTCACTGGTCATCGAGCCTCTGGTCGAATACGACGGTGACGGCAATGTGGTGCCATCTCTGGTCACCGAGCTTCCGACCCAGGAGAACGGTGGCATCTCGGAGGATCTGACCCAGATCACGTACAACTTGCTGCCGGATGTCGTTTGGTCGGACGGGACCCCCTTCACCGCTGACGACGTGGTGTTCACCTGGGAGTACTGCACCCAGAGCGAGGGTTGTGGCTCTCCGGCGTTCGAGGGCGTCGCCAGCGTAGAGGCGGTGGATGACCTGACAGTGACCATCACCTTCGATGGGCCCACGCCATGGCCATTCGTGCCGTTCACTGGTGCGACCGAGCCCATTGTGCAAAGGGCGCAGTTCACCGACTGTGTCGGCGAGGGATTCGTCGCTTGTGAGGCCAACCTCACTCCGATCGGCACCGGTCCGTTCGTCGTTGAAGAGATGAGGGTGGACGACACCGTCACCTACGTCTACAACCCGAGCTACCGCAAGGCTGCCGAGGGCAAGCCTTTCTTCGGTGGCGTCACCATCAAGGGCGGCGGCACCGCCGAGGATGCGGCTCGTGCCGTCCTCTCCACCGGTGAGGCCGACTATGCGTGGAACCTCCAGGTTCCGCCGGAGATCCTCAGCCAGATGGAGGCGGAGGGCAATGGGGTCGTCGATGTCGGATTCAACACCTCGGTGGAGGGCATCCGGCTCAACCAGACCAACCCGGACAACCCGGACAACCCGTCGGACTACCTGGATGCGACCAACCCCAACCCGTTCTTCTTCGAGAACACCGAGCTGGCAATGGCCCTGTCCATGGCGATCAACCGCGAGGAGATCGCGGCCGTTGCCTATGGCGCCGCCGGTGAGCCCACCTGCAACATCTGGCCGGTTCCCGGTCCGGCACTGTCGACCAACAACGACTGGTGCCTCACCCAGGACATCGATGGGGCCAACGCTCTCCTCGACGAGATCGGCTATCTGGACAGCGATGGTGATGGGGTCCGTGAGTTGCCCGACGGCACCCCGCTGTCGTGGGACTACGTCACGTCGACCAACCAGGTGCGACAGGACACCCAGGCTCTCGTCGAGAGCTACTGGAACCAGATCGGCATCGAGGTCAACATGCGCAACGAAGACGCAGGTGTGTTCTTCGATCGCGCCTCCGACCTGGGCATCTGGAAGTTCTTCACGGACATCGAGATGTACACCAACTCCGCGGTTGGGGCCGATGCTCAGGGTTACTTCAACACCTACCTGATCGAGGGTGTCCCTGAGTCAGGCAACGACTGGGGTGGCAACAACATCCCACGGTGTGCGAGGGAGGATTTCGACGCCACCTATGCAGAGCTGGCGCAGACCACCCTGGACGATCCGGTCCGGAACGACCTGATCATCCAACTCAACGACATGCACGTCGAGTACTGCATGATCCCGCTCATCAACCGTGGCTCTGTCTCCGCCTTCAGCAACTCGCTGACCGGCTATGACAAGGTCAACGGTTGGGACACCGAGTTCTGGAACATCGAGGACTGGGCGCGCAGCGGCTGATGCGGCTGTAGAATCCAGCCATGACTAGGAGAGCCTCTCGGACTTGGACCGAGAGGCTCTCTTCACTCAGACGGTAAGACAGGAAGCGGAATGGGCAGATACATCGTCAGACGAAGTCTCTTCGCCATTCCCACTCTGCTCGTCATCAGCCTCATCATCTTCGCCATCCTCGACCTGGCCCCCGGCGATCCCACCTCCCAACTGCCTCTCAACGTTCCGGTCGAGGTAAGAGACCGGATCCGGGAGGCACTCGGCTTCGACGATCCCTTCCTGATCAAATGGCTCCGATGGATGAAGCTGATGTTCATCAACGAGCCCGTCAATGCCATCAACTCGATCTTTGGCACCTGCATCGGCAACTGCGAGGACCCGGACCGAATCATCTCCTGGTCGTCGCGGACACCGGCTTTCGCCATCATCATCGAGCGTCTCCCGCAAACGATGTGGGTGCTGGGGATCGCGTTCATCCTGGGAATCCTGATCGCAGTCCCGGTCGGTGTGATCTCCGCCTACAAGCAGTACTCGGCATTCGACAACATCGGGACATTCGTGACCATGGTCGGATACTCCCTCCCTGTCTTCTTCACCGGTCTGCTCTCGATCGTCATCTTCAGCGTGTGGTTGGGATGGTTCCCCTCGTTCTACACGACTACCCACGTCGTCGATTGGACCAGCTGGGACAGCATCTGGTTCCAGATCAAGCAGATGATCATGCCCGTGGCCGTGTTGTCGTTGTTCAACGCCGCCGCCCTGAGCCGATTCACCAGGGCCTCGATGCTGGACAACCTGAACGAGGATTATGTGCGCACTGCGCGCTCCAAGGGTTTGCGGGAGTGGGGAGTGGTGACCACCCACGTCATGCGTAACAGCATGATCCCCGTGATCACCCTCATCGCCCTTCAGGTGCCGGGCATCTTCGCCGGGGCGATCATCACCGAGCAGATCTTCAAGATCAACGGCCTGGGTCAGTTGCTGATCTCGTCGATCAACTCCGCGGACATCCCCATGGTGCAGACCCTCACCTTCATCTTCGCCTTCTTGATCGTGCTGTTCAACCTGATCGCAGACGTGACATATGGGATGTTGGACCCACGGATCCGCTACGACTGACTTGAATAGGAATCACTGATGGCCACGACGCAACAGCGAGTCGAAGACCAGACGGGTCTCGACGTACTCGCCTCCGAGGAGCACCGCTCCCTGGGACAAGACGTGTGGCGACAGTTCAAGAAGCACCGAGGCGCGGTCGTCGGCCTCGTGCTCCTGATCATCATCATCCTGGCCACGATCTTCGGTCCGATGTTGTGGCCCCTCGACCCTTACGCCATCGAGACTGCCAATGCCAGCGCCGGGCCCTCGATAGACCACCCATTGGGAACCGACAACCTGGGTCGTGACGTGCTCGCCCGTCTCTTGGTCGGGGGTCGCATCTCCCTCTCCGTCGGCTTCGCGGCCATGATCTTCGGGCTAATACTGGGCACGGGCATCGGGGTCATCTCCGGTTTCTTCCGCCGACTGGACGGGCCCCTGATGCGTATAACCGACCTGTTCCTGGCCCTGCCGATCCTCCCCCTCTTGCTGGTGGTGATCCTCCTGTTCCGCGACAGCCTCAAGGAGGCGTTCGGTCCCGAGCTGGGGATCTTCCTGCTGGTGGTCTTCATCATCGGCGTGACCAGCTGGATGCAGACCGCCCGGGTGGTGCGTGGCGACGTCCTCTCCATCAAGGAGGAGGAGTTCGTCCTCGCCGCCCGCAGCATCGGCACCCGCAAGCGCAAGATGATCATGCGTCACATCATCCCCAACACCCTGAGCCCGGTGATGGTGTCGGCGGCGTTGGGTGTGGCTGTGGCCATCATCACCGAGTCCGCCCTGTCGTTCCTCGGATTGGGGTTCCCGGCCGACTTCCCCACCTGGGGACGTCTTCTGTTCGACGCCAACAACTACATCCAGATATCACCGATCCGGGTAATCGCCCCCGGTGTCATGATCTCCCTGACGGTGATGAGCGTGAACTTCATCGGCGACGGGATCCGAGACGCACTCGATCCCAAGCTGCGCAGCAAGTAGCCGGGCTGATGACGACGCCGGAACGCGACACCCTCAACTGGCCGACGCGTCGCTGGCTCCTATGGGGGCTGATAGCCATCCTCGCCCTGACGGCGATGGTGTTGTTCGTCATCTGGATCGGGGGAGACGGTGAGACCACCCCCGAGGTGGGCGAGCAGATGGAATTTTCGATCCAGCTCGTCGACATGACCGGCGACACGGTCACGCTGAAGGGTGACCTCCCCCTCGGGTATCCCACCGAGACCTGGCAGAACGACTTTCAGGTGGTGCGTAGCGTGGCCGCGGATTTCGGGTGGGATCTGGGGGCGGAGTTGCCCGTCGCCGTGGTCGACATCGACAATGCCGCCGGTTGTGACGCCCTGGGCGTCGAGCTCGACAAATGGCTCACCGAGGCGGCGAGTGGAACGGGTGAACCGGCCTTCTGGCAGTCCCGGGCCTTCATCCAGCACGCGGTGAACGTCATGCG
>CAZSOF010000111.1:0-7928 GCA_964607685.1 uncultured Acidimicrobiaceae bacterium | reverse complement strand
CCCCGTTGTGGCGAAGCTCGAAGTGAGTATGGGGGGTGCTCGACTCGGCGTTTCCAGAGTCGCCAACCCATGCGATCAGCTCACCGGCCTCCACAAAATCCCCCTCCTCCAGCCCGGGAGCGACGGTGAGCGACCAAGCGGCCTGGCCGTCGTCGGTCCCGATGTTGTCGTTGTTCAGGTGCACGTAGTGGCTGGTCCAGCCGTCCAGATGGCGGATTCTGACAGTGCGTCCCGACAGATCGTCGGCTCCGATATGGATCACAACGCCTGGAGCCGCGGCGTAGACCTCGGTCATGCGGGGAGCCAGCAGATCGTTGCCGTGATGAAGTCGCCCGCCAGACCGACTGACACCAAAAGTCGATCGGAAATGGGTCTGCTTGGTTTCCTGCGGGAATGTCAATTCGAAGGGCAGGCCGGTGTGCGCTTTGGCTGGCAGCACCGCGACGACGCCAACCGCCGTGGCGATGATGACTGCGGACAGACGTACCAGAACACGCGAAGGCAACTAACACTCCTACTGATCGGGAAGATGGGACTGGAGTAGGCGTCCCGGAAGGCCCGTCACCCTACAGGGTGTGTTCACGCCCAGGCAAAAGCATCGGGTTGACACACGGGCCTTCACCCGGCATCTGGTGGCTTGGAGGCGGGCCGAGCCCGTACTGTGAACCGAAGCCGAGAAACCGGCTCATCGTCAACCGAGATGACGAAGGAATAGGGGCCCTCGCGATCGAAACGCAGGTTGTTGAACGTGAACGATCGGATCAACCCGAAGTCGGTCGCATTCATCTGACGCGCCGGATCTGCCGGGAGTCGAATCTGATGGGAGAGAGGACTGGGCAACAACGGCTTCCCGTCCTCGTCCTGCAATTCCACCGACAACTTGAGACTGTCCGCCGCCCAAGAGACCGGCACTCTCAGACGAAGACCAATTGCAAGGCTGGGATGCCGGGATGGGACACCTTGCACCCACAGGGTGTCCCATCCCCCTCCAAGCACGAAGAGCTTCCCTCGAACGGCCTGAACGGCATCGGCCAGCAGTGCGACGTCGACAGTGGGCCCCAGCGAGTCCGGAGGTGTGTCCATCTCCCGATCGAGACTAGGACCATGACGTCCCACCCGCCCATACGGGCTGTCAGCCGAGATCGATTGAGCCAGGGAGCGCATGTCGGATAACGTTCGCTCCAGAACGATGATCGATCCAATACCAATCGCCCCCGCAGAAGGCAAACTGGGCGTCCTCACCCCGGGTATGGGGGCCGTCGCCACCACATTCGTCGCCGGGGTCCTCGCCGCCCGCAGAGGCTTTGCCCGGCCCACGGGCTCCTTGACTCAGCTTTCCCACATCCGCCTCGGAAAGCGGACCGAGGAACGCAACCCCTTGATCAAGGACTTCGTCCCACTGGCCTCGATCGAGGACTTGGAGTTCGGGGGATGGGATCCCTATTCGGACGATGCATACGCCGCCGCCATGAAGGCCGGCGTCCTCGACCCACGGCACATCGAGGGAATCGGGGACGAACTCCGGCTCATACAACCGATGCCCGCCGTGTTCTCCAGCCGGTGGGTAAAGAACCTGGAGGGAACGGACCAGGTGAAGACGGCCGCCAACCACATGGACAGTGCCGAGTCACTCATGGAGGACATCGACCGCTTCCGGTCGGAGAAACAGATAGACCGGTTGGTGGCGGTGTGGTGTGGCTCGACCGAGGCCTATGAGGATCCGTCCGAGGTTCACTTGGACCTCGACCGCTTCGAACAGGGCATGAAGGACAACGACGAGGCAATCGCCCCCTCACAGGTCTATGCCTATGCCTGTCTCAAGATGGGAGTCCCCTTCGCCAACGGTGCCCCCAATCTGACAGTGGACATCCCTGCGATGATGCAACTCGCCTCACAGGAAGGGGTCCCGATCGCCGGCAAGGACTTCAAGACCGGCCAAACGCTGATGAAGACCATGATCGCACCCGGGCTGAAGGCGAGAATGCTGGGGATCCACGGATGGTTCTCCACCAACATCCTCGGCAATCGCGACGGCGAAGTCCTCGATGATCCGGACAGTTTCCGGTCCAAGGAGGTCTCCAAGCTGGGGGTTCTGGAGCACATCCTGCAACCCGACGTCTACCCCGACCTATACGGCGACATCTATCACAAGGTACGAATCAACTACTACCCGCCCAAGGGGGATGACAAAGAGGGCTGGGACCACATCGACATCTTTGGGTGGCTCGGGTACCCGATGCAGATCAAGGTCGACTTCCTGTGCAAGGATTCGATTCTGGCTGCGCCCATCGTCCTCGATCTCGCCCTGTTCATGGATCTCGCCGCCCGCGCCGGCAAGAGCGGCATCCAGGAGTGGCTGTCGTTCTACTTCAAGAGCCCACAACACGCCGAGACGATCTACCCGGAGAACGACCTCTTCATCCAGCTCACCAAGCTCAAGAACAACCTCCGCCACATGATGGGCGAGGACCTGATCACCCACCTGGGAACCGAGTACTACGACGAGGCGTGAGTGAGCTACTCGGCAGCTCACTCCCCGTTTTCCTGCGTGCGTGGTGCGGTGTAGGTTTCGTCTCGTCCTCAATCGAAGGAGAGCACATGGACGAGCACCCCAACGTCACGGTCGTTCGCCAACTGGTCGACGCCATGAACAACCAGGACGCCGAGGCCGGGCGCGCCTTGATCGCCGAGGACGTGAAGTGGCACACCATCGGCGGGCCCACGATCGAAGGACTCGATCAGCTCGAGGCCACCATGGTGGGAGACGGCCGCCAAGACTTCTCGATCACGGCCGACGTTCACGACATCGTCGGGAACGATGAGCATGTAATCGCGCTGGTCGAGGCCACCGCCACGGCAGGTGATCAAGAGTTCAAGTACCGCACCGCGGAGATCACACACGTGAAGGACGGCAAAATCACCGAGCGCTGGGCCTTCTCCGACGACACCCAGGCCATCATCGACTTCTTCTCCCAGTTCGAGTAGAGCTCATTCGCGGGTCTGCTCGACCTGCCTGCAGCCGAAATCCCGGAGGGACTCTGGCTCCGCGCCGGATCGTCCTTACCCTTAGCGGATGGACAACCTCCGTGTGGGACCAGTCACCATCCCGGCGGCGGACCTCGAGGAGAGATTCGAGACCTCGGGTGGGCCGGGTGGCCAGCATGCCAACCGCGCTGAGTCTGCCGTTCGCCTTCGCTTCAACGTGGCCGACTCTTCATTGGAGGCGGGAATCAGGCAGCGACTCGAGTCCAGGCTGGGCGGCATCATCGAGGTCGTGGCCTCCGACTCCCGCTCACAATTCAGAAACCGGGCCCTGGCTCGGCAACGACTGAAGGAGAAGATCGAAGGCGCCCTCGTCGATCTGCCGCAGAGACGGGCCACCCGCCCCACGAGAGCCTCCAAGAAACGGCGCGTCTCCCAGAAGAGGGCACGTGGTAGAACCAAGCGTCTCCGCCGGCGCCCGGGCATCGACGAGTGACGGATATCCTCGTCTCATGCCGATGACCCCCGAGCGCTGGAGCTATATCGGGAACTATGCCGACGACGTGTTCGGGGAGTACGACGAGCATCTGGCCGGTTTGATGAACCGGGCGGTGGAGGCCGGTCTGCCTCCCATCGCGGTATCCGCCGATGTGGGCCGGCTCCTGAAGATCCTGGTGTCGATGACCGAGGGAAAGCTGGCCATCGAATTGGGGACGCTTGCCGGCTATTCAGGCATCTGGATCGCCCGCGGCCTGGCCGCTGACGGCAAAATGATGACTGTCGAGTATCAGGACAACCACGCCGACTTCGCCGAGCGTGAGTTCGAAACAGCCGGTGTGGCTGACAAGGTCGAAGTGGTGCGGGGGGCTGCACTCGACGTCCTTCCCGCGATTGCGGAGAGAGTCGGCCCGGGCAGTGTCGACTTCGTGTTCATCGACGCCGTCAAGTCCGAGTACGTGGACTACTTCGAATTGCTCAGACCACTGATGAAGGTGGGAGGCCTCCTGGTCGCAGATAACGTCTATGCGACGGGCTCCGGCTGGATCGACGAGGGCTATGGCACGGATGACTTCAACCGCACCGTAGCCGCCGATCCCGATTTTGACGCGGTGGCCGTCCCGATGCGCGACGGTGTTCTCATAGCCAGGAGGGCCGTCTGAGAGCCCGTGGAATAGTGCTGTGACCAGCAGCGTTGGCATCCGCAACCCTTGAGTTCACCAGCGGTCAATCCTCCTTCCGGCGTCGACCACTCACAGAAGTGGTTGATTCTGGTCGCCATAGCCGCCAGCATCGTCCTGGCTACCATCGACGCATCCATCGTCAACGTCGCCTTCCCCACCCTGGTCGACGAGCTCGACACCTCCTTCAACGTCATCCAATGGGTGGCGCTCGGCTATCTCCTAACGATCGCCACGCTCACCCTCGGCATGGGGCGACTCGGCGACGTCGTCGGCAAGAAGAAGCTGTTCGTGGCGGGATTGGTCATCTTCACCGTGGCGTCGGCACTGTGTGGGCTGGTACCCACCGTGGGCTGGCTGATCGCATTCCGGGTCCTCCAGGCCGCTGGGTCGGTCCTGCTCCTGGCACTCGGCGCTGCGATCCTGGTCGAGGCCTTCCCGCCACACGAACGCGGCAAGGCCCTGGGCTGGATCGGGACTGCCGTGTCCCTGGGAATCGTCAGCGGCCCGGTGATCGGAGGTCTCCTCATCTCTACGTTCAGCTGGCGAGCGATCTTCTTCGTCAACATCCCAGTCGGAATGGTCGCCACCCTTCTCGCCATCCGCTACGTGCCCGACACCTCGCCGGCCAGGGGTCAGACCTTCGATATCGCCGGTGCCGTCCTCATGAGCATCTCACTCCTGTCGCTCTCGCTGGCGTTGACCTTGGGCCAGGATGCCGGTTTCGGGTCCCCTTTGATCCTCACCGGGTTCGTGGTCTCGGCGCTGGCTGCCGTCGGATTCGTGTTCGTCGAGCTGCGCGCGGAATCGCCGATGCTCCACCTGCGTTTGTTCCGGAGCCCGATGCTCACTGTCAGCGTGGTCACCGGGTTTCTGGCTTTCGTCTGCCTCTCGGCCACGTTCTTCCTCTTGCCCTTCTACTTGGAAGGGGTGCTCGAATTCGAGGTGGGGACCGTCGGGTTGCTCCTCGGCGTTGCCCCGCTGATGATGGGGCTGGTCTCACCCATCGCCGGGACTCTCTCTGATCGCTTCGGGATCCGACGTCTCACCCTCTTCGGCCTGGTCCTCCTCTCCGCCGTCTACTTTGCGTTCTCGACGATCGACACCGACACCACCGCGGTGCACTACCTGGTGCTTGCGGTGCCGCTTGGAATCGGTATCGGAGTGTTCAACTCCCCCAACAACAGCGCAATCATGGGCTCGGTGCCACCCGAGTACATGGGGATCGGAGGCGGCCTGCTCACCATCACCCGTCTACTCGGACAGATCTCGGGGATCGCAGTCCTGGGATCGGTGTGGGCGGCGAGTGTGGCTTCGGCATCCGGTGGAGCGCTGCCCGACGGTGATGCATCGGCAGCCAACCCCGTCGCCCAAGTGACAGGACTGCACACGACCTTTGTCGTCGCCGGGGCGATCATGTTCACGTCGATGCTGATAGGAGTCTGGGGAATGCGGCGGGAGCGGCAGGAGAGACTCCACCCTTCAGTGGTTGTGGCCGAGGCTTGATGGGCTGACCAGCCACTACACCCCATCCCGGCAGTCGGACCTCGCTCACCGGGTGATTCGATCCAGGGCCGCCTGGCGATCGAGCTTGCCGATTTCCGTGCGCACCATCGAGACCACATGCTCCCAACGCTTGGGAACCATGAAATTTGGAAGCCGACCTGCTGCCCAATCGCTCAAAGCCTCGGCACGGGCGTCACCCTCATAGACGCAGACGATGACCTCTCCCCACTCCTCGTCGGGAGCACCAACCACCACTACCTCCTGGACTCCGGGGTGCTGGCGAATCACGGCCTCCACCTGCTCCGGGTTGACGTTTTCGCCTCCGGTGACGATCACCAAGTCGGCCCGTCCCAGCACCCGGAGAGCCCCCTCGTCGTCGATGTCCCCGAGATCGTTGGTGATGAACCAGGCATCTTCACGATCCGCCTCACCCAGATAGCCAGGGGATACCTGGTCCCCCCTCACCGCGATCCGCCTATCGTCCTCGATCCTCAGCGCGATGCCTGGCAACGGGTGGGCCTTCTTCTCCAGGGGCGACCCGGGTTTCAGGGTGGCCACTTGACCGAAGGTCTCGGTCATGCCGTAGGTCGGAAGGACGGGCAGACCGACCGACGCTGCCTCGGTCAGCAGCCTCTCTGGGATCGGTCCCCCGCCCACCAGGACGGCCTTCAACCCCGAGAAAGGGCCATAGTCGAGGATTCGCCTCAGCATCGTGGGGACTACCGAGGTCATCGTTACGTGATGATTCAAGGCCGCCGCGAAAGACCGGGCGTCGGGACCCGGAAGGATGGTCACCGACCCACCGGTGAATGCCTGACGAACCACGACGGACAGACCGGCGACGTGGTGGAGAGGCATGGCCAAAAGCCAATTGTCATCCTGGCCGTGGCCGAGATGCCTGGCCGATGCGTCCGCGGCCGCCTGGAGGTTGGTCATCGTCAGCCGAACCCCGCGGGGACGACCCGTGGTGCCGGAAGTGAACACCACCAGGGGGACCGGCGCCGGATCCGGTGGGTCGATCCCGGGACCGACGGCCGTGGCTCCCCCGCCCGAGATACCAGCGATCAGGTCGAACACGGATGACGCGCTCAGTGTTGGGGTCAGCAACCGGGGCTCACCAACCAGCCGGGCCCTCACCTCGGCCAGGGCATCGCCATAGGTCCAGGTCCTATCGCCCGATATGAGAAACGGTCGATCGGGCTCGACCCGATCCAGCCATTCGATCACAGGCCGATTCTGGCCCGTATCCTCTCGCTTCGTGGTTTCTGAGATCTTCGACGGCTCGTTGTGGGATGCGGTCCCCAATTTCGACTTCACCGACATCACCTATCACCGGGCCAAGGAGGCCGGCGTGGTGCGTGTCGCCTTCGACCGCCCGGAAGTGCGCAACGCGTTTCGCCCGCACACCGTCGACGAGCTCTACACGGCACTGGAGCACGCCCGACAGAGCCCGGACATCGGCTGTGTCCTCCTTACCGGGAATGGCCCATCTCCCAAGGACGGAGGCTGGTCGTTCTGCTCGGGTGGTGACCAGAGAATCAGAGGTGAGGACGGCTACAAGTACGCCGACGGTGAGGAGATCGACCCCGGGCGAACCGGACGGCTTCACATCCTCGAGGTACAAAGACTGATCAGGTTCATGCCCAAGGTCGTGATCTGTGTGGTCCCGGGCTGGGCGGTGGGAGGTGGCCACAGCCTTCACGTGGTCTGTGACCTGACGCTGGCCTCGGCGGAGCACGCCATCTTCAAACAGACCGACGCCGACGTCGCCTCCTATGACGCTGGATTCGGGTCGGCCTATCTGGCCCGCCAGATAGGACAGAAGAGGGCCAGGGAAGTCTTCTTCCTCGGTCGCGAGTACTCGGCGCAGGAGGCCCATGAGATGGGAATGGTCAATGCCGTCATTCCCCATCACGACCTGGAGAAGGTTGCTCTGGAATGGGCAACCGAGGTCATCTCGAAGAGCCCGATGGCTCAGCGCATGCTGAAGTTCGCGTTCAACATGATCGACGACGGCCTAGTTGGCCAGCAGGTGTTCGCTGGCGAGGCGACCCGACTGGGCTACATGACTGACGAAGCCCGGGAAGGTCGGGACTCCTTCCTCGAGAAGCGAGATCCGGATTACAGCCGATACCCCTGGTACTACTGACCCGGTGAGCGGTCTTCAGGCCTGGAAGACGGCTGCCCGGATACACACCCTGCCGGCAGCGATAGTGCCGGTGCTGGTGGGATCAGGTCTCGCATATGGGGAGGAAGTTCTCC
>CAZSOF010000110.1:0-7946 GCA_964607685.1 uncultured Acidimicrobiaceae bacterium | reverse complement strand
TTTCGACTGACGAGGCTGGGAATCAGCCTGCTCGTCACCCACACCGACTTCGACTCGGCCCCGGGTGGGGCCGCCGATGCGTTGGCCACCTTCTTCGACCTGACCGGCATTCAGGCCTTTGGAGGTGATCCCGTGAGCAATCGGATGGCCATTGGCAGATACGGGCATTTCGAGGGCACCCTGGCCACCATTGATGCTCGGATCTCTGATGCATTCGGACCGGGCGGCCTGCGCATCACAGGCAGGCGAGCCATGGATGTGGAGAAGGTGGCTGTCGTTCCGGGATCTGGAGCCGACTCCATCGAGGCAGCGGCAGAGGTGGCCCAGGTGTTGGTGACGGGTGATGTCCCCCATCATCGGACGGTGGTTGCCAGCGATCGTGGTCTGGCAGTCGTCGATCCGGGCCACATTGCCACGGAGCGCCCCGGGATGAAGGCGTTGGTGGGAATGGTCACCGAGGCGAGTGGCCTCGAGGTGGCCGACCTGACCGGGATCAACCCACAAACTTGGACCTGAGCCATCGCTAGCCTGCCTGCTCCAGATGGAGCTGTCCAGCCTCGCCGACCTTCTCGAACTCCAAGAACTGGACCTCGTGATCGATCGGCTGCTGGAGCGGCGTCAGTCTCTGCCCGAGTTGGATCAGTACAAGACGGCTCACGAAGAGCACCAGCGACTCGAACAGAAGCTGGGAGAGGCCTCCGAGGAGCTGAAACGACTGGAGTTGGACCTGGACAAGGCAGAGGGAGAGCTCGAGCTGTTGGAGATCAAACTCAGCGAACATGAGACTCGTCTCTTTGCCGGGGGGATGAGCGCCAGGGAGACCGAACATATGCGTCTCGAGGTGCAGAGTCTCCAGGGTCAACGTGGAGCCATGGAGGAGAAGGTCCTCGGAATGCTGGAAGACATCGACCCGGCGCGGGAAGCGGTGGCCAGGATCCAGGGGGAGGTGGCCCGGATATCGGCGGCAAAGACCCAGCTCGAAGACTCGATCAGAGAGCAGTGGAAGACGATCGACGCCGAGTTGGCCCGCAAGGAGGAGGCGAAAGGCCACGCGCTGGCTCCGATAGATGACGAGCTCTTGAGCCTCTATGAGAAGCTGAGGGGCATCAAGGAAGGTGTTGCCGTGGCCCCCTACGACCACGGGGTGTGCGGAGGGTGTCACATGACCCTATCGCCTGCTGAACAGGACGAGGCTTTCGAGGCCGAGCTGCCCCGTTGCGTCCACTGCCGGCGTATCCTCGTCGCCTGAGAGGAGTCGTCTGGGTGATATGCATCGTTCAAGGGGCTCTTAGTGTTGTTTTGGCACACCGGGGCTGCGCTCTGGCTGTTCAGATGGGTCTTCCGGGACCCGAAAGTGGATGTCAGGTTTCTCCTCCTCGGTGCGATTCTGCCCGACTTGATCGACCTCCCGATCGGCACCGTCTTGCTGGCCGACCGATACTCGAGGGGAGAGCTCTGGTTCCATTCACTGCTCCTCCCCACGATCTACATGGCGGTCGTGCTGGTTGTCACCAGGAGAGGGCGTCTGCGCCGGGCGTGGATGGCCCTTGGCGTTGGCTGGCTCCTCCACCTGCTGCTCGACGGGATGTGGATCGATCAAGAAGTGTTCCTCTGGCCTTTCTTTGGTGTGAACATCCCTGGCGGAGAGGCGCCCTTCTGGCCGTTGGCCTGGGAGCGGGCGCTGTCCGACCCGTGGCGGTGGATCACCGAGATCGTTGGTCTGGGTTACCTCATCTGGCTCTGGTTTGTACTGGGATTGGGAGACCGGGACCGACGGCGGATCACACTCGAGACGGGAAGGCTTCCTGACCATGTCGCGCAGGCTTGACCCGGCGCTGCTCGCCCTCAGCCTGCTGCTGGCGGCGTGCTCGCAGCCGGATGTGGAAACGGTCGTCTCGATCACGCCCGGTGAGGGCGCCGAATCTCCCAGCGCTGCCGTCGACGAGCTGGTGAGGGCGATGAACGAACCAGACTTCGCGGATGCAAGCCGTCTCGCCATGCCGGCACAGGCGGCTCTCGCCGCTCTCGCCGAAGGTGCCGGCTTTGATGATGTGGCCGATGCATTGCGGCGGGGCGACGAGGAGGTGGCTGCCAACTTCTGGGCGGGGTTTGCCCAGGGTGCCGGGGACTTTCTGTCGGGAACGGTGACGACCGCCGACGAAGGGCCGGTGACGCTACGAGACATCGACTTCTGGGCGGTCGAGGTACTCCCCACAGATGGCGGCACCAGGATGATCATGGTGAGAGAAGACGTCGGTTATCGGGTCGACCTCTTTGCCTCCTTCGGGGGAGGCCTCGCGGACAAGATGGCCGCTCCGGTGGAACGACTCCTGACGACGCAGACCGACGATGCCCGTTTCATCCTCTACCGGCTCCAGGACATCGTGCCCTCTTTGTTGGTAGCAGCCGAGCTTCCCGGGACGAGCAGCGCTGTTTCCCAGCAGATCCTCTCGCTGGTGGAATTGATCACGCGTGTGGGTTGAGGCTCAGTTGCGAAGCCTGGGGAGGACCTCGGCGCCGAGAAAACCAATCAGCCATGCTTGGTCGGGGCACGCCATTTGGAAGGTGACGATGTCTGCGCCGAGGTCATCGACCAGGGGACGATAGATGTCGACCAGGGCGTCGACGTCGTCCACCACGCTGTAGCGGCCCAGGATCTCCTCCCTGGGCATCGAGTCGGCACGTTCGCGCAGAGTCTGGGGATCCACGGCCTCGAGTCTCCCCGGAGCACGCAATCCCCGCCACGAGAACAAGGCGTTCCAGGCTTCTTCCGGGTTGGCGGCGTACAGCGCCCAACGAGTGGCCAGCACCGTCGGCTCGGGATTCCCTGCCTTCGCGGCCGATTCACGCAGCGGCTCGATCACGCGCTCGGTGGTCTCGGCTGGGTCCTTGACCGAGGTGATGACCCCCTGGGCCTTCTCGCCGGCGAGAGTCGCAGACTTGGGGCCACCCGCGGCCATGAGAATCGGCACCGGACCCAGGGGAGGGGAGTAGAGCTTGGCTCGATCGGTTCGGTAGTAGTCACCATCGAAGGTCAGCTTCTCACCATCGAGGAGTCTCCTCATGATCTCCAGCGATTCGGCCATGCGGGCGTTTCGCTCGGCGTAGTTGGGAAACTCATAGCCCAGTGGACCTTCGTTGATGTTCTCCCCGGTTCCCACCCCCAGGGTGAAGCGGCCACCACTGAGACGGTCGAGTGTGGCGGCCGCCTGGGCCACCACTGCCGGGTGATAGCGAAACAGAGGCGTGGTCACACCAGTGGCGAACTCGATGTGATCTGTTTCGGCGGCCATGGCCCCGATGGTGGCGAAAGCGAAACCCGAGGCCGACGAGTCGTCGACCCACGGGTGGAAATGCTCGGAGACGACGACCATGTCGAACCCCGCTTTCTCGGCGAGAACGGCGTGACTGACCAGTTCCTCAGGCTGCCATTGCTCGTGCCCGCAGAAGTAGGCGAACTTGGTCATCGCCCGATCATGCCACGTGCGACAGCGCGTGCAGTCTTGATCTCTCCGGGGCGCACGCCCCGTTCGCGGCCAAAACTGCGTACGTTTTGGGCGACGCCCAAAACGCGTCTATTGATAGCTGACATAGACAGGTGACGGTTCCTTGCTCATGGTGCTCTCCGGGGTTGGTGGGCCCGGCTCGTCCTCATCGAAGAAATTCTTCCAGCCCCACGACCAGTGCTCGTCGATGGCCTCGGCGTGCAACGCAGCCCACGTGTCGTCCTTCTGCGGTTCGGTGCCGTCACCGTCCATCTGGATGATCATCTGGATCTCGGGCCGTTCGATGATGTCCTGTCTGTTCTGGATCATGGCCGTGCGGAACTGGTGAACGATCATCATCTTCTGAGGAAGCCCGTTGTCGCGAACCAGATCGGCCAGCCAATTGACCACCTGGTTGACCTCGGCGGCTTCCACGTGGCCCACCTGTCTGAGATGGACCTCATCGGGTTCCAGTCTCCACTCGGGGTCCAGGGCCAGACCCACGAAGGGGATCTCGAGCAGCTCCTCGTATTGCATGGCCTGGGTGAGGAAGTCGTCACGCCCCGACTGCAGGTCGAGCATGACATAGCCGTCGTTCGCCTCGGCGGTCTCGATCCAGGGCAGGAAGGTCTCGGGAGGCCACTCATAGCTGTAATCATCACCTTCGGTAGGACCGGCGCTGGCCACCGAGGCGATCATCTCGAAGGTTGGTATCACCTGGGAGCCGTCAGCGGCGTAGGCCTCGAAGAAGGGCGCCATCCTCTCCAATGTCGCCTCCGGCCCCTGCTCTCCCAGGGCGCCCAACGCAACGGTGTCGGGATGACCGTAGAAGGCCACGAATCGACGCTTCCCCTCCGATGGCAGAACGGTGAACCCGCCACCCGGCACCTGTTGCCCGTTGGCGAGGACTGTCAGCTCCCACTCGCTTGCCGCCGGCACCCCACCGACGAACCTGGCGGAGTCCAGGGTGCGGCCGGAGAAGATCTGGGCCACCTCGGGATACTCGAAGACATCGTCACCGACGATGGTCGCCACCGAGGCATCCACCGAGTGCCCCACCGCCGATGCCAGGAGAATCGTTTCCGGCTCGGACACGTCGACCACCCACAGGGAGTCTGAGTCGGTGGGGACAGCCAGACCGGCGATCAGCTCTTTGGCGTCGAGCGCCGGCTCGGAAGTCGGGACTGAGCCCTCCGGTGCGAGCCGTGGGACAACAACACGATCACCGGCATCGATCGCCAGCACGGTCTCAACGATGGTAGACGAGTCGGGGATTGCGGGCAGACTGACTTGCTCGGTCACACCCAGGTGCCGACGCGCCAGGTCCACGGCCCCGCCAACGTCGAGGACGATGACCTCGGCCTCATCGGGTGGGTTGACCTGAGCGGACCCGACGATGTGGACTCGTTGTGGTTTGAGCCGGCCGAGCTCGGCGGCCAGTCTCGGGTCGGGGAAGAGAAGCGGGCCATCGACGGCCGCTGCGAGTTGTGCCGCGGTTGCTACCTCGTTGAGGTCGCCTTCGCTCACCACCACCACGTCACGGGCGCAGGTGTACGTCTCCCCCGACAAGAAGAGGGCGTCTCCTGCCAAGGATCCACTGTTGATCGGGTCGTTGCCACTTGCGACGCGGACACACGCGGCGGCAGGCGGATCGGTGGGGTCGGGCTCGTCTGAGGGCGTCGGCGAGGACCCATCGGCGCCTGGCGCGCTTTCGACCGGCGTCTCGCCCACAAAGCTGGAGCAGGCCGAGACGAAGACGGCGAGAGAAAGGATGTGAGTAGCTGTGAACCGCCTCAAGAACGGCCGGGATGGTACCTAGGAGCGTCTGGTAAACACTGCCTTCCAAACCAGGCCCAGCGCCAGGAGCCCTGAACCGGTCAACCACACGCCAAGGGGGACGAAGAAGCTGAGGAGCAGGCAGCTCGCCAGCCCGGCCCACGCCGTAGTTCGACGACGATCGAGGCCGAGCGCGGCCAGATTGGTGATCCCGTAATAGAGCAGAACGGTCATGGCGGAGAAGCTCCAGGCCAAGCTGATATCGCCGACCAAGGAGACGGCCGACACCAGGAGGGCGGCAACGACGATGGCGGTCCGTGGCTGTCGCCGGGAGTCGAGAATCTCCAGGCGTGCTGGCATGTCCTTCCGCCGCCCCATCGCCAGCCACACCCGGGACAAGCCGAGTATGAGATTGAGGAGCACCCCGAGCATGGCGGCGACGGCCCCAACGCTGACCACCACGCCCCCCGCCGTCACCACATCGGAGGATGAGCCCCAGGATGAACCACCCAAACTGCGACCTCCGACCTCGATCGCCATGTAGAGCAGGGCGGTCACTGCCAGAGTGAGCACGACCGCAAGGGGAATGGTCTTCTCGGGATCGGTCACCTCTTCACCGAGAGTGGCGATCCGTCCATAACCGGTGTAGGCCACGAAGAGGAAGGAGACGGCACCGGCGAGATCGGTGGCTGCGATCGATGTTGCAGGCGCCCAAACCGTGTCTTCGAGGAGACCGGTAACGGCAAACCAGACGATGGCGACCGAAGAGGCGAAGACGAGGATTGCGTTGACCAGGGCTGTACGACGGATCCCCGCCAGGACCATCGCAGCGACCAGCACCACGGCTGACAGGGAAACGAGGACACCGTCGACACCGAGGTACAGCGCAACACCAAGAGCCGCCGTGGCCGCTGACGCCGTCTTGGCCAGGATGAACAACCACCCTGCGCTGAACCCGAGCCACTGATTGAGGGCTCGATAGCCGTACTCATAGGTGCCACCTGCCACCGGGAACCGTCCCGCCAGGTAGGCAGACGACAGTCCGTTGAAAACCGCTACCAGGGCAGCGAGAGGGATAGCCCAGAGGACAGCGTCGCCCCACATGCCGGAGGCGATGCCAATGGCGACGAAGGCTCCGGTTCCGATGATCGAGCCAAGCCCGGTGACGACAGCACCACCCAGCCCCAGCTCCCGTCTAAGTCTCTGTGCCGTCACTCAGAAAAGGGTCTCCGGTTCGATTCGGTCGTGGAGGTCGGCGGTGTTGTTGCGGACCGAGTTCACTTTGGACGACACGACATGCTCCATGATGGTCTTGGCGTCGAGACCCCGGAGGAGAGATCCTGCCGCCTCGGGGTCACGGAGGCCACGGTCCAGCCAGGGATCCCAGACCTCGGGTATCAGTGACACCGGCATTCGATCGTGGATCTGCGAGACGACCCCCACAGCTTGGGAGGTGATGATGGAGCAAGTCCGATGCCACTCGTCATCCTCCACTTCGAAGCGGGAGGCCCAGATGCCGGCAAAGACCATGGGATGACCATCAGCCCGATACACCCAATGCGGGGTTCGCCCCTCCTCCGGTGACTCCCATTCGTAGAACCCATCGGCTGGGATGAGACAGCGCTTTCGCGCGAAGGAATCCCGGAAGGCAGCGGTCGTGGCGACCGTCTCGGCTCGAGCGTTGATGTGGATCGTCCCTGCGTTGCTGGCCCAATGGGGCACCAGACCCCATCTCATCGATCCCAGCTGACGTTTCCCTTCGCGCTCGGCGATGACATAGACCCGGTCGGTAGGAGCCACGTTCCAGCTTTTGGGCAACGGGTCGGTGACCACGTGGTTCACCCCGAAGTACTCGGCATAGAAGTCGAGATCGCCAGTGACGGAGAACCGACCACACATGGTCAGGCGAGGGGCTGATTGCGCATGTGAAGCGCCAACTCCCCGAACCGCTGCTCGAGAAACGACCGGAGGGGCTCGGGAACCGACACCCGTTCCATCGCGATCCGCATGCAACGCATCCACTCCGCTGCCTCATCGTCACCGATAGGGAACGGCATGTGTCTCATCCTGAGGCGGGGATGACCCCACTTCTCCTCGTAGAGAGGCGGTCCGCCGAGCCACCCACTGAGGTACATGAAGAACTTGGCGCGAGTGTTCTTGGTGCTGGCGGGGAGGAGAGCCCGCAGCCTGGGCGACTCCTCTTCGATCACGTCGTAGAACCGTTCGGACAGGGCCCTGACCGCGTCCTCACCCCCGATCTCGAGGTACGGGCTGTCGGCCTCACCCCAGGGGTGGGCGGCTGTCGTGGGATCACCTGGCATCATCGGCCGGCCGAGTATCGATCACATGCGCTGTCATGGCAATACCGCGCAATCCCGAGTTTGTCGCGCAGACTCCTACCCCGTGACGCAGCCACAGGGCGGCGAGCCCGTCTGTAAGCCGGATTCTGTCATCGCCGATTTCCCAACATGCGGTAACAGGACGGTTTCGCCCTATGACCTGGAGAAACGTATTGCCGGGAGTTATATCGGTTTCTACACGTTTCTGCATGATTCAACAGCCTCTAGTCAAACGGTTGTTGAACGCGAGAAGCCCCGGCAAACCGCCTAAGTGTGATCTGGAAAGGTCCGCCGGGGCTCCCTTGTCTCGAGCCCAATGTGCTTGACATCGCAGGTAGGCCAGATG
>CAZSOF010000109.1:0-7958 GCA_964607685.1 uncultured Acidimicrobiaceae bacterium | reverse complement strand
CCTGGCACTGGTCTCGATCCCGGGCAACGACGAAGACGTTTGCCCCCTCAGCTGCGGCGGCGAGTGCACTGGCGGCGGCGATTCCAGTGGCTCCAGTGACGACGATCGACTTGCGGGTTAGACGCACCAAGGCGTTGTAGCACAACCGCTGGCTCGCGCAGGCTCGACTGGCCTCGTCACCCAGAGACGGGTATGTCGGCTCGAATCGATCAGGACATGTGTGGTGGAGAGGCCCGTGACTCCGGACGTCGTCGGGTTGACGATCGAACAGGGTCGGACGTGAGTCGATCCCGCCACCGTCACCACAGTCACCAGACCAAACCACTCACCCGGCTGCATGTGATGGCGTCAGATTCGGGGAGAGGGGTAGGTGTCGTGGCGAGCCATGATCTCGACCATGCGCTCCCGGTCGATTTCCATGCCTGCGGGAAAAGCCTGAGCCAGGCCTGATAGATAGCGGTCGAAACCGCCCGGTGTCGTGAACTCGACCATCGCAGCCGGATGCGATGTCGGATTGGCGAACGTATGCGAGCTGCCAACCGGCACGTACACGAACCCTCCCGGAGTCAGGTCGTGTGACACGCCCTCCACTGTCAGTCGCAGTTCTCCCCGAGTCACATACCACGAGTGGTTCGTCCTCTCGTGGAAGTGAGCCGGTGGGCCGGCAAATCCCGCCGGCACCCTGATCTCTTCGGCACTGGACAGGTCGGCGGTGTCACCGCCGACACTCAGGAGGCGGACAGAGGACTCGCCGATCGGGATTATGAGCCCCTCCTCAGCCCGGATCACCACCGCCCTCTGCACCTGCGCCATGACCAAACCCCTTTCGATTGGACCCGGTCAATCCTGGCAAATCGGCCTGCTAGTCGGCGCCCTCGCATTCGGTCAAATGGCCCGAGTGCACGCTTGACATCTACCCCGGGCCGTTGCCGACCGCCTGACAACCGAGGATTCGACGGGTCGGGTCGCCGACGTCCAAGAAGGTCGTATTCCTCCTGGCATGGCGCTGCGACTCGGTCAGGTCACGGGCTCATCAGCGAGATGATCTCGTACACGATGTTGGCGGCCGCGATCGACGTGATGTCGGCGTGATCGTAGACGGGAGCCACTTCGACCACGTCGGCGCCGATCAGGTTGATCCCGCGTAACCCTCTGAGCATCCCCACGAGCTCTCTGCTGGAGAATCCTCCGACCTCTGGAGTACCGGTGGCCGGTGCGAAGGCAGGGTCGAGAACGTCGATATCGATCGAGAGGTATACGGGGTGGTCTGTTACTTGCTCGGTGATCCGGGTGACGTAGCCGTCTATCCCGATCTTTTCGATGTCCCATGTGCCGAGGACCGAGAATCCGAAGCCGGAATCCTCTGCCAGGTCCTCTGGACCGTACTTGGACCCACGTATCCCGACGTGCATGGAGTGACCCTTGATGAAGAGACCTTCCTCCGCCGCTCGCCGGAAAGGTGTGCCGTGGGTGAACGACGCGTTCATATAGGTGTCATAGGTGTCGACGTGAGCATCGAAATGCACCAGCGCCACAGGACCGTGGTGGTGATGAGCCCCTCGAAGTAGCGGAAACGCGATCGTGTGGTCACCTCCCAACGTGATCACCTTGCGACCCCCCTGGCTCAGTTCGGTGACTGATTCTTCGATCGTCCGCACAGCATCCTCGATGATGAAGGTGCTGCAAGGGATGTCGCCTGCGTCGACAACCTGCTGGGTTCCGAACGGGAAGATCTCCAGATCTGGATGCCAACTCCGAATCGTTCGCGCGCCGTGTCTGATCCCGATAGGCCCGAATCGTGCGCCGGGCCGGTAGCTCGTGCCGATGTCGAAGGGGGCTCCCACCAATGCGACGTCCCAGTCAGGAACTTCGTCTATGCGGGGGAGCCGGGCGAACGTGGAAGGTCCCATGAATCTCGGATAGACCCGACCATCCGGCGGCCCGAGGCGGCCATCTTGCTGCGTGAATTCCGTCCCTTGCACTTGAGTCCTCCTCGCTATCGAAAAGTCAGAAACCCCTGTCTGTGACTCAGCATGCCTGATTCACCAGTTGTCGGGAACGCAGACCTCGGTTGCGCGTCACAAGCCCAGTAAGCGCTCGGGGTTGGTCTCGAGGATGGCCTTCTTCTCAGAAGCCGAGAGAGAATCGAGTCCGTTGATCCAGTTCACCGGGTCCTCGAGGAACATCGGAGCCGGATAGTCGGTTCCGAGAACTACCTGGTCGATCCCGACCATGTCTATCAGGAACCGCAGCGTGGCCTCTGTGTAGGTGCACGAGTCGTAGTAGAACCGGCTCAGGTAATCACTGGGCGCCCGTTCGAGGAACGACCTCGAGTCCTCGAACTCAGGCATGTCCTCCAACGCTCCGGCCCACCAGCCCTTGTCCATCCGTGCCGCGCCAAAGGCCGTGTAGCCGCCTGCATGTCCGAGGCACAGCTTCAAGTCGGGGTACCTGTCAATGACACCTCCGTAGACCAGCGTTCCGAAGGTGATCGTACGTTCCACGAGATTCCCGATCACATTGGGGAGACCGTATCTCGTTGTTCGGCCTTCGACGATGGTCGCACTTGCCTGGTGGAAGAACACGACCGCCCCCAACTCTTCCACCGAACGCCAGAAGGGATCGAAACGTCTGTCATCCAGAGTCACGCCATCGACGTGGTCGGCAATCGTGACTCCTTTGAAGCCCAACTCGGACATGGCGTGGGCCATGACATCGACAGCCATCGAAACGTCCTGGAGTGGAATCGAGGCGAGACCCAGGTATCGATCCGGATGGGATGTCATCATTTCGTGGAGAGCGTCGTTGCACTCCTCGGCGATCGTGTTGGTCAGTGAGGCATCCAGCTCATACTTGAAGAAGCCGGTGTTGATGGTCAGGACATGGATGTCGACGCCCATGGCATCCATCTCGGCGATCCGGTCCTCGGCGCTGATCGAAAACTTCGGGATGTGCAGCTCCCCCACGTCCGGCCCGAGTGTGTGCCACTGTCCATCGCGCTCGATTGCCTCGACAAAGCGGAGCGGGGTGACGTGGTTGTGGATGTCTATGACGGACATGGGCTCACTCTCCTCCACACGGTCACATCACGTCGATGCTCGAGAACTCAGAACTCGAATTGAACACGCGCCGTTATCTCCTTTTGCGTGACCGATGCCACCAGATCTGAGGCCTGGTTCATCACGGGATGAGCGAAATACTTCTCCAATGACTCCACGTCGGCAAAATCGGCAACCAGCACCATGTCCCAGTTGTTCGGGTTGCGCTCGATATCGAATCCCACGGTGTACTCGGTCACCGATGGCACGGCCTCCTTGAGTCCTGCCAGTGCGTCACGCGCGGCTAGCTTGTCTCCGTCGGTGACACCTTCCCTCCACTTGAACATTGCGACATGACGGATCATGAGTCCATCCTCCTTACCGGTGGCCGATGGCGCTTGTGATGGCTTGTACTCCTAGTATCCGAGGATACTATATGGAGGGAGGGGGACTGCCCAAGCCCATAGAAGATGAGCTGGGCACTCATCCCGTCAGCGGCTAGAAAGGACAATCACCACATGACATCACGCCGGGCCAACGACATCCAGCCCATAGATCTCTCGAGCCCCATCCCCTATTACCACCAGCTCGCCTCGATCCTGCGCGACGAGCTCGACCTCGGGAGATGGAAGGTGGATGAACTGATCCCTGCCGAAGGGGAGCTGATCGAGATGTTCGGGGTGAGCCGCAGTGTTACCAGGAAAGCGCTGGACATACTCGAAGGCGAGGGCCGAGTTCTGCGCATAAAAGGCAAGGGCACGCTGGTGACCAAGCCAAAGGCAGCGTTCGGTGCCGTGGCCACCGCCGCACGTTGGCATCGCGACCGCACCTCCCAGGTGACTGTGGGACGAGTCTTGGATGCGGCACGGGTGACCGCCGGCAGCTATCTCGGACGGCTGCTCGAGGTGGCGCCCGGCGCCAGCGTCTGGGAAATACGTCTCACCGAGGAAGCCGACGGGACCACCCACACTCTCGTGGAGATGTACCTCAAGATAAAGGGAACACTGACCGTAGGTGCCCCTCCGGAATTCGAGGAAGGCGGGCCCGGCATCTACGAGCAACTAGCCGCCAAATACGGAGTGGAAGTCACCGAGTCACAACTGGAAATCGAAATAGCCCATACCTCGTCAGCCGAGGCAGCCGTTCTGGGGGTGGAGGAAGGCGCGGCTCTGGTGCAAGTGAGCTCGCTGGACTTCTCACGAAACGGGGTCATGGGTTTCACGAGATCGTTGACATCGACCGTCGGTTTCTTCTTCTCCATCTTCGTCAACCACGGGACGGGAGACCACGAGAGCTTCGTATCCATGGCAAGGGATCTGTCCAGATCGACCGAATGAACGCAGATCGGCGAGGCATCACACCAGACCACAGCCGGCATCCGGTGCCGGGGCCCAGTCAGCCCAAGGCCATCGTGTGAGTCAGACGCGCCGTCCACTCGAACTTCGTTGAGTCCGCGGCCAGGGCCAGCGTCTCCTTGTATGCGTCGTGCTGGAGAAACGCGCGGGCCCTCTCGATCGAATCGAACGTGACATCGACAATCAGGTCGTAGTCAGTGATCAGGGTCCCCACGTTGTCGGCGACCAGGACAGACCTGGTGTCCTCGATTCTGTCCTCGAGTGAAGCGAAAGCGTCCCGCACCTCGTTTTGCTTCGACTTGGGGACTTTCTCCCGCCACAGGTACAGAGCCGTGTGCCTGACACCTCCCCGACTGATACGGGGTGGGCCGTCATACCACCAGTCGACACGGGCGGTGAATTCGCCACGACAAACAGAGGCGTTGTAGGCCCCGACTTCGTGATGCACATCATCACTGTTGTATGCGTCGAGACCCTCCTGATCGTCGAAGTCGAGATGAAGAGCCATGTCGTAGTTGCTCGGCGGCCCTTCTGATCTTGCTTTCCACAACGGCGTCCGATCCCAGGGTTTGACCTCCCTCAGCCTCTCGCTGCCGCCAGAGATATCGGTCCCGAAATCAACCGCTCGTACCGATGGGCACCCATAGCTCAGATAGGCCAGTCCCTTGAGCGCAACCAGTTTGGCCTCCGCGGTCGTGGTATCGCGCCACAGGAACAGGGCGGTATGTCGCAGCATCTGTGGTCCCTTCTCTCCTCGTTGTCGATTTGTCGTGGTCGCCGAGCCCGAATCTAAACCCGTTGACGCCTGTAATCCTAGGATCCTACAATCGGCCCGTCGACCGGTTCCTGGCGAAGGTCGATCTCAGACAGGAGGAGCAATCATGAAACGCAGGTTGGTGAGGCTTGCATCGGTGCTCGCGGTCCTTGCCCTGATCGCAGCGGCATGCGGGGGCGGCGACGAGGGGGCTGACGGTGAGGATGGTGGGATCCTCGGGAGCATCAGGTTCGCCTTCTCGCCCGATCCCGCCTGGGACTGGATCGTCGACGAAGGCATCCTCGCCGAGATGGAGGCTGAATCAGGTTACGTCATCCAACGATTCGAAACCGAAGACGAGTTCGCCGTGTTCGCCGGTGGCCATGCCGACGTCGTCTCCACTGGAAGCTACGAGACGCCCGAGCTCGAGGCCGAGACTGGCGTCGCCACGGTGACTTTCGGCAAGTACAACCGGGCCAAGGACATCATGGTCGCCGACGACGAGAGCGGTTATGAGACACTGGCGGACCTGCCGATGCCCTGTCTCGTGGGCGCGGAAGCGTTTGGCGGTTCCACGAACGTCTGGGCGGCCCTGGCTGCAGACCTCCACGGGAGGACGCTCGCCGATGGCACCGATGACCTGCAGATAGTGGTGACCGATTTCGAGCTGGCACCGGAGCTGGTCGTTGAAGGAGACCTCTGTGCCGGGATCACGGCGATGACAACGTCGATTCCGTACCTGCAGAGCGGCGAGGTGACCGTGCTGTACGACGGGCGGGGCGCCTCGGAGCTCTACGCCGAGCAGTACGAGCCCGGTCATGAGGGCATGATGAGCAACAACTTCGTGACCCTCGAGAGTTGGTATGACGATCATCCCGGGGAGATCGCATTCTTCCTCGAGGTGTGGCAGCGAGCCGTCGACGAGTTCAACACCAACAGGGATGCGGTGATCGACGCCTACCCGGAGCACTTCGGCTACCAGAACGACGAGGAGAAACAGTTCGTCGTAGATTGGTATGACAACGTCTTCAATGAGTTCGTCGACGACGTTTATCTGACCGAAGAGTGGATCAACGGCGAGAGCGAGGTGACGGAGATCTTGCGCCGCGCAGGGCTGATTCCCGAAGACCAGCCCCTGCCGATCCATGTCTGCATCGACGCCAGCTCTGGCGAGGAGTCCTGCAGGGTCGGTGGCTGAACTACCAGACGGACGGAGGCTATAGGCGAGAGATGGCATCCGAGACAACGCCACGTGTGGACTCAGAGTCACGGGTTCAGGATGTCTCCAGCCTGGATGCTGCCAAGTCGTACGCGAGTAGCCGACGCAAGGCCGTTGGCTACTCGCTGCTAGGGGCCGTCCTCTTCTTCGCCATATGGGCTCTCGCCTCCCAATTCCAGAGAACCGAGTTCGAGCTTCTTCCCTCCCCCCTCGAGGTGGGCGCGCGCATGTGGGGCTTCATATTCGGGGATGAAGCTCGTGGCGTTGCTCCGGGAACGGTGTTCATCAACTTCTTCGACACCTTGCTGAAGACCATGTATGGCTTCTTGGGAGCAGTCGTTGTGGGAGTGCCGATCGGCATCCTCATGGGGCGCTTCAAGTATGCGAAGAACTTCTTCTTCGACTTCATCTACCTGGCGGCAAACGTGCCTTTGATCATCTACGCCATCCTGTCACTGGTCCTCTTCGGTCTCAGCGACACGGGGCCCGCAGTCGTGGTTGCCTTACTGGTACTCCCCATCGTGGCGCTCAACGTCGCTGCCGGTGTTGAAGGTGTGGACCAAAACCTGCTCGCCATGAGCCGTGCCTACGGACTGCCCACGAGGAGCGCGGTGCGGTCGATCGTCGTCCCCTCCTTCATGCCTTTCTTCTTCGGTGCCACTCGCGCCTCGTTCGCAGCCTCGTGGAAGCTGGCCGCCCTGGTGGAGACATTCGGAGGAGTCACCGGAGTTGGTGTTCAGATAAGGAAGGCGTTTCAGGGGTTCTCGGTGGCCGACATGCTGGCTTGGATGATGTTCTTCGTGATCTTCGTGATCATCGTGGAGCGGTTCGTGCTCATTCGCCTGGAACGATATGTGTTCCGGTACCGCCTCAAACGGGGCGAGGACATGCTGAGGTTCTGAGATGGATCGCCCCTCAGCCGAGACCCCCTGGGATCCTTCCCGATCCTCAGGGACGGGGCGCCCCAAGTCGGTCGCCGGTGCCATCGAAGCCGACCTCATTCGACAACCTCCCAGCGCCCTGGACATCGAGGCTCTCGAGCCTGGGGGTGGGCCTCGGCTACCGGCTACCAGCCTCTGGCAACGTATCAAGGACGTCGTGCTCAGCGAACGAGGCGCCCGCTGGGCGTCCCGGATCGCGCTGATCGTGCTCTGGCAGCTGGCCGGCCTGCTCACCGAACGATTCCCGACCCCGCTCGGAACCATTGAGTTCCTGGTCGAAGAGGCTCAGAGACCCTTCGTCAGAACCGACCCTCTGACCTTCTGGAACAACGAGCTCGTGGCAAATCTCACGATCAGCCTCGGGCGAACCGCGATTGGTCTGTTATGGGTGGCCATCATCGGCATCCCCCTCGGCTACATGATGGGACGCTGGTGGAGGATGCAGGCGCTGTTCACCGATCTCATCATGGTCGGCATCGCGCTCCCGGCCTATATCTGGGCGCTGCTGGCGATCATGTGGTTCGGCTTCGGATATCAAGCGCCGCTCTTCACCATCGTCGTCTCAGCCACACCGGCCCTGGTCGTTCATGTCATGCAGGGGGCGCTGTCGATCCCGACGGACCTGAGGGACATGTCCGGTGCCTACCAGGT
>CAZSOF010000108.1:1691-7968 GCA_964607685.1 uncultured Acidimicrobiaceae bacterium | reverse complement strand
ACACGATCCCGCGCCTCACCACCGATCTTGCCCTGGGAGTCGAGGTAGATGGAGGCGTAGGGAGGCAGCTGGTGCACGAACAAGTCGGTATGTTGCGCCGCCGTGGCGACGGTCAGCCCCACGGACTCGGCTATCCGAGCGCTTTCGGAGTCGGGCCGCTCACAGAGCACACCCAGGGCCCTGATCAGGTCGGCGCGCTCAGCTGCCGGGGAGGCTGTAGACGTCACGACCGGGTTTCAGCGGTCGCAGAAACCAGTAGGGCCGCCTGGTCCGATCCGGGGATACGAGCAGGGCCGACCGGGTGAGGGACAGCCATCTGGCGTAGGCCTGACGGGACCGCTCGCTGTCCACCCAGATGTCGCCGTAGCTGTCCGAGGGCTCCGCCTTTCGCACGTTTACCGCCTGATGCCAGCAGTGTTGGCCCGAGATTGGATCGGGCTGGACCGGGAATGTCAGATTCTGATGGACGCCAACATCGGTCCACCAGATTCGTTTGGTGTCCGGGTCTGTGGATTGGTAGGGGCCGGTGCCCTTCTTGCGTTTGAGCCCCCAGTGAGCGTCTTCGTGGTCGAGAGCAACGGTGGCCATGGCCTGATTCTGTCCCTGGTCTGTGAGCTTCCAGCGTCCCATGTGGTGCGAGCAGGCTACGACCCCGGGGCGGATGCCCTCGGTGACCCAGGCCTTGACCACGAAATACCCGATCTCGGTCTCCACCCTGACCAGGTCCCCGCTATCCACGCCCAGCCTCCCGGCGTCGTTCGGGTGCAGCCAGAGTGGGTTGGTGTGGGCGATTTCGTCGAGCCATTTCGAGTTTGCCGAGCGGGTGTGGATCTGCACCGGGAGCCGGAACGTGGAGATGAGGGGCATCTGCCCCTCGGCCAGCCTCGACGGGTGGATGTGGCTCGGGATGTAGCCGGGCGTGGCGTGTTCCTTCCAGCCCCACTCGGCCAAGGTGGTCGAGTAGAACTCGAGCTTGCCCGATGGCGTGGGAAAGCCGCGAAGGACCTCGTCGTCGATGCGAACCCCGACCGGCCTTCGCCCCTGAGCATCGCGATCGGGACTGGATAGGGGTACGACATTGGGATCGGAGGGCTTGGCGGTCCGGGTGAAGACCCGGCCGAAGCGATCTTCGCCCTGGTCTTCCAACTCGGTGTCGGGAACCACCTCTTCGTGAATCTGTCCCACACCATTGCGGACCTCGAAGGCTCCGTAGCGTCTCATGTACTCCAGCGGGGTGAGACCCTCCTCGGACGCAGCCTCGGGCAGACCGGGAACCGAGTTCTCGAACATCCACCCGTAGTACTCGTCGACTCCCAGCATCTCGCCCGGGGTGGACCTCGATTCGTGGTATTGGCGGATGCCCAAGGCGCCATCAGGATCGATCCTCCAACTCAGCTCGATCCAGAATTCGTTCTCCTCCCACACCTCGCCGGGGTTGACGTCACGGGTATCGATGACCTTCTCACCCGCCCTTTGCCGGGCCTCGCGGAGCACCGGCTGACGGAAGGCCACCCATTGTCCGTCGTATTGCTCGTAGGAATGGATGTCGTGCCGCTCCGAGGACAACCCCATGGGGAGGATGTAGTCGGCGAAGTACGCGGTCTCGTTCCACGTAGGGGTCAGGGCGACATGGAGACCCACCTTGGACTCATCGGTCAACGCCTCCACCCATGAAAAGCCATCCGGGTTGGTCCAGACCGGGTTGTAGACCCGGGTGAAGTAGACGTCGATGCTGCCCCGTCCGTCCTGGAGGAAGTGCGGCAGGAGGTACGACAGCTCATGCATGGTCAGTGGGTACTCCAGTGGCCATGTGAGCTCGTTCCACACCGATGGGTGTGGTGGCGAGTGAATGGGCTTGGGGACGAACTTGTTCCACGCGTTGGGATGGGTGCCTCCGGGAGTCGCCACCGCCCCGAGAAGCGCATTGAGGAGGAACAGGGTCCGGGAGACCTGCCACCCGCCGAGGTTCCCCGCTGCCGCCGAGCGCCAGTTGTGGGTTGACAACCTGGTTCCCGCGCCGGCGATCATCTCCGCCACCTGGCGCAACGTCTCCGCCGGCACTCCGGACTCGGCCTCGGCGTAGGCGAAGGTGTAGGCAGAGTAGAGCTCTCGCAGGATCTCCTCGAACGTCTCGAACGTTTGCTCGCGCCCGGGGTGCTCGGCAGCCAGATAGCGGTCCCAGTTCCACCACCGTCGCACGAAATCACGGTGATAGCGCCCTGTTTGGATGATGTGGTTGGCAATGGCCAGGTTGATGGCGGCCTCCGAGCCGGGGTATGGCGAGATCCAGTGGTCGGCATGGGTGGCCGTGTTGGAGAGCCTCACGTCGACCACGATGAGCCTGGCCCCATTCTCCCGCGCCTCTGTGATGCGCTGGGCATGAGGGTTGAAGTAGTGACCGGTCTCCAGGTGGGCGGAGATGAGATAGATGACGTCGGCGTTGGCGTGGTCCGGGCTGGGACGGTCGAGGCCCATCCAGAGCTGGTACCCGACACGGGCCCCCGAGGAACACACGTTGGTGTGCGAATTGTGACCATCGACACCCCAGGAGGCCATCACCCGCTCGGTGAAACCGTCCTCCCCGGGACGTCCCACGTGGTACATCACCTGGTTGGGTCGGCCGTTGGTGATCGCGGTGCGCACCCGGGTGGCGATCTCGTCGAGGGCCTCGTCCCAGTCCACCTGGACCCACTTGCCCTCGCCCCGCTCTCCGGCGCGCTTCAGCGGATAGAGGATGCGGTCGGGATCGGTGACCTGGTTGATCGTCGCCGGGCCCTTGGCGCAGTTGCGGCCCCGGGAGCCAGGATGCTCGGGATTGCCCTCGAACTTGCGAACCTGGAGCGTTTCCTGGTCGACGTAGGCCAGCAGGCCACAAGCGGACTCGCAGTTGAAGCAGGTGGTGGGAACGAGCGCATAGCGCTTCTCCACCCGATCCGGCCACGACCGGGAGTCGAGCTCGACCCAGTCGTCCCAGCGTTCCTTGGGAGGGAATGAGGCGAGATGGATGCGGCTGGGGCCGGGATAGAAGGTCTCACCCCGCGCTTCGACCTCCTGTCTCGTCGCCGCCGCCCGCCGAGCGATCACTTCGAGATTTGGTTTGGCTGTCATGCCAGAGGCACCCTCTGCGCCGACTGGACATAGGCGTGCTCATAGGCGAGAAGACCGATCAGAGCCGGGATCGCTGCTCCCGCCTCCCACCAAGGGGCGCTGAGGGTGACGACAGCGAGGGCGACGGATGTCCAGAAATACTCCAGGTGAGAGCCCGATGTCATCTCCCAGACGGCGAGATGGGCATGGGCCGTTCCGTGGGTGAGACTCGCCTCGCCCCAAATCATCAGAAGGTGGGTCAGGGCCGCTCCGGCCAACATCCAGGAGAGGGGCCCGATCGCCGCCCGACCGCCGAGCGAATCGGCGATCAGCAGCGCTGCGGAACCGGCCATGACCGCCTGGATGGCGATATGGGGAGGCAAGAGGGGCGACTGCCACAGATCACGGGCCTTGGATTGGGCGAACAGATATGCGGTGTAGACCGCGCTCATCAGGGAGAGGGGAAGGCCGAAGAAGGCGAGGACCTGGCGGAGATCGTCTGATTCGATGATTCCGGCCAGGATTTGAAGTGAGAGCAGGACACCGTACCCGAGGATGAAGACCGCCCCCCTGACCAGCCAACTCCTCCACTGAGGCCGGGTGAAGAGGTAATAGAACCGCCGGGGATGCTCGAGGTCGGCGATCAGGACGAGACCGGTCGCTGCCAGGAACACCAGACCGATGATGGGGGCCGCCCAGGCAAAGAGGGTCGACGACCAATCGAGGAACCCGGTCAGCACCAACAGGAGAGCGGCCAGGTAGGAGCCGGCAGCTATCGACTTGGTCCAGGTGTAGAGACTCACCCTCCAGTCCCAGGGTGCTTTGTGTGGGACGTCGTAGGACACCAGTGCAGCGGCCGAGGAGTTGGGCCACCCGCCGGGATGACCCGTGCCCACACCCCTCCCCTGCTCGCTCCACATGTACAACCCGGCCGGGGGGCGTCGAGCAGCGATGGGGTCGAGGGTGGCCTGATGGGCCCCCTTGTAGAACAGCTTGGGCGCCGTCTCCTTCTCCGGACGCCGGACGTTGACCGCCTGACGCTGAACGATCGCCGAGACCTTGGAAGTCGGGTCGGTGACGTCGCCGACCAGGATTGCCTCGGTGGGGCAGACGACCACACACGCCGGTTCCAGGCCGAGGTCGAGTCGATGAGCGCAGAAATTGCACTTCTCGGCAGAGTGATCCTCCGGATTGATGAAGATGGCGTCGTAGGGACAGGCGGCGATGCAGGCCTTGCATCCGATACAGACCCGTTTGTCGAAATCGACGATCCCATCGTCCCGCCGATACATGGCGGAGGTGGGGCAGGCAGCGACACACGGGGCGTTGTCGCATTGGTTGCATCTCGTCACCTGAAATGCCCTTCTCGCCTGAGGCCACATCCCCACATCCACGGACTTCACGTAGGTGCGGGTCACGCCCAGGGGAACCTCGTTCTCGGACCTGCAGGCAGTGGTGCAGGCGTGACAGCCGATGCACTTGGTCTGATCGATCACCTTGACCCATCTCGGTGACCGGCCGGTCGCCGGATCGACGAGGGTGGAGTGCCCGGCCACGCTCGAAGGGGGTTTCATGGTCGAGGACGCCGCCCCGGCAGCCACCATCCCGAGGGCGCCGGGAAAGCTGGCGTTCGACCCGATCATAAGTCCGGACAATAGACGATGAGTGCGAGGGTACGACCTGCCAACGGGAAGTAGGGCTCCTCGTCTTCAGGACTGCCCTCCTCCGCGTGCCCATTCATCTGGTGTCCGAACGGAACGGCGGCCAACGATCCCCGGCTGTCAGATCGATCACACGGTCTCATCGGTCCGGAGGCCGATATCGCCTGGCTGAGCGTGATCTCAGGCATCTGGCGTCGCCGATCTGGTTGTCCGGACAATTTGTACCTATCGTGGTCGACATGAACGATGTAGTGCTGCTCATTCTCCTGGCGGCGGCGACCTCTGGCATTGGCACGTTGGGTGGACTAGGAGGAGCCGTGATCCTGGTCCCGGCGCTGGTTCTCAGTGGCTGGTCGCCGGTGGCAGCTGCACCCTTGGGTCTGGTGTCGGTGGCCGCAGGCTCGGTCGCCGCCGGGGGGAAGCAGTTGACCGAGAGATCGGTCAACCATCGAATCGGGATAACGACAGAGCTGGCGGCGACGACGGGGGCCGTGATCGGTGCGCTCCTCGTCCATCGGTTCTCCGATGACTTCCTGGTCTACGTGCTGGCCGGCGTTGCCTTGGCCGCCGCCTTCCTGGGTGTCAGGAGAAAGGGGCTGCGCAACCCGCCACAGCCCCGCTGCAGGCCCGAGGACATCGGAGAGCGGGTTGGGTCTCTGGCTGGTGCCTACCCGGTCGACGGCGTCATCGCCCCTTACGAAGCGAGACGGCTCCCCATGGGCCTCTCGTTCATGGGTCTGGCCGGTCTCGTCGCCGGTACCACCGGCACCAGCGGGGGATTCATCAAGACTCCCGCGACCAGTGAGATCATGCACGTGCCCACCAAGGTCGCCGCCAGCACGACCACTTTCACCATTGGAATCACGGCCAGCGCCGCCCTGGTGATCTTCGCCGTGCAGGGCAGACTCGACATTCAGCAGTCGTCGGCAGTCGTCTTTGGTGGTCTCGTAGGGGGTCTGGGAGGTGCAGTGATCCAGTCGCGGCTCCACCCGGCCAATGTGCGACGCGCTCTCAGCGTGGTGTTGGTGGCGATTGCCGTAGTCCTCTTGGTGACCCGATGACTGCCAACCCGGTGAGCATCATCAAGGGTCGCCGGCAGAGGCCGGCTCTGAGGGTCATCTCTATCGGCGCCTGGGTGTTGGCGGGTATCGGAGCTCTCAGCCACGGAGGCTGGTTCTTCGCGGCAGGCGTGTCCGCCATCACTCTGGTAGTAGCCACTCCGTTGCTGCGTGTCGGTTGGTTGATCCTTCGTTGGTGCCAGGAGCGGGACTGGAGGTTCGCGTGGATGGGAATGGCCCTGTTGGCGGTCATCGCCATGGCCGGGCTGGTGGCGCTCGCCGGACGATGAGCACATTTCGTCCGGACAAAGTTGCGCTAGGTGGTAGACCTCATGGCTGGTGAGACCCCCATGTGGGTGACCATCGACAACGACCTGCGCAAGCGGATGGCACGTGGGGAGTTCGACGAGCGGTTCCCGACCGATCGCGAGCTCGTCGCCGAGTATGGAGTCAGCAGACACACCATTCGTG
>CAZSOF010000108.1:0-1591 GCA_964607685.1 uncultured Acidimicrobiaceae bacterium | reverse complement strand
TGGCGGTCGACCGGGTGTGGCTGCCCACGCCCCTGGCGGCACCGTTGCTCGAAGCGAACTTCAGCCGTGCCGCCCTATATGAGGAGCTCCGCGACCGCTGCGGCGTGATTCCCGAGGAAGGTGTGGAACAGAGTCGACCGATCAACGTTGCGCGGGAGACGGCCGTGCGTCTGGGCCTGGCGGCAGGTGACGCAGTCTTTGAGATCGACCGTCGAACCAGGTCGAGGGGACGACCTCTGGAATGGCGCGTCAGCACGGTCCGTGGCGACAGATACGTGTTCAAGGCCGAGTGGGACACACCCTGGCAGACGACGACGTCACGTCTGGTGAAGACCGACGATGAATGATCATGCGGCGGTAGCCCGCAGCATCCACGCCGTCTTCTCGTGAACCTCGATTCTCTCTGTCGCTAGATCCGCGCCGGCCACGTCTCCTGCCTGCTCCGCCACCTCTACCAGGTCTCGTGCAGTGCGGATCACGGCTTCATGCCCACTCACCAGGTTGCGAACCATCTCCATGGCCTCCGGTGATCCCTCGGGGATCTTGACCGAGCTGAGCATCTCGAACTCGCCGTAGCTGGCTGGAGCCGGCTGCCCCAAGGCACGTATCCGTTCGGCGATGAGATCGATCGCGTCCGCCAGCTCCACGTACTCCTCTTCGAACATGAGGTGCAGAGACCGGAACATGGGACCTGTCACGTTCCAGTGGTAGCCATGGGTGGCCAGGTAGAGGGTGTAGGTGTCGGCCAGGAGTCTGGAGAGATGGTCGGCGATCGACTCTCGCTCCGGCTCGTTGATTCCGATGTCGATTTCCATTTCGACTCCTTTCTCAGGGGTGTTCATCCGTGGCGGCACAGGTCGAGACCGCTCCTCGCCGGCACCTCCGGTTGCCACCGATATTGTCGGGCGGCAAGCCAGGTCATGTAGAGCCAAAGGTCCATTCACGGGGGGATGCTTCCCCAGGTAATACACCGTCGATGACCGGATGGCCGCTGGACACGACTGAGATGTTCTGTCATCCCGACACACGGAGGAGGGGACGAGTCACAATCCACGTAACGGCCCTCCCCACGAGATGATTTGGCAGCAAGGAGAAGATGTGACCGACCTCGATGCTCTGACCGGCGAGATCCCGTCGACGAGCGCCCTCTCATACGCCTCAACCATGGTTCCCACGGCTCACCCCGACGAGACCGTTGCCACGGTGCGCCGACGACTGATCCGGCCCGATCGATTCGAGAGCGTGGCTGACGTTGTCGTGCTGGAGAAAGAGCATCTGATCGGAATGATCCGGATCGAGGACCTGCTGGCCGCCGGTGAAGACACGCCGGTGTCGTCGGTCATGGACTCCGATCCACCGACCATCGGACCTGGCGTCGATCAAGAGGGGGCGGCCGCCAAGGCCGTCAGACACCAGGAGAGCAGTCTGGCGGTCATCGATTCCCAAGGTCGCTTTCTCGGTCTGATCCCTCCTCACCGCATGTTGAGCGTGCTCCTGGAGGAGCATCGAGAGGACATGGCCCGCATCAGCGGATATCTCCACCAGAGTGAGTCGGCTCGGTCCGCCAGCGAGGAGAGGCTGACACTCAGAT
>CAZSOF010000107.1:0-8057 GCA_964607685.1 uncultured Acidimicrobiaceae bacterium | reverse complement strand
GCTGCTGTTGAGCAGCCGGGGCATCGATCCTGAGGGGGCAAAGCCCGGCAGGGGGCCTATGAGCCCCTGCTGGGTCCCCTGGTTGGGAAAACCGACGTCGGTCTCCAAGCTGTTGATGCCGAACGTCTTGGCGCTGCAGTTGGCCCTCGAATCCCTGACTTCATCGGAAGGATCATCACTGAGAAATATGGTGTGGTCGACTCCTACCGCGATGTTCACGGCCAGGGTGCCGCCCACCGGGGCCGCGTTGCAGTTCTCCGAGGTTCCGAGCTCGGGATGACCCCACAGCTTGGCCTTCAACGTCCCGAAGTTGCCCGCGGAGGATCCGTCGCAAGGGCTGTTGGCCAGCCCGGGGGGTGCGTCGGATAGACAGACGTGGTCACCGCCTCCGGTCCCGTTAACCAGGCCAAACGGCAGAATCCCCAAGTCTCCCCGACCATGGAGTTCGGCGACCGCATCCGCTGCGGTCGTCAGCTGGTCCAGGCCCAAGAGCCTTCCAAAAGAGGTATCGGTGTACTGGTCCGGGACCCTCACTCGAACGAAGCCGAGGCCGGACACCGAGATGCATGGCAGATCACCGCTTCCATCGCCGATTCCGTCCCAGACTCCAACCACGGGCTCGGAAACTGAGACGAGACTCAAGCCCAGCGTCTCGGCCTCCGAGTCGACGCAGGCCCGGAAGGCATCGCGATATGGCGTGTCCGTGTCCCAGGACGCACCTGTGACCGACGGGAGGTTTCGCCAGACGTACTCCAGCGCTGATTCGGCGATCTCATCTTCGCCATCCAGAAAATGAACGGCTCCGGCCATCACCCCGGTGTCGCCTGAGGTCTGGTCGATCCGACGTTCGTTGATCGCCAGGCCGGCGTCGATGGCGATTGCGGCGATGCCCATGATGAGGAGCATGGCCATGGCGACCATGATCGCTGTGGCCCCGCGATCCTTTTCGGGACCGCGAATCAGGGGCAAGGCGTGCCTCCCGGGCTACGATCCTCAAGGGCATCGTCCCAGTTCTCCGAGTCTTGCTCCAGCTTGAACTGCGCCGTAGTGGTCAGTTGGTCGGGCAAGAAGATCTCGATCAGGCCCAGCCCGGACAGAGAGGCGACGTCGACACTCACCGTCACGCTTCCTTGTTCGCCTGTCTTTCCGTTTGGGCTGTCGGTGAAGTCGATCGTGGGCTCCCCGATGAGGGTCATCGAGTTGCAGGTGTTGTCGCCGAGATTGGCGTCATCGACTGCAGCAAGACGTGCGCCCTCATGGGCCCCATGTCGCACATCGTTGCGCTGGCCGAGCACGTAGCCCAGTTCGACTATGCCCAGCAACAGCAAAAGCAGCAACGGCATGACCAAGGCGAACTCGATCAGTTGCGCGCCGCGTTCGGATCTAGCGTTCTGTTTCAGTCGCATGCCCAGCCCTGATTCCCATTTCGATCGCCCCCACTGGGTTGTTTACGAACCCGCTCCCACAGTTGTAAGCGGAAAGTGTAAGTGAAAACCCCGTTGCCTCAAGGGGTCAAAAGTCTCATCCACCACTGTCCTGCCCAGCTCTGATCGACCACGGAGAGTGAGCTACTACTACCACTAGACGTCACAGAAGGCCAGAGGAAGAGGGGCCATTTTGGCTCCCCCAACAACCCACGACGTCCGCAGTGGGAATCACCTGGAGTCACCGATCTTCTGCAGGCACCCCGGTGATGATTCTCGCTCCGCTGTGGAACGTCAGGTAGTGCCACGCCCACCCGGCGAGCACGAAGAAGCGGTTGCGAAACCCGATCAGATAGAAGATGTGGATGGCCAGCCAGGCGAACCACGCCGCGAACCCGCCGAACCGCAGACCCCGGATATCGGCAACGCCGCGCGCCCGGCCGATAGTCGCCAGAGACCCCTTGTCCCGATAGCGGAAGGCCTTGCGCTCTCCGGTGGCAATCACGTTGGCAGCGTGCCGACCCATCTGCATCGCCGCCGGGGCCACCCCCGGCACACCTTCAACCACGGCGAGATCGCCAATCACGAACACCTCTGGATGTCCAGGCACAGACAGGTCTGGCTCCACCATCACCCGACCCGTGCGATCAACATCGCCGACCATCGCACCCACCGGTGAAGCTTGCACCCCTGCTGCCCAGAGCACGGTCCTGGCATCGATGTGCTCACCGGTCGACAAAGCGACACCAGTCTCATCGATGGCCTCCACGAAGGCGCCGGTGACCACCTCCACTCCGAGATCCTCGAGCTGTCGGCGCGCCGATCTCGACAACGTTGGGGGGTAGGGAGGCAAAACACGATCTGTCCCCTCCACCAGCACCACCCGGGCCGACGCCGGATCGACGATGTCGAACTCGTTTCCCATCGAGTGCACCGCTATCTCCACCAACGCCCCGGCGAGCTCGACTCCGGTGGGCCCCGCGCCGACCACGACGAACGCGAGCCAACGGTCAGCCTGATCGGGATGGGCCTCGGCATTCTCGAAGGCTCGTAACACCCGCGCCCGCATCCGCAAGGCGTCCTCTACTGTCTTCAGCCCCGGCGCCAGAGAAGCCCACTCGTCATGCCCGAAGTAGGAGTGGGTGGCACCCGTGGCCAGCACCAGATGGTCATAGCCGATCACCTCGTCGCCATCCAGCACCACCTCATGGGCACCAAGGTCGATCGAGGTCACCTCTCCCAGGTGAATTCGCACGACGTTCTTCTGTCTCTTGAAGACCGATCGGATCGGGTAGGCGATGTCCGACGGGTTGAGGGCGGCCATCGCCACCTGATAGAGAAGGGGTTGAAACAGATGGAAGTTGCGTCGATCGACGATGGTGATGTCAACCGCGGCCTCTCGCAGCGCCTTGGCGGCATTGAGCCCGGCGAAGCCGGCTCCGACGATCACGACCCGAGATCTCAAAGTCCCAGGGATTCGGCAAGGGCGCGTATCGCCCTCGCCCGGTGCGACAGCCGGTTCTTCTCCTCGAGCCCCATCTCGGCGAGGGTTCGGCCCTCGACCTCGAAGATCGGGTCGTAGCCAAAGCCTCCGCTCCCCCGGGGTGCCTTGTTGATCACCCCATCGAGCGCTCCTTCGGCAGTGATCTCCACACCATCGGGGAAGATGAGCGCTACCACCGTCCGGAACCGTGCCGACCTGTCGGTCTCGCCCTCCATCACGCTGAGCATCTTGGCCACGTTGTCCTCGTAGCGAGCCTGCGGTCCAGCGAAACGAGCCGTATGCACACCAGGCTCGCCATCCAGTGCAGCCACCTCGAGACCGGTGTCGTCTGCGATCACGGGGAGCCCGGTCGCCTCGACCACCGCCCGCGCCTTCATCAATGCGTTGGCCTCCAGGGTCTCGCCGGACTCATCCACCTCTTCCCAGTCGAGACCCCTGACCACCTCGGTCACCAGACCCGTCTCGGAAAGGACGTCTTCGATCTCCTGGACCTTGTCTGGGTTCTTGGATGCGACGACGAGCCGGGGAATCACCCCGTGACCGCCCGTCGCTGCATATCGACCAGCTCCTCGATGCCAACGGTCGCCAAATCGAGCAACTCATTCAGGTCGTCGCGGGTGAAAGGCGCGCCTTCCGCAGTCCCCTGCACCTCCACGAGAAGGCCACGACCACTCATCACCACATTCAGATCCACTTCCGCCCCCACGTCGTTGACGTAGTCGAGATCCAGGACCTTCTCACCATCGACGATCCCAACGGAGACCGCAGCCACGTGATCAACGATGGGGTTGGTGGCCATCACTTCGCGTGAAACTGCATCCTCGAGGGCCTGGTGGAGCGCGATCCATCCCCCGGTGATGGCCGCAGTCCGGGTCCCGCCGTCGGCTTCCAGGACGTCGCAGTCGACTCGCACCATGGCCTCCCCCATGGTCCGCAGATTGACCGCGGCACGAAGCGCCCGGCCGATGAGACGGGAGATCTCCTTGGCGCGGCCCCCGGAGACGTGATCCCGACGGATACGCTCTTTCGACGAACCGGGGAGCATTGCGTACTCGGCGGTCACCCAGCCCCGACCCGTGTCACGCATCCACCGGGGAACATCGTCCTCGACAGCCGCCGTGCACAGGACCCTCGTCCGCCCCACAGTGATCAGAACCGAGCCCGGCGTCGATTCGGTGAAACCGAGCTCGACACTCACCGGTCGCAGCTGATCGCGGGGCCGGTCGGTCATCTCGGTCACGCTAAACGTCGATGCTCAGACGTCGAAACTGGTCCCCGGCACGGCTAGATGGACAGGTCGGTCAAATGCCTTCTCCGCCTCAGCTACCGAAATCGAAGGATCCAGGTAGGGAGGGATGTGGGTGAGCATCAGCTTTTCGACACCCGTACCACGGGCGATCTGGCCCGCCTCGGTGGCCGTGAGATGTTGGGCGTAGTTCTTGTCCTCGGTCGCCCCCTGAAACGACGCCTCGGACAGCATCAGGTCCACACCTTCCGCCAGGACCGGCCAGTCGCCTGCGGGCCCGGTGTCCCCGGTGAAGAAGAACGTTCTGTTGTTCGCCTCCCACCTCGACCCGACAGTGGGCACCGAGTGATCCATCTCGATGAATTGGATGCTCAGATCTCCCAGGGTGACCTTGTCGCCGGTCCAAACCGGCGTGAAGTCGAAACACGGTGGCTCCTGCTCGACGAACTCCACCACGCGATCCCAGACTGCTTGCGGTGCATACAACGGCACGGGATCTCGTGGCTGGGGCCGGAAGGTCCAGGCATGGAATGCAGCGAACAGATCGGCGCAATGATCGGGGTGCTGGTGTGAGACGACTATCACATCTATCAGATCAGGGTCGATCGGCAGGTTCATGAAGGTGCCCGGTCCTGCGTCACACCAAACCCGGGTCGCATCTTGCTCGATCAGATAGCCCGACCCGGGATGACCCGGGGTGGGAAAAGTCCCTGACGAGCCGACGATGTGGAGCCTCATGGCGCCAGCCGTTCCTTGATCCATGTCTCTTCCTCTAGTCGATAGCGAATGCGGTCGTGGAAACGGTTGGGCCGTCCCTGCCAGAACTCGAAGACCGTTGGGCGCAGTCGCCAGCCACCCCAGCTCTCGGGGCGGGGCACGTCATCGTCTCCGAATTCCGCTGCTAACTGCGTGAATCGTGCGTCGAGCTCTTCTCGTCGCGCCACCAGTTCGCTCTGATTGGAGGCATGGGCCGCGATCTGGGCACCTCGGGGGCGGGTGGCGAAATAGGCGTCCGCGGTTTCGGGATCCACTTCGCTCACCTCTCCCTCCATTCGGATCTGGCGATGAAGCGTGGTCCAGACGAATGTCGCTGCCGCCTTCGGGCTGGCCCTCATCGCTTTGCTCTTGCGACTGTTCATGCCCGTGTAGAAGACGAGACCGTCACCAGACATGTCCTTCATCAACACAGCCCGTGCCGAAGGAGTTCCGTCGGCGTCGACCGTAGCCAGGACGAAGGCATTGGGCTCGTGGATGCCGGCGGCGAGCACACCCGAGTACCACAGGTCGAACTGCATGAACGGATCATCGGCCATCTCCCCCTCGACCAGACCGCCGGCCTCGTACTCCTCGCGCAGCCGTGCGGCTTCGTCTCCCATCACAACCCGACGATACCCTCGCCGAATGCCAGAGCCGGTCCACACAGATCGCAGCACCATGCTGGGACGTGCACTGCGGAGACGGTGTCCTCATTGCGGAGCGCCTGCATTCATCTCGTGGTTTCGGATGAACGAGCACTGCGCCAACTGCGGCATCGAGTTCGAACGGGAACCCGGGTATTGGGTGGGGGCGGTGATCATCAACACCACCGTGATCTTTGCGACGTTCATCTTGGTATTTGGCGGTTCGGTATTTCTCACCTGGCCGGATGTCCCCTGGGGTCTGGTACTTGTGGTAACCGCTGTGGCCAATGTGGTAATCCCTGCGGTCTTCTATCCGCTCTCCAAGACACTCTGGTTGGCCATGGACCTGTCCTGGCACACACTGGAGGCTGAAGAGCTGGATGCTGCTGCCAACCGGGTCGGCGGAAAGGCCTTTTAGAGCCTCTGGGCTGCGTAGTCAAGCATGACCTCGGTGGCGCCTCCTCCGATGGAGGCAATGCGGGCGTCGCGATACATGCGCTCGATGGTCGACTCCGCGGCAAACCCCATTCCACCATGGAACTGGACACAGTCATACAGCACCCGGTTCTCCAACTCGCCGACAAAGGCCTTCACCTCTGACACCTCTCGTACCGCATCGAGACCTTGATCCATCATCCAGGCCGCCTTGTAGGTGAGTTCACGGCCGGCATCCACTTCCGCTTGACGCATGGCGAGACGCTGCCTGATGGCCTGCTTCTCCCATAGAGGCTTTCCGAAGCTGATGCGTTGCTTGACATACTCGACGGTGAGCTCGATCGCCTTCTGCGACTCGCCCAAGGCCAGACCCATCACCGCCAGCCGCTCGTTCTGGAAGTTGTGCATGATGTAGTAGAAGCCCTGATCCTCCTCGCCGATGAGGTTCTCGTCGGGCACCCACACGTCTTCGAGAACCAGCTCGGCAGTGTTCGATGAGTGCCACCCCATCTTGTCGATCGCCCGGCTCGCCCGGAATCCCCTGGCCCCCTTCTCCACGGCGAAGATGGAAATGCCGCGGGAGCCCTTCACCTCCATACTGGTCTTGGCCGCGATGAACACCACATCAGCGATGCCGCCGTTGGTGATGAACAGCTTGGACCCGTTCAGGACCCACCCGTCACCATCTCTTCTGGCTGTGCTCCGTATCGACTGAACATCAGAGCCGGTGTCGGGCTCGGTGATCCCGATCGCGGTGATCATCTCCCCGGAGGCGAATTTGGGCAGCCACCGGTCTTTCTGCTCGGGGCGCCCGAAGTTGGCCACGTAGGGGCTGGCGAGATCGGTGTGAACCAGGACGGTGGCGGCCACACCTCCAGAGGTGCCGCGTCCCAGCTCCTGGGCGAAGACAACCGAAGCAATGTGACCCAGGCCGATACCTCCATACTCCTCGGGAATGCGGAGACTGAAGTAACCGAGCTTCCCCATCTCGTCGAGTAGGTCTCTGGGCACCTCGCGCTGCTCCTCCCAACGCTCGACGTTGGGCACGATCTCCTCTTCCACGAATTCGCGGATGCCGACCCGGATCGCCTCCAGATCCTCATCTATGTAGATGGACTTCATTCCTCGTCCCTGACATCCGCCAGAGCCTTACCGGCCCTGCTGTTGTGGACGAGATTGTGGTCGGCGCAAAAACGCCGGGCCACTCTGGCCACTGCCTCGAGATCCACGCCATGGCTGATCCCGAGACCGTCGAGAAGCCACAGGAGGTCTTCGGTGGCCACATTCCCCGATGCTCCGGGGGCGTATGGGCATCCCCCCAAACCACCTGCCGAGGAGTCCATCTTGTCGATCCCCCGCTCCAATGCCACCACCGTGTTGGCCACCGCCTGTCCATAGGTGTCATGGAAGTGGACACCTACCGACTCGACCGGCACCCGAGCGAGCACCTCATCGAGCAGCCTCTTCACGTGAGCCGGTGTCGCCCTGCCGATCGTCTCACCGAGGAAGACCTCCTGCACGCCCCACTCCATCAAGGTTTCGGCGAGATGCGCCACCCAATCGGGGTCTTGCTCGCCCTCAAAAGGACAGTGCGTCGCGGTGGACACATAGCCGCGAAACGTGAGACTCTCCGGGCCCTCGAACAGAATCCGGCGGATCCTGTGCATCGACTCGTCCACCGTGGCATTGATATTGCGCTGGTTGAAGGTGTCGGAGGCGGCTGTCAACACACCGATATCGGTGATACCCGCCTCGAGTGCTCTCTCCAGGCCTCGCATGTTGGGAACGAGACCGAACAGACGAAGACCGGGGGTGGTGACCCCAGCGATGACCTCGGCCGCGTCGGCCATCTGTGGCACCCGCTGCGGGCTGACGAAAGAGACTGCGTCGAAGCTGGTCAAGCCGGCCGCGGCGAGAGCGTCGATGAGTGCGGATTTGGCCTCCGGGGAGATGGACACACCTAGTGACTGCAGACCATCGCGAGTCACCGACTCGGTGATGGTGACACGTTCCGGGTAAACGCTCACGGACAACGACGCTAACCGAGC
>CAZSOF010000106.1:0-8069 GCA_964607685.1 uncultured Acidimicrobiaceae bacterium | reverse complement strand
TTCCACCCGGAAGCAAACCCCGAGATGGTCAACCGGTGGCTGCTGCAAGCTCGAATAGGCGAACTTGAGCGGGAGGGGCTAGATCCAGACCAACTGCGCAACGAAGCAAGAGAGAACGAGGCCGAGGCACATCGGGTTTCCCGCGCCCTATTCTCGGCCTGGTTGGACGAGATCGGCGCCGCTACCTGAGGAACGTATGAAGGTTCCGGACTGATCTCTTGAACGTTCCGAACTGATGTCTGACGTTTGACATACGTTTGACACGGACAGCTGTGAAACCTCGAAATCGCCTGTAATCGTTGCCTTTCTGACGGCTACTGCACCTATTTCGGGTCGCGAGGGGATATCGATACTGAATTTGTCGACGTCGGTCCCACGCAGCCCTGCACTTTGCCGGAACAGTGGGGCTGTCGGCTATGAGGCGTCGATAGAGTCTCCCCGTCTTGGAATCTCTGCCTGAGGGAATCGTCACTTTCGTCTTCACCGACGTGGAGGGGAGCACACAACTGTGGGAGGAAGCTCCTGAGTCGATGATGGAAGCCCTGAATCTTCACGATCAGGTGATTTCGGAGGCGGTTGAGAGACACGGTGGGATCTCGGTCAAGCCGCGTGGTGAAGGAGACAGCCGGTTCCTGGTGTTTCGCTCGGCGGTGGAAGCCACACGGGCAGTTGCCGAAATCCAGCGCGCCTTCGACATGTCGGACTGGCCCACGCCACGGCCGATCAGGGTGAGGGCGTCGCTGCATACGGGTGACGCCGAATTGCAGATGGGCGACTATTACGGGCCGTCGGTGAACCGGGCCGCTCGTCTCCGAGGGATCGCCCATGGTGGGCAGACGGTGATGTCGCACTCCACTTACCAGTTAGTCCACGACAAGCCGCCGGACGGGGTCACGCTCGTCGACATGGGGCCACATCGTCTCAAGGATCTGATCAAGCCCGAACGCGTATATCAGGTCGACGTCGAGGGGTTGCCGAGCTCATTTCCGCCCCTCGCTTCCTTGGATGCCACACCCAACAATCTCCCGGTGCAGCTCACGGAACTTCTGGGTCGAGATCGTGACATCGAAGCTGCAACCGAGACCCTGAGGGGCACTCGCCTGCTGACGATTCTCGCTCCTGGTGGTGCAGGCAAGACCCGTCTCGCTATTCAGGTCGCCGCGGAGATGAGCATGAGCTACCCCGATGGCGTCTTCTTCGTTGACCTCTCGCCTCTCGACTCACCAGGTGAGATGGTCCAGGCCATTGCTGAATCATTCGCGATCGCCCTATCCACCGAAGAGGACCCGAAGTCCCAGCTCATGGCATACCTCGGCGCCAAGCGTCAGCTCCTGGTGCTCGACAACTTCGAGCACCTCGCCACCGGTTCTGGTCTGGTGACCGAGATCCTCACAAGTGCGCCGGGAGTCACGATCGTTGTGACGTCACGCATCAAGTTGAATGTCGTCGGCGAGACCGTGCAGCCGTTGCTCGGGCTTGAGACCGACTGGGATAACTCAGACGACCCCGTCTCGGCGAGTGGCGCACGGTTGTTCGTCGATGCCGCCCGCAGATCCGACAGCGGGTTCAACCTGACGCACAACGAGATGGAGCCGCTGAAGCGAATACTGCACACCGTGGGTGGGATGCCACTGGGTATCGAGCTGGCCGCAGCCTGGGTCGATGTCCTGTCCGTCGCTGAGATCGAGGCTGAAATCTCGCGGAGCCTCGACTTCCTGGAGAGGGAAGCCGGCGGGATCGCCGATCGACACCGCAGTATTCGGGCTGTCTTCGAGTATTCGTGGGCGATGCTCAGTCAGGAGGAGAGAACGATGTTTGCGGCTCTCTCCATCTTTCGCGGTGGATTCACCAGGGAAGCAGCGGAGTCAGTTGCCGGTGCCTCGATCAGGAATCTCGCCAACCTGACCAACAAGTCGCTCTTGGTCTTTGACCGCGAGGCGGAGCGTTACACGGTCCACGAACTGCTTCGTCAATACGCGGAATCCGAACTGAGGAAGGACGGCGGCGATTCGGTGGCGACGGCGCACACGGATTTCTTCGCTGGTTTGACTGCCCGTGCCGCGGAGACGATGGAATCCTCGGAGATGGATGCGCTCCGCATGTTGGAAGTCGATCTCGACAATGTCCGGGCAGCTTGGCGTCGTGCTCTAGCCGGGGTAGACGCGTCCGGAGCAGCCAGGTTCGTCAAGGCTCTCTGGTTTCTCTACGAGGTCCGTGGCTGGCACCAGGCCGGTGCCGACTTGTTGGGTGAGGGCGTCGCTGCGTTCCCCGAGGGCTCCCCCGACGAGAACATGCTGAAGGCGTGGGCACTCGCTGCAGCGACGCAGGGGTGGTTCTTGTGTCACTTGGGTCAGGCAGCCGCCGCAGTGGGTCAGATCGAGCGGGCCGTGGACATTTTGCGCTCGCTCGGAGACCGAAAGGGTTTCCTGCTGGCCAATGAGTGCCTCTGCGCAGCACTCACCTATCTGAGTCGCTGGGAAGACCTCTCGCGGATCGGCATGGAGGGCGCCGAATACGCGCTCGCTGCCGGGGATCAGCTGGCGAGTGCCGACCCACGGGTCTGGAGCGCCTTTGGTGATCTGAGGTTTCGTCCCCCGGAGATCGCCAGGGCGAAACTGGAGGAGGGCGACTCGATTCTCGCTGCGGCCGGTGAGCAGCGGGCACGCACCTGGACCGTGTTGGGGATCGCGCTAATCGATGGGATGGCAGGACGGCACGACGATGCGATTGTCCAGATGAAAGAAGTGGTTCAGATTGCCAAGGACCTCGGATACCCCAGGGGGATCCAGGCGGGGCTTCAGTATCTGGGCGAGGCACTGGTCGAGGCTGGCGACCCGGGCGCATCCGAACCTGTGTTCCTCGAGAGCCTGGCGATGTCGGAGGACATGGGCCAGTCTCTCGAGATGGCCGGGACGCTCACGCGTCTTGCGTCGGCATATGCGCAGACAGGGGAGGAAGCGAAGGCAGTCGAGATACTTGCTTCGGTCCTGGCTGACCCCTCAACCGAGGCCTCCCAGTTGGCCGAGGAATCAACCGTGGCCGACACCGCCCAGGAGCTTCTGGATCAGCTGAGAGACTTGATTGATGCCGATAGATTTGAAGACGCCCGGGTCCGGGGTGCTTCGGTGTCTGTTCAGGTTGCGGCCAAGGAGTTGCTGACCGAGAGCTGACCCGGGTCGGCGGTCGCATTCCTTGGAACCTGACCAGGGGGATTGTCAGCCCGCGTCCAACCGCGCGCTGGGTTATCGCGCGCGGTGACCAGGGAAGTCACCGTCCCGACAAGGGATTTCTCGTCAGGGAGCGACCCGTGTAAACACATGTCTCACGCAGGAATCGGGCCGTCGAGGGGCCGGAGCACCACATTGGAAATTGCGCGCAACGACCACTGCGCTCCTGTGGGATCGAGGGAACCCTGATAGCCGACGCCAAAGCCCCGTTTTGTGGACGATTGACGCGGGCTGCAGGTCAATCTCGGCACCCCCTGTCACCATTGGCGATTTCGGGGTCGCTGCACCTATGTCGTTCGTCGCTCCGGCTGGGCACCCTCGGTGAACCCCTCGAGTTACACGTGGGTCATGTTCCGAGGAGTTTTCCGTCGGCGGTCGTCACGCGTTGGCCGCATGGGCGTATGGGGAGGGCTACGTCGACGGCCCTGAGTCAGTTGGCTGTCGTGAAGCGGTATCCCATCCCGCGAGCGGTCTCGATCACGCCCTCGCCGAGCTTTTGCGCAGATAACCTGTCAGCGGTGGGTCACCCCGGAGACGGACCACAAATCAGCGTAAGCACCGCTCCTCTCCAGTGGGGACGAAAGCCGATTTCGTGGCCTCAAGGAGACAAAGGGCGCAACGAACACGAGGGCAGTATCAGACGACGATCGAAACTGGAGATGCGACGCGGAGCATGAAGTGAGCGTGGACAGAACACCAATGCGGCAAATCACCGGGGCTTCCCTCACCCAAGGGGAGCAGGAGCGGATCGACGCATACTGGCGGGCGGCCAACTATCTGTCGGTGGGTCAGATCTACCTGTTGGACAATCCGCTGTTGTCGGTCCCGCTGCAGGCGGAGCACGTCAAATCACGGTTGTTGGGTCATTGGGGCACCACTCCGGGACTGAACTTCGTCTACGCCCACTTAAACCGGGTGATCGCCGAGCGGGATCTGAACATGATATATGTGATCGGTCCCGGTCATGGTGGTCCCGGGATTGTGGCCAACACTTGGTTGGAGAGCTCCTATACCGAAACGTATCCAGGGGTCACGCGGGACGGGGAGGGGATGGCGCGTCTGTTCAGACAATTCTCGTTCCCAGGCGGGGTGCCCAGTCATGTCGCCCCGGAAACACCGGGGTCGATCAACGAGGGTGGGGAGCTCGGCTACTCGCTGGCCCACGCCTTCGGAGCCGCCTTCGACAACCCCGACCTGATCGTGGCCTGCGTGGTGGGGGACGGTGAAGCGGAGACGGGTCCCCTGGCCACGGCATGGCACTCGAACAAGTTCCTCGACCCAGTGGGCGACGGGACGGTGCTGCCGATCCTGCATCTCAACGGCTACAAGATCGCCAACCCCACGGTGCTGGCCCGGATCGGAGACGAGGAGCTGGCGAGCCTGCTGGAAGGATACGGGTATCAGCCGTATCTAGTTGAGGGGAACGATCCTCTGGTGGTGCATCAACAGATGGCCGCCACCTTGGATGAGGTGATCGACACGATACGTCGTATCCAACATGCCGCTCGGGTCGAGGGTGAGAGGACCAGGCCCCGCTGGCCGATGATCGTGCTGCGTACACCGAAAGGGTGGACCGGACCCGAGGAGGTGGACGACCTTCCCGTTGAAGGTACCTGGCGGTCGCATCAGGTGCCCCTGGCCGACGTGCATGATGATCCGAACCGCTTGGCATCGTTGGAGGGCTGGATGCGCAGCTACCGGCCCGAGGAGCTGTTCGACGCACAGGGCCGGCCCGTCGAGTCGGTGGTGGGCTGGCTCCCGTCCGGCGACCGGCGGATGGGAGCCAACCGGCACGCCAACGGGGGTCTTCTGGTCCGTGATTTGAAGCTGCCCGACTTCCGTGTGTATGGGGTGGCGGTGGAGACACCGGGCACGTCCCGAGCGGAGCCGACGCGGATCCTAGGCGAGTTCCTGCGTGATGTGATGCGTCTCAACGAGGAGACTCGCAACTTTCGCTTGTTCGGACCCGACGAGACCGCCTCCAACCGTCTCTCTGCGGTGTACGAGGCCACCGACAAGACTTGGAACGCCACGACTCTCCCGGTGGACGAGCATCTCGCCTCGGATGGGCGGGTGATGGAGATCTTGTCCGAGCACACCTGCCAGGGATGGCTGGAGGGATACCTCCTCACCGGCCGTCATGGCCTGTTCTCCTGTTATGAGGCGTTCATCCACATCGTCGACTCGATGTTCAACCAGCATGCCAAATGGTTGAACGTGGCCAGGGATCTGGAGTGGCGGAGGAGTATCCCGTCGCTCAACTACCTGTTGACGTCGCATGTGTGGCGTCAGGACCACAACGGGTTCTCTCATCAGGATCCAGGGTTCATTGACCATGTGGTCAACAAGAAGGCCGACATTATCCGGGTCTATCTGCCGCCCGACGCCAACACGCTCCTGTCGGTGGCCGACCATGTGCTGCGCAGCCGTGACTACGTGAACGTTGTGGTGGCCGGCAAGCAGCCGCAGCCGACATGGCTCGGAATGGAGGATGCGGTGTTGCACGCCACCAGGGGGGTGGGCATATGGGAGTGGGCCAGCAACGACGATGGTGACCCGGACGTGGTGATGGCCTGTACCGGGGACACCCCCACCGTGGAGGTCTTGGCCGCGGTCCAGCTGATCCGCCGGCATCTTCCCGAGCTCAAGGTGAGGGTCGTCAACGTGGTGGATCTGATGCGGCTCCAACCGGAGACGGAGCACCCCCACGGTCTGTCCGACCGGGAGTTCGACACCATGTTTACCGTCGACCGACCGGTCGTGTTCGCCTACCACGGCTACCCGTGGCTGATCCACCGGCTCACCTACCGGCGCACCAACCACCGGAACCTGCATGTGCGTGGGTATAAGGAGGAGGGGACAACCACCACCCCGTTCGACATGGTGGTGCTCAACGACATGGACCGCTACCACCTGGTGATGGACGTGATCGACCGGGTACCCGGCCTGGGGCAGCGGGCCGCCACGGTCCGCCAGTTGATGCTTGACAAGCGAACCGAGCACCGCGCCTACATCCGCCGCCACGGAACCGACATGCCGGAGGTGGCGGATTGGGTGTGGGAGGGGCGATGAGGGTGCTGGTGGTCAACACCGGGTCCTCCAGCCTCAAGCTGAGTGTGCTCGACTCCGACGACACGGTGCTCACCGACGAGCACCTAGAGAACTGGGACCATGTCGACCAGCAGGGGATCACCGATCTGCTCGGTCAGTTGGACCCAGTCGACGCGGTGGGGCATCGGGTAGTCCATGGTGGGGAACGATTCAGCGGTCCGGTTGTTATCGACGATGCCGTGGAGGAGGAAATCGCTGGGCTCGCCACCCTCGCCCCGCTTCATCAGCCCCGTGCCCTGGCTGCGATCCGGGCCGTCCGTAACGGCCTACCCCGGGTTCCGTCGGTCTCCTGTTTCGACACCGCCTTCCACGCCACCCTCCCCCTTGAAGCCGCCACCTACGCCCTCCCCGGAGAGTGGCGAAATCACTGGTCTCTCCGCCGCTACGGCTTCCACGGCCTGTCCCACGCCTACGCCGCACGCCGGGCCGCCCAGATGCTCGGCGGCTCAGACGACGATTTGCGGATGGTGAGCTGTCATCTCGGCGCGGGTGCTTCTCTCGCTGCCACCCTAGGGGGCCGGTCTATCGACACCACGATGGGTTTCACCCCGCTGGAGGGGCTGGTCATGGCGACCCGGGCGGGCTCGGTCGACCCGGGCCTGCTGTTGTGGCTTGTCGCCGACGCCGGGCTGTCTATCGAGCAGGTCAGCAACGGTCTCCGTACCCGTTCGGGTCTGGCCGGGCTCACCGGCAGCTCAGGGGACATGCGTCGCCTTCTTGCCGCCCGGGAGCGGTCCGAGCCCACGGCGATAGCCGCATTCGACGTCTACTCGCATCGTCTTGCCCGGGAGACCGCGGCGATGACGGCAGCCCTCGGAGGCATCGACGTGCTGGTTTTCACCGGAGGTGTCGGTGAGAACTCACCCGCGGTCAGAGCCGAGGCGGCCACCCGTCTCTCCTATCTGGGTGTGAGAGTCGACGCCGACAAGAACGCAGAGACCATTGGCTGTGACGGTGAGATCAGCAGTGAGGGGGCTCCGGTGAGGACGCTGGTGGTGCAGGCCCGCGAGGACGTCGAGATCGCTCGCCAGACCCGTCGGGTCCTCACCCAAGGCGAGACAGTAGAGGAAGACCGATGAGGTCAGGTGGGGTGTTCATCGCATGGACGCGGCTCGACGCGGTGGTGCCGCCGATGCTGTACTCGACTCCATCGGCCATGAAAGAGGCGGCAGTTGCGTAGTCGTCGCCGTCCAACGCTTCGGCTCTTGGTTCCCCAGGCTGCGGGTCGGCTCCCGTGCCTGTGGGTTTCCTGAGCCGTCGCATGAACAGCCGCTAATGGTGGTTACCGGTGGCCCGGGCGCCAGCAAGACTGCGGCCACGACTGCCACCAGATCGTTTTGTGAGCATGTGGCCATCCTGCCCGAGGCGGCGGCGATCGTCTTCGGAAAGGGTTTCCCCCGCGGCGGCACGGCTGTGGGTCTATGAGCTGCACAAAAAGGAGATCTACGCGGTGCAACGAGTCAGGTAGCTGACCTGTGTGTCGAGCCGCCGTTCATCTCGCTCTGATCGGTATCGGAGCCAAGCGACTGGTTGTGGGTTAGGACAAGCTCGGTGTCTCTGGTGTTTGACCTACGTTTGACGCGGACCGCAGCCGAAGCCCAAATCCCCAACAACCAAGGGCATTTCTGGCGCAACCGCACCTATTTCGGGGAGCCCGGGAGAGCGGGCGGCGGCTAGCGCATAATGAATCTCTTATGTCAAGGTGCCGGCGGTTTGTGGACAGGACTGGGA
>CAZSOF010000105.1:0-8084 GCA_964607685.1 uncultured Acidimicrobiaceae bacterium | reverse complement strand
GAGACCAAACAGGAGATTCACCACGAGGCTGTGGCAGCTGCCGATCGGTTTGTGTGCGACAGCCTGTCACAGAGCCGGAGGCTCGGAGAGCTGCGGGCCGTCGAAGCCAGAGGATTGGATATGCCGGATGCGGTCGAGTTGGGTGATGTGATCTCGGGGAACACTCCCGGGCGCGTCCGGGACGACGACGTGACCATCTGTGATCTGACTGGAACCGGAGGCCAAGACACCGCCATTGCGTCCCTGGCCGTCGAACGTTGCACACGTATGGGAGCCGGCCTCACCATCGAGACTTGAGCTCACCTGGCCAGCGTGGCGACACCCCAGACCGTGAGCACCACACCGACGACCATGAGAAAACGAGCCCGACCCGGTCGGTAGGCGGCGTCCGTGACGTCCTTGGGCACCTCTCCCCGCCGGTGTTTCCACCAGGCGAGACCATTGCCGATGATCAGCGCCAGCCCCAGAGCCAGGGTCAGCTCGGGGAGCAGGTTCTCGAAGTCGAATGGGTCACCCACTGCTGGCACGGTAACCCCGAATAGGCTCGCACCGTGATTGAGACCGTCACCGCTTCTGCGCCGGCTACCACCGCCAACATGGGGCCGGCCTTCGATTGCATGGCCATGGCGCTGAGTCTGCGCTGCACGGTCACGGCATGGGAGTCCGACGAATGGTCGGTGAAGCACATCGGTGAGCACCGGCCGGAGGACGGTGAGGCCGATGGGGTGATGGCTGCTGCCCGCAGGGCAGTCGGTGACCGGCCCCTCTCCATGGAAGTCGACAACCAGGTGCCGCTGGCCCGAGGTCTCGGCTCATCGGCGGCAGCCCTGGTATCCGGTGCAGCCGCAGCGCTGAGGGCGGTCGGCGACGATGCGCCACCCGACCGCGTCTTCAGGATCGCGGCAGAGATGGAGGGTCATCCCGATCAGGCAGCCGCGGCCACCTATGGAGGCCTGATCCTGGTCCCAGCCGAGGGACAACCGATGCGTCTCCCCATCCATCCGTCGTTGAGACCCATCGTCGCAATTCCCCCTACCCGGCTGCCAACGTTCGAGGCCCGGGTGATCCTGCCCGAGGAGTATCCACGAGAGGTGGCGATACGAAGCGTGGCTCGGGGAGCGGCCTTGACCGCTGGACTGATCACGGGAGACCCCGGGCTGTTGGCCGCGGCCCACGGTGACGAGCTTCATGAGGCCCCACGCGCCCACCTGAGTCCTGAGGTGGGACAGCTCATGGAGGTCGCGAAACGGGCCGGGGCACTTCACGCAGCACGGTCCGGGGCCGGGCCTTCCGTCGTGGCCATCGCCACACAAGAGAGCGCCGAGCGAGTTACGCATGCCTTTCTCGAATGGGGTGCCGTCGTGATCAACGATCCCGTCGACACCGTGGGCCTGATCTAGGCGAACAGTTTCATTCGTGAGCGTCCGGATGCGTGTGAGGTCTTGGAGCGTGTATTTTCAACCCCAAGCTGCACAGGGGAAGACTCTTGGATCTTCTAATAGCCGCTTTGGCCGCCATCGTCTTGGCGGTGGTCGGCATTGTGGCGTATCTGATAGGGAAACGGGGTGCCGCACCACGTGGCGGCGACGTGGATGGCCGCCGGCTCGAGGAATACAGCTTCTATCCCTTCGTGGTCAATGAGGATGGCCACGTCGAGTTCGATGCCGATCTGTTCTCGGAGGGAGTCCGCCATCTCCTCGAGCATCGGAACGCCAGAGCTGCCCGGGAGCTGATAGTGATCGGGGAGCAGAATCTGGTTCGAGACACGTTTCCCAGCGATAGCCTCCAGGAATACAAGCGTCTCTATGCCTCCTATGACGGCGACGAAGTCATCACCGACAACGACGCTTATCTGGAGAACTACAAGCGTCTCGTCAACCAGGTTGGGCGCTCATTTCGCAACACGGGGATCGAGATTCTGCTGCACAACCTGGTGAATCCCTCGCGGTCGCTGGTGGCGATAGAGAACGGTGAGGTGACGGGTCGGCGTATCGGTGGCGGGGCCACCAACCTCGTTCTCGATCTCAAGACCCGCCGGCAGAAGGGCGAGGACAAGGTCAACTATGAGTTGAATATCGGATCACGACAGTTCAAGTGCACGACTGTCCCGATCTTCCGTCCCGACTATGGCCTCGTAGGTGCCATCTGCATCAATGTCGACGCGCATTTCATGCGGGAGGCTGTGGCCGGTGATCCCGATCGAGTCGAGGCTTTAGTCGACAACCTTCTGCGCACCGACTTTCAACTGGACGAGAACATCCTGTCCAAGGACGAGTACCGCCTTGCGATGAGGGGGAAACGCCATTTCATGGATGAAGCCATCCGATCCTCGGGGGCTCGTGCCCAAGAGCGCCGCCTGGCCGCCATCCTCTTCTCTGACATCGTCGGCTTCACGGCACTGATGGGCGCAGACGAAGCAGCCACGCTTCGCGTGATGGAGGCCAACGAGGAAATCCACCTCAAGGCATTGGCCACCCACAACGGACGACTGCTGAAGAAGTTGGGCGACGGCATTCTGGCCAGCTTCGACACCGCCTCAGGTGCCGTTGAATGCGCCCGGGAGATCCAGAGGGCAGTCAGCAACGACGGCAGGTTCGAGGTGAGGATCGGAATCCACCTCGGCGAGATAATCGAAGCCGATGGGGACGTCCACGGTGACGGCGTGAATATCGCCTCGCGCATACAGAGCGAGGTCGCGCCCCGCCAGATCGGGCTGTCGAAGGTGGTCTATGACAACATCAAGAACAAGGCCGGACTCTCGGCGACCGTTCTCGGAGAGCGAACCCTGAAGAATGTCGAAGGCCCCATGATCCTCTACTCACTGAACCCCTGAGGATTGGAGTCGGTCCTGAAGTGACCGCGGGCAGCAGTGGAGATAGCTGATCCACGGGCGAAACTGACGGCCCCCTCTCCCCGCCTCCGAGTTGACCTAAGACCCGGTTGCCACCACCATGAGGGCAGGTTTCCCCACTTCCGAGAGGTTTTTCCATGGGATCGCTTGTCAAGAAGCGCCGCAAGAAGATGTCGAAGCACAAGTACCGGAAACGGATCAAGGCGAACAGGCACAAGCGCAAGAAGTGAGAAGAGATCGGGCCCGGGCCCGGTCTCTCTCATAGGCGTGGGATGAGTCAGGAGACTTCAGCGATCCCGGAGAAAGTCCTCGATCTCCTCGACCAACCTCACCATCTGGTCGTCGTCGTCCTGGGCCTCCTTCTCCAATTGCTCCACATAACGCTGGAGCTCGGAGTTGGCCTCCAGGGCCTCATCCACGGTGTCCCGGAACTGACGGGAGCGGGTGGTCAGGTCGCCGATGTCCACCGGGAGACCAATCAACTCTGAAGCCTTGATGGTGAGGGCCTCGACCGCGGGTGGATAGTCCTGATTGGACAGATAGTGGGGAACCGCGGCCCATACCGAGATCACGTCGATTCCGGCATTGCCCAGGGCATGGTTGAGCACTCCGACGATCCCGGTCGGCCCCTGATAGCCGGAGGGGAGCAGGCCGTGGAGTGCCAAGGCATCGGGTCTTGTCGAGGATCCGATGAGTGGCACCGGCATGGTATGCGCCACCTGACCGATGAATGCCCCCAAGGTCACCGCCCGGGTGACCCCGAGGGTCCGCAGCGCCTCGACCAGCTCATTGGTGAATGCCTTCCATTTGTAGTTGGGCTCCTCACCCAACAGGACCACCAGATCTACCTCCGGTCTGCGAATGACGTGCAACTCGTTCCGGGGCCAGTTGATGTACCGGGTTCCGCCATCGTTGAGATAGACCATTGGTCGTCGGACCTGGAAGTCATAGTGTTCGTCCGGGTCGAATGAGGCTATGACCTCGCTGTCATTGGCCTCCAAGAAACGCCCGGCGGCGAGACTCGCCGAGTCACCGGCGTCACCCCATCCTTCGAATGCGATCAGCGCGATCGGGTCGTTCAGTACCGGCTTGCTGAGCCACTCCAGCGAGCTCATGCGTCCAACCTACTCCTCGGCTGGTGGTAGTGATATGAGTCTTTGGAACAGTTGCCGGAAATGTCAGCTACCGCGATTTCTACTCACCTCTGATGGAGGTTGGGAGAGCACGCGAAGACCGTCGACGTCGAGTCGACGGTCTTCTCGGTCGGATTGTGACGGGAGCTATTCCTCGGAGTCGACGATCTTGCCGCGGACCCGGGGGAAGCGGATCGGGGCATGAGCGTGGCAATACTCCGCCTTGTTGTACTGGGAAAGCTTGGTCTCACAACCTGGCTTGGCGCATACCCGTCCGGTGGCAAACCGCTTTGATGGACGCGTCATGCCTTTGATCGCTGCACCTCTTACTGTGTCTGTCATTTGGCCCTCCTGGTTTGGGCCGGCACTTTGTTGTAAAGCTATCGGGTTCTTCAGTGATGATTGCTGACCGGACCAAGGCTTCCAACCTTGATCGCGCGCTCAAATAGTGTGCGTGTCGGAATGCTAATAGGGGCTAAACACCCTTCAAAAGGGGGTATGTCGCTACTAAGACGATGCGAACCGGCTATTCGGTTCCCGAAATACCCAGCTTTCTGAGAAACGCCTGGTTGTTCGGTTCTCTTCCCAGAAATTCAAGAAGCATGTCATCGGCATCCAAGGAGCCACCTCTGCTGAGGACGGTCGTTCGATAGGCCATACCCACCCGGGGATCGGTCACACCCTCCTCTTCGAACCGGGAGAACATGTCGTCGCCGAATACCTCGGCCCACATATATCCGTAGTAACCGGCGTCGTATCCGCCCATGATGTGCCCGAACGAGGCCAAGGCGAACGTGCCTTCATGCGGAGGTAACAGCGAGATCTTCGAGCCGGCGGCATGGATCGAATCGAGATCGGGACAGGGCCCGGCATGGATCCGCTGGTCCCACCACCCGTAGGTCATCTGACGGAGCTGGAACATGCCCTTGTTCAGATTGCGGGCGGCGACCAGCTGGTCCACGAGCTCGGGAGGGATCGGCTCCCCCGTCTGGTAGTGACGAGCAAACCTCTTCAGGACGTCGGCATCCCATGTCCAGTGTTGCATGATCTGACTGGGCGCTTCGACGAAGTCCCGCTCGGTATTCGTGCCCGAGAAGCGGGCCAGCTCGGTTATGCCCAGGTTCTGATGGAGGACGTGCCCGAACTCGTGGAACAGGGTCTCCACCTCGGAGTGCTGCAGGAGGGAGGGTGAGTCCTGTGTTGGCTTGGTGAAGTTGGCCACCATTGCGCACACCGGTTTCTGATGAGATCCATCCTCGAGCAAACGGCTCGGGATGAGTGGGAACTCCGCAGCGTGACCGTATTTGCCCTCACGAGGGAATAAGTCGAGATAGAAACGGGACATCTCCTCGGCGGTTTGCGCGTCGTGGATGGCATACAGCTGAACATCGGGATGCCAGGTGTCGAAGCCCTCGATCTCCCGGAAGGTGATCCCGAACATCTCCGCCGTGAGGTCGAACATGCCTTGCAGCACTTGGGGGAGCGGGAAGTACTTGGCTACCTCGAAATTGTCGACGCCGTAGTCGGTCTTGCGTTGTTGGGTGTCGTAAAAGGACCAGTCCCAGGTCTGGACCGCCGAGTCGCCGGTGTCGGCCTCGAGGAGCCTGGAGACGGCCTCTACCTCGCTCGTGGCCTTCTCGGTGAGGGGCTCATAGAGCTCGTCGTACATCTCCTTGACTCGCTCCGGGGTCTTGGCCATGCGCAGCTCCAACCTGTGGTGAGCCCAGGTCGGCTGGTCGAAGGCCTCGGCGATCTCTTGGCGCAGTTGCAAGGCTTCCTCCAGGATCTTGCGATTGTCCTCCACAGCCACGGTGTTGAATTTGAAGCGGAGCTCTTCTCGCAGGTCCCGGCGAGGCGAGTTCTCTTGAAACGGGATGTACTGGGGGTAGGCGATCGTGACCTTGAACTTACCGGTCTCTTCGTCGACATCCAGGGCGTCGATCCAGCTGTTGGGCATGCCCTCGAGGTCTTCACGTGAGCACAAGATCCAGTCGTCCCACTCATCGATGTTCTGTTGGAATCTGACCTCTAATTCGATTCCCCGCTGCGTGAGTTCCTTCACTCTCTCCCGGGTCTCCGGATCGAGTTCGTGTCCCGCTCGGCGCAGATCTCTGAGCACGAAGTCGAGCAGGCGGTTTTGCTCCGCCTCGAGACTGGCGGCGTCCGCAGTGCCTGCATAGTCCTGGACCACAGCATTCAAGTCATCCCTGAAGTAGACCTCGGCGCCCCACTTGTTGATCTTCTCCTCGGCGGCCTTGGCGGCGGCGCGTACCTCCTTGTTGGGGTGGACATAGCCCATGAAGGCGTAATCGGCGGTTGCCTTCGCCAGGATGTCGACGATTCGGTCGAGGGGACGCAGCGTGTTCTCGAAGGTTCGCTTCTCGCTGAGACCGGTCACTTCGGCGAGAACGGACTCCGCCTCTGTGATCGCGTTCTCGGCACCGGTCTCGATCTCAGTGGGTGTGATGGATGAGTAGGCCATGAGCCGGGTCAGGGTAGTTGGGGGGCGTTCTTGCGCCCGATGGTGCTCGTGGCCACGGCGCACTCCATGAAGCGTGGTCGATCAACGCAGTGGCGGGGTGAAGAGGGCCTCGGCCTGACCTCTGGTCAGCGCTTGCTCCGGGTTGATCCCGTGACGGTGAACCGCGGCGTTGATCCCGATCTCGGTGTCGGGCAGCTCGACCGGGGAGTCACTGCCACCCAACAGCGGGACACCGGCCTCCAGCAGCGACCTGAAGGGATACGCCCGTCTCATGCGACCGGGACCAAGGCGCTTCTCCAACCAGGACTCCTCAGATGCGAGGAATGCAGGCTGGATGCTGGCGATCACACCCAGATCAGCCATGCGGTCGATCGTCGGATTGGTGAGGATCGACGCGTGCTCCACACGGAGGCGCCAGGGCTCTGCACCATCGTGGATCAGCTCCTCGTGGACGTCGAGCGCGAGATCGTTGGCCCGGTCACCTATGGCGTGAATGGCGACCACGCCTCCCAGATCGAGTGCTGCCCTGCCCATCTCCACGGTGTGAGTGTGATCGAACCGCACGGTGCCGCTTGTGCCTGGTTGATCGGTGAAGGGCTCGTACATGGCGGCGGTATGCCCGCCGAGGCTGCCGTCTATGAAGTCCTTGTACCCTTGAAAGCGAAGCCGCCCGTCTGCCCGGTCGATGCGATCCTTGGCGACGGCGAGCTCCGCCGGCGAATCGGCGATGACGAGCACATCGATGTCGAGCGGGAGGTTGCTGGCGAGACGGACAAGGGTGGCAAGCTCGTCCTCCACCGCACACCAAATGGCGCCGCCGATCGAGATGATGCCCGTGATGGAACCGATCCCCATCTGTGGTAGTCGCGTGAAGGCGGTGAGGATCTCATCATCCGTCGGGTCCGGGGTGATGGGATCCAGGGCCCGGGATACGAGGGAGACCGCGGTCTCTCTGAGAATGCCGGTGGGACGCCCAGATGCATAGCGGTCGATCGACCCGCCTGGGGGGTCGGAGGTCGCTGCATCGACGTTCGCCAGTGCCAGAGCCGCGCCGTTGGCCACGGCGATGTGCCCGCAATACCGATATAGGAGCACTGGTCTATCGGGGACTACGTCGTCGATGTCGGCTGCGGTTGGCAGCCGTAGGTCCCTGACTCCCTCATCGTTGAGCCGTTGCCCGATGACCGGGCCGTCCGATTCGCGGGCACGGCCGGCGACGAGTTGCATCACCGTCTCCAGGTCAGGAGCGTCCATCAGCTCCAGGCCGTTCACTAGAGCGGCGTATCCGAAGGGGTGGAGGTGGTGATCGTGGTACATCAACGGAGATGATCGGGCATGGTCCGAACCACGATCGACCTCAGCTCGTCGTGGACCTTGCCATTGCTCGCCACGTGAGCCCTGGCTTCCAGCCGGTTGGTCTCGCCGGTCTCATCGGTGTACACCCCTCCGGCCTCGGTTACGAGCAGAATCCCCGCCGCGACGTCCCATGGCTTGATGCCCCGAGGGCCACCATGCTCCCAGTAGGCATCGAACCGACCGGCAGCGACCCAGGCCAGATCGAGGGCGGCTGCGCCCAGACGTCGGGTGCCCGTGCTGGCGAGCATCACCTCCTCGACGA
>CAZSOF010000104.1:0-8242 GCA_964607685.1 uncultured Acidimicrobiaceae bacterium | reverse complement strand
GGGCGGATGATCACCTCCGGGTGCGGCTGCTCTCCCGTCTCGCCTGCGCCCTCCGTGACTCGCCGGATCGCGAGACCAGCGACGCTCTCTCGGCGGAGGCCTTGCGCATGGCCCGAGCGCTGGGTGATCCCGGCACGCTCTGTTATGCCCTGGAGGGTCGTTTCGCTGCGACATGGTGGCCGGAGAACCCCGAAGAGAGACTCGACCTCGCCCGAGAACTCATAGATGTGGCCGAACAACATGAACAGCATGAAGGGGTCTTCGCAGGACGGATATGGCAGGCTTTCGCCTTGGCCGATCTCGGGCTGATAGCTGAAGGGCGCAGTGCAGTTGATTCAGCGTCCCGGGAAGCCGAACACCTGCGCCAGCCAAGACGCCTCTTCGTCGCTCGGGGTGTGGGCACCCTCTTCGACTTGATCGAAGGTCACTTCGAGACAGCCGAGGAAGGAGTTCGGTTCGCGGTCGACAAAGGATTCCCGACTCGTGACGAGTACTCGGCTACACGGTCCCATCTCTTCCTGCTCCGAAGAGAACAGGGACGCCTGGCTGAGATCGAAGACTTGGTTCGCACCTCTGCGCAAGAGTTCCCCTGGCATCCGCTGCATCGAGCTGAGTTGGTGTGCCTGCTGGCGGAACTCGGCCGTCTCCCGGAGGCTCAACAGGGTTTCAACGAGATTGCCCAGGACGGGTTCCGGATGCTGCACCGCGACAACGAATGGCTGCTTGGCATGGCGTTGGCCAGCGACGCCTGCTTCCAGCTTCAGGATCAGGGGGCGGCAGTGATCCTGCATGGGCAGCTTCTTCCATTTGCCGGACGGCATGCTGTCGGTTGTGGAGAGGGGAGTCTCGGTGCAGTGGACCGCTATCTCGGTCTTATGGTAAGCGTTCTCGAACGGCCAGACGACGCTATTGGGCATTTCGAAGACGCAATCAAGCTCAACGATGCCATGGGAGCCAGCCCGTGGACCGCACACTGTCAGCATGACTACGGACGGGTCTTGCTGGCTCGTGATGCCCCCGGGGACCTGGATCTCGCCGATGACCTTTTTGCCGCTTCACGTCAGACTGCGGAAGAGCTGGGAATGACCGCGCTGCGGGCAAAGCTGTCCGCTGTCGGTCGGGGCGACACGGCAATGGCACCGCTCGAAGGGAGGCGACATGGTGTCTTCCGGCGTGAGGGCGACTATTGGTCGCTGTCCTTGGCCCTGGAGCCGTTTCGACTTCGGGACATAAAAGGTCTTGGTTACCTCGCTCAACTGTTGGCGTCACCAGACAGAGAGATCCACGTCCTTGATCTCGCAGGACCCGGGAGTCGGAGCACACAAGCGTCCGTGGAGGGGCTTGTCGTGGGCGGCCTCGACGATATCGGCGAGGTGTCGGATGACCAAGCCAGAGAATCCTACCGACAACGAATCGAAGAACTCGTCGACGACCTAGAGCAGGCCGAGGCCTGGAACGACTCCAAGCGTGCCACGCAGGCCCGAGAGGAAATGGAGTTTCTCGCCCGGGAATTGACCGCCTCCGAAGGTCTTGGAGGTCGGGCGCGCAAGACCGGGTCGGCTTCAGAAAGGGCCCGAGTCAACGTGACCAGGGCGATACGTACGGCCATTGCCCGCATCGAAGAACACGATCCGGAACTCGGTCGCCACCTCGACACCACAATACGGACCGGCACGTTCTGCTCATATCGGCCCGACCCCCAAGCCCGTGTCGACTGGCGATTCTGAACAGACCGGATGTGAGCCGAGACCTTTTGCCTTCCCTGTGAGGGTCGTCCGAGGCAGACGGGCGCCCAAAGAGCCGGAGAGCTGATTGCGGCTTGCGCTCCAAGTCCAACAGCCTTCCATCAGCAACACCCACTGTCGGGGCGGGACGCTCGTCGTCAGTGATGCAATGACCCCCAAATCCCAGTCTGTCATGTGCGTGTTGTGACGTTGGCCTCTAGCCACGTCGAGCAGCAGGTCCAAGGATTGGAGATAACTGGGATGCAGCGTTGTCCGAAAGAGGTACGCATATGTTCTACAGAGTGACCCAACACAACTTCGACCCAGAACGGTACGAGGAGATACTGACTTGGGGTGAGACGGTGAGGGCAACGATCGAGGGTATCGATGGCCTCCTATTTGTTGACACCTTCGTCTCCGCCCCTGGTGAGGGCTTCATCGTGGCGGCGTGGGAGAGCGAGGAGGCATTCAACACCGCATCAGAGACCATCGCGTCGGTGTTCGCCGACATGGGCCGCTTCCTGACTTCGGAGCCACATACCTACACAGGGACCGTGGATTTGTCCTACGGCAGACATAAGAAAGCCGTAGGTATCTCTTCATAGGTCTCGAGTAGGTGGTGACGTCCCGGTCTCTACTGGGTCACCATGATCAGCACGTCAGGTGACCGCGATCTATTTGCTGGTACTAACCCCGTCTTCCAATGGCTGATCGAGGATTGGCGGAGCGATCACTCCGACGCCATGAATTCGATGACGTCGAAGAGGTCGTCACATGCATCGACAATTGGGTCCTTGTCCTCTGGCTCGAGCGCCGAAGTGCCGTGACCCTCGTCATGCTGGTCTATGGGGTGTTGATGTGCAGAGAGTGAAGGACTTGTCATCGGCCGAGGAGGTCACCGGGGCGCAACTCGCATGGTGGCGTCACCTGCTTCCGGTTTCCATGCGTGTCGGGGAGCAGGTCGCCGATCTGGATTTGACCGGTCGCACCGCGTCGTGCTTCCAGCATCCCACCATGACCAACGTGGTGACGATGCTGCCACTGCTCGACGCCGGAGCCAGGCTGCGACTTGCTGCGGTCAACCCCGACAGCACAGACGACGTTGCTGCAGCTTTCTTGGCGAGGCATGGCGCTGAAGTCTGGGCCTGGAGTCGGATGACTGACAAGGAGGTCGGGGAGGGTCTCGCGTGGCTTCTCTCAGAGCCCTCGGATGCGTTGTCCGATATGGGGGGAGAGCTGATCGCCGGCTGTGTGGAACTCGGAGTCGAACCGTATGGCGCTCTCGAGGCGACGACTTCGGGTTTGCATCGCCTCGCTGGTGTCGAGATCCCGTTCCCGGTGTTCAACTGGAACGACATCCCGTTGAAGGACCGTCTGCACAACCGGCACCATGTGGGCATGACGGCGTGGCCGGCGTTCTCCGCTATCACGGGGCTGGCTCTCCACGGGCGCACGGTGCTGGTGGTCGGCTTCGGCCCTGTCGGTCGTGGTGTTGCGCTCCATGCTCGGGCATTAGGGGCGCTGGTGTCTGTTGCGGAGATCGACCCGATCCGTGCTCTGGAAGCGCAACACCACGGTCTCCGCGACGTTTCTCTGGAGGAGGGCTTGGCGTCGTGTTCGATCGTTGTCACCGCCACTGGTGTCGAGATGGTGTTAGGGCCGGACCAACTGCAGAACCTTCGCCCAGATGCCATCTTGGTGAACGTTGGTCACAGCAACCGCGAGATCGATATCGAGTGGTTGGAGCAGCAGCCCCACCAGCACGTACTCCGGTCAATCGATCGATACACCATCGACGGTGAGAACGCATATCTGATCAACCGGGGCAGCCTGGTCAACCTCGCTCCGGGGAGCCATGTGGCAGTGGATGAGTTCTTCGACCCTTTCGCTGCGGTGATCCTATTGGGGCTCGGCTGGATCCTCGACGGTGGTGCGAGCGACGCCAGCCCAGGACTACAGCCATTTCCGAGTGATCTCGAACGAGAGATAGCAGAGATCGCCCGACCCATCCGAACCTGACGCTCCGCCAAAGGAGATCCGAGGCGATCCGGTTCTTCGGCGTTGGTGCAGGTGGCTGGCCAATGGACAGGCTGATGGTCGCGTCGTGTAGCGCCTCGGATTGAGCGAAATCCCAGGGCTGGAGGAGGCTCGTTCTTACGATCCGAACGTGACATCGACCTTGTCGGCGGAGGTGAGGACGGCCGCCTGGGATCGACGCGCCAGGCCGTTCATCATCGCCGGGGCCTTGGCTCCGATAGCCCTCGGGCTGACACAGGCCGAGCGGTTCGAGACGCTGATCTTCTTCATCGACATCGCCGCCTGGCTCGTTTTCGCCATCGACTTCACGGTGCGTCAGCGGATCGACTCGTCGTATTGGAAGTCTGGCAATGGGATCTTCGACCTCTTCATCGTCGTCGTCACCTTCCCCTGGTACGTCTTCCCCTTCGCAGACGGAGCGGAATTCATGGTTCTCTTCCGGCTGGCGAGGCTGGTGCGCCTGTTCACCGCTGCCGGACTGGGCCGAACGGCGATCAAGGTGGCTCGTCGGCTGGGAACCATGGGTATCTGGCTGGCAGTGCTGTCGGTGGTGGCTGCTCTGCTGGTGATGAACGCCGAGCCACCCGAGTCCGGCTTCGAGGACTTCGGCGATGCCCTCTGGTGGGCGCTGGTCTCTTTCACCACCGTCGGTTACGGCGATCTGTTCCCGGTCACTCCGCTGGGGAGGCTCGCCGGAGGCATCATGATGTTTGCCGGCCTTGCCGTGCTGGGCACCGTCGCCGCCATCCTGGGCAGCGCGGTTGGCGCCAGCGATGAGGAGGACGACGACTCCATGGGCAAGCGGATCTTGCGGGAGCTGGATACGCTGAAAACCGAGGTCTCGGAGCTGCGAGAGAAGCTCGAACGGGAGGAGTGAGGCCCTCACTCACGGGTCTCATTCGGACCTGCCTTGGTGGGGAGCATACGACACGCATGTCGCCAGCTGAAGTGGTGATTAACGGCCAGCTTCGCCGGTCGGACGACAAGCCCGATGGCTGAACTGATTCGTCCCAGCTTGAGGGTGTGTCGTCAGAGCTTGTCGTGCAGAGGTAGGTTCTGGCTGGCCAACAACCAGCATGATCTGGGGCAGCACTCTGCTGCACACGATGATCAACACGATGGGCACAGTGTTCCTCCTGTCCGAGTCGACAACGGCGATCTTCCTTCCGTTCTATCTGGTGGTGACGATCGTCGTTGCGATGCCCTTCATGGTGCTGGCGTACCGGGGAAGGCTGATCCCGACCGTAGCCGATACGGCCCCAACGGCACCTTGAGGAGCTCGTAGCCTCCGCGGCCCCGCCACCTGCGAACTCGAGATATCGATTGTGTCGCGAAAATGAACCGGCCACCATCCCCGACTCGGTGGAACCAATCCACTCGGTCACATCGGCAAGGCCACACCGACGAGGCACGAATCTGTGCTGTGACGCTCAGGTGTTGAGACGTTCGAATGCTTCCTCGATGGTGCGTGCCTGCTCGACGAGGGCCGCTTTGACGTTGGGCTCGATCGTCAGTGATTCGAGCCATTGCCGGTGTGATCGAGCCTGGGCGAGGTGTCCTGCGACCAGCGGGTTGTCCTTGTATGAGTTGAGGATTGCGGTCGTGTAACGCTGGTAGATCATGTAGGCCATCAGCGGACTGCTATCGCCTGGGGTACCGGTTGAGAATTTCCCTTTCAAAGAAGGCGTTGTCCTCATAACACCACACCCAACCTTCATCGAGTCGTAACGACCGTATCAATGGGTGTCCTGTCTCTTCGTGATGCTTCATGGCGTGTTTGTTCTTTGAGGTGTCACAGCAACCCACGGACCCGCATGTGAGGCACATCCGCAGGGCGGGCCAGTTCACCGCTTCGGCATAACACTGGGCACAAATTCGAGTTTCAGGTTCGGTGACTCGAATCTGTTCCAGATGACCGCACTCTCTGTCACCTGCCTGGCCTGTCATCACCACCTTCATCAAGAACTCCGGCATGCTCACCGGGTACGGAGGTGGCTCGTCCATCTTGTCCGGGGGATTCACCAATCCGAACTGTCTGAGAAGGGCTACGAGTTCGGGGAAGGCCACATCGTCGAAGCGAATGGCGAGCCGGTCGTCGGTGAGCCTCACCGTTACCGGATTCGTCCACGAGATCGACTCGCCGCTGCCAGGTGCACCCCATAACGGATTCTCGTGTTTCCCCGTGAATGAGATCATCCCTCGGAACAGAACGCCGTCAGGAACCACGTCATCGAAACCGACGTCGAGATCGGGAACGGCCGTTCTGAGGTCGGAAAGGAGCGGAACGATTCGCTCCGATGCCGAGGGTTCGCCCTCACCGGGTTGGTACTCGAAGAATGCGTCGGAAAGCAGTCCCGCAACCCGCTCCCAGTCCGCCTCGGTCACCGCGCCTGAAAAGTCGGCCAGCACTGATTCCACACTCATCTTCCACTCCTATCGCGACAGATCGAACTTACCCACCCCGAGCACCGTCCAGCACCGGTCGCTCGGCCAAACACGGAATTGCGGGAGGCCGAGCCAGGTCAGGTCTGTGGCTCTCGGTCATTCTTGTGACCGGGTCACCTTCGTCTCGGACAGTTCCCCACGGGTCCCACGATCGCACATAGGCTTTTGACGTGCCGACGTGGAGAGCGATCGTTCAGGCCGAACCAGAGTTCGCCAGACGAGTGCAATGGTTGTTCGACGCCGGCCGACACAAGACGATCGCAACGCTTCGGGCCGACGGTTCGCCACGCATCTCTGGCATCGAGTGCGAATTCGCTGACGGTGATCTGCGCTTCGGGTCGATGACCGGCGCACGCAAGGGAGCGGATCTGAAGCGGGATCCCCGCTTCGCCCTGCACAGCCCCACCTTCGGCCCCGAGGAGGGCAAGGAGAGCGAGTGGCCGGGCGAGGCGAAGATCGCCGGCCGAGCCATCCCCGCCGGCCCTATCACCACCGATGAGAGGAGCCAGCAACCCGACGGTGAGATGTTCGTCGCCGACATAATCGAGGTCGTCATCACCGGCCTCAATAGCGACGCCACCCGGCTCGTCGTCGAGTCATGGACCCCTGAGCGAGGGCTATCGAGAGTGGAGAGGGATTAGCGGACCGACGGTTAACTGAGGTCGGCCCACTGGACCCAGTCGGGGAAATCGACAAAGGACAGGTCGCCGCTGGATGTGTCGTAGAAGACAACCACGTCACGTCCGGCGTCGTTGGTTCCTGGCATCAGGATGAACCTGTTGTCTGGCCCCCACTCGAGATCCCAGACTCGCCATGTTCCAAGCGTGATCTCGGTGGAGCGAGTGAAGTTGGTATCGTAGATGCGGAGAATCCAGTGGCGACCGCGGGTGGGATAGTGCACGGCGAGCCGGCCGCCGGGCGACCAGGCGGAACCGGTGACCGGCCCGGCCACAGGGAGGTCGAGCCGAATGCCGGAGCGGGGATCAGATGGTTCAATCACGACGTGTCCGTAGCCGTCCTGGTCTGAGAGTCTTCGAAGCACCAGCAGGTGAGTTGGCGAGGCGTCGAGGACAGTCATGTTCTGGGATTGCCATACGACCTTCCCGGTTTGGTCGAGGAGGGTTGTCACGTCTGTTTCCAGGTGTGGGTCGAAGTCGTGGATCACGAGCCCGTAGTCGCCCCAAGCAGTGAGTGATTGGTCCCAGTCGGCTTCGATCATCGTCGTGGCGTCCGGAGAGTCGGAATCGTTGTCTTGGAACGTGAACGTTCGTAGTGCCGTACGACCGGCCAAAGCCGTGATGGCTGCGAGGCGGCCCGGCTGGGTTTGATGCCACTGATAGGGACCGACGTCGGTCTGTTCCAGCCGAAAGCTCGCCGTTTCGCTCCACACGTTGAGCCGATAGGAGTCGTCGGAGCCTTCGGTCAACGTGCGAAAGGCGAGCAGCGCATTCGATGCGTCAAAGGCAAAACTGGTCGAGAATCCCAGCGATCTGGAGTCCGGGGGCAGGAATGTGGCTTCTGAATCGGCGGTGAGGTCGATCAGCTCTCGGTTCGACCCTCCGACAAGAGCGTGCAGGGTTGCAGTGACTCCGGGGACGAGATCGACCAGGGTGTCTCGCGGGTTGGTCAATGTCGTTGAGAGGGGTTCGGTGGTGCTTGTAGGCAACGTGAGCGTCGTTGCCGGAATTGCGACCACGTCATCTTTGCGGGTTGACCAGGCTAAGACAGCCACCAGCACGACAACAGCGGCACCTGCAGTGACCAAACCAAGCCGACGATCGGGGTGACCTGGGTCCGACTGGCCGTCGGGACTCACGCTCATACCCAAACATACGTCAAACGCATGGGAAGAGTTTCACTGGGGCACGCACCTGCGGGTTGCTGCAAACAAGGCCCGAACAGTTCGCTCAGACCGACGCCTCTCTCAACCGGACGTCGCGGCTAGTCCTTGCCAGCCCACACCACGTAGCTGAGGCTGGCCTCGCGGTACTCCGCGGTGACGCGCCAGCATCCTTCCTGCGGGATTGCCAGGCCGA
>CAZSOF010000103.1:2518-8618 GCA_964607685.1 uncultured Acidimicrobiaceae bacterium | reverse complement strand
ATCGTCGAGGAAGCCGGGGTCGTAGGCGTCAAACATCTCGAGATACCCGTTCTGTTCAGTGGATATGTGAGCTATGCGGTGGTTTCTACATGCAGAAAGTGGCTAATGCGCTTCCCCTCTTGCGTACCGCGCCCCGTCGGCGGCGGGCATTCTCAGCCGTTGCGAGGCCGCTGCCAGCACCAGGAGAGTGATCAGATACGGCGTCGCCGAGAGAAGCTGGTTCGGCACCGTCTCCACCGCAAGGTAGAAGACGAGGAAGGCTGCTCCGGCGGTGCCCATTAGCACTGCGCGGCGAGCAGTCCGTCGGACAATCGCGTAAAGCGCAGCGAGGAGGAGGGCGATGGCCACTGCCAGGATGAACGCCCTCACCACATCCGGTCCTCGGAACCGCAAGGAGTCACCAAACCCAAAGACGAACGAACCACTTAACACACCGGCAGGCAGCCAATTGCCGAAGATGAGGGCGCCCAGACCGATGAAGCCTCTTCCCGCCGTCATCCCCTCCCGGTAGATTCCTGCCTGGACCAGCACCAGGAACGCACCGCCCAAACCGGCGAGGGCGCCCGAGATGACCACGCCGTAATACTTCATCTTGAGGACGGGCACGCCAAGCGACTCGGCCGCCCACGGATCCTCACCACACGACCTGAGACGAAGCCCCCAAGCGGTTCTCCAGAGCACCCAGGCCGTGAATGGCACGATCAGAACCCCGATGAGTGTCAGCCAGTTGACCCCCCCGAAGAACCCCTTGAGGATCCCGGCGATGTCGGAAAGGAAGAATATGTCCTGGCCGTCCAGCCAGCCCAAGAAGTCGGGGCTGTCCCATCCGAACAGGCTGCCACCGGCAAGGATGGGAACGCTGAAGCTGCCTACCAGATCCACCGATGGGCTCTGGACCACCCCGCCGCCCGACTCCGGCCCATACGTGATCGACGAGAGGAAACGCATCGCACCCAAACCTAGGATGTTGATGGCCACACCGGACACGATGTGATCCACGTTGAATGTCACGGTTGCCAGCGCGTGTAAGAGCCCGAAAGCAGCACCACCGGCAAGCCCCAGCAGCACGCCATTCCACGGTCCGTACATCCAGCTTCCCCAGGCCGCAAACCAAGTGCCGGCGATCATCATGCCCTCGAGGCCGATGTTCACTATTCCCGATCGTTCCGAATAGAGCCCACCGAGGCCGGCGAGAAGGATCGGTATGGCCAATCGCAACGCAGCGCGCGCAGTATTCGGGGCCGTCAACTCGGTCGTTCCGGTCAGCTCCCCCGCGATCGTGAGAAGCAGGATCCCGATCGCGGTGTAGAGCATGTATCTCACCGGTCTGCTCATGCCGCCACCGTCTCCTCCGTCTGTTCTGACGTGGCAGCAGCGGCTGCAGCCACTGCTCGGCGCTGGGCATACCTGGAGGCCACTTCGTAGACGATGACGACGGCGAGGACGACGACACCCTGGAAGATGGTCACGATCTCCCGAGGCACGTCCTCGAGGTCGAGGATGATCGACGACCTCTCCAAGAACCCGAAGAGGAGGGCGCCAAGGGCCATGCCGACAGGGTGATTCCGCCCGAGCAGAGCGACAGCGATGCCGGCGAAGCCGTATCCCGACGGGAAGTCCTGGACATAGCGATGGGTGAACCCCAGCAGCGTCGACATGCCGACCAAGCCGGCGAGGGCGCCCGAGATGAGCATCGTGGTGACGATCATTCTCTTGGGGTTGACCCCGCTGGCATGTGCCGCGCTGGGGTTTATCCCGGAGGCTCGAAGGTCGTAGCCGAACCGGCTTCGATTGACCAGGTAGTGATAGAAGATCCCAAGCAGGATGGCGATGACCAAAAAGCCGTGGAGCTCGGTCCCTGTTCGAGGCTCGATGCCGAACCAAGCAAGGACGGGGTTGAGGGACGGGATCCAACCTGACTCAGGTATGGCCGATGTGGCAACGATCAATCCCTCCCGCTCCTGCTGGAAGTGCTCGAGGAACAGATATGCGCTGAGGCTGAACCCGATGAAGTTGAGCATGATCGTCGAAATCACCTCGTGGACACCACGGGTGACCTTCAGCCAGCCGGCGATGCCGTTCCAGATCGCTCCCACCACCATGGCGATCAGCAGGATGGCGAAGACGTGGAGGATCGACGGAAGGACGAACAGGGCACCGAAATAGGCGGCCATCAGTGCGGCCAGCAAATAGGCACCCTCGACACCGATGTTGAAGAGGCCCATCTTGAAGCCAACGGCCACCGCCAGCGCGGATACGAAGAGAGGCATCGCGCGGTTGACCATCGAGATCAACGACTCGGTACTGGTTCCGAACGTCCACATCTCCCGATATGCGGCCAACGGGTCGATGTCCACAAGCAAGAGGACGATCGACGCGATGGCAAACGAGATGACGATCGCCAGCAGCGGAGCCAGCAAGGACGTGAGAAGTCTCGTCGATCGGTTCATGTGATTGCTGCCGAGCGGGCCCCGGTCATGTAGGTGCCGAGGACCTCCGGAGTCACTTCGTTGGGATCGAGCTTGGCGACGAGGGCACCTTCGAAGAGGACGTGGATGGTGTCGGAGAGACCTATCAACTCATCCAGATCGGCGGAGATGAGAAGGATCCCCATCCCATTGGCCCGTGCCCGCTTCAGCTCCTCCCAGACCGCTCCCTGGGCGCCGATGTCGATGCCGCGGGTCGGCTGTGCGGCTATCAGGACCGACGGGTCCGCGATGATCTCCCGTCCCACGACGAGCTTCTGCTGGTTTCCTCCGGACAACGCAGTGGCCAAGACATCAGGACCGGGTGTCTTCACGTCGAACCGGTCGACGATCTCCTCCGTTTGACGACGTGCCCCCTTCTTGTCGATCCAGGGGCCGTTGGCAAAAGGCTCGTTGTATTGATGGCCGAGAGCGGCGTTCTCCCAAAGGGGCGATGTCAAGAGGAGACCCTGACGTTGGCGATCCTCGGGTATCAGCCCCAGGCCATGGGACCGGCGGTCACGTGCCTCCCAATCCGACAACTCCTGGCCACCGAGGACGACCCGTCCGGTTGCATCCGATTCCAGGCCGACGAGCGCGTCCACCAGTGGGGCCTGGCCATTGCCTTCGACTCCGGCGATCCCAACGATTTCTCCCTTGTGTATTTCGAAATTGATGTCCTTCAGCACGTCCCGACCGGTCTCGTCGACGAGGCTCAAGCCCTCCACCTCGAACACGACCTCATCCTGGACCGTGGACTCCCGTGTCTCCGGCGTTGGCAACTCCGACCCGATCATTAACTCGGCTAGCTGCCTCGCGTCGACCTGGTCTGGTGTCGTTGTCGCCACGGTGAGGCCATCGCGCATCACTGTGATCGTGTCCGCTATCGCGAGGACCTCATCGAGCTTGTGGGAGATGAAGATGACCGTCTCTCCCTGGGCTTTGAGATCCCTTATCGAGGAGAAGAGGTCTTCCACTTCCTGTGGCACCAGAACCGCCGTCGGCTCGTCGAGTATGAGGATCTCGGCTCCCCGATAGAGAACCTTCATGATCTCCACTCTCTGCCGCTCTCCCACGGACAACGTCTCCACCTTCTCCGACGGATCGAGAGCGAGGCCATATTTGGCTCCGAGCTCCTTGATTCGATCTGAGGCGGACCTGAAATCGATCTGGACACCTCTCTTGGGCTCGGAGCCAAGGATGACGTTCTCGAGGACGGTGAGATTGTCGGCCAACATGAAATGCTGATGGACCATGCCTATGCCAACTTCGATCGCGTCCTTGCACGACCTGAAACGGGTTTCCTCCCCGTTGATGAGGATGGTGCCCGCGTCACAGAGAACCATCCCGTAGAGAATCTTCATCAGAGTGGACTTGCCCGCACCGTTCTCCCCGACAATGGCGTGGACCTCCCCCGATTGGACGGTCAGCTCAACATCTTTGTTGGCCACAACACCTGGGTAACGCTTGGTGATACCGCTCAGTTGTATGGCAGGTTCGTTGGCCATTCCCGTCCAATAAAACGCCGGGCCCCGGATAACCCAGGACCCGGCGCAAGCTAGCAGGCCGGCTTATCAGCCGCCCAGCGTATCGGGAACGGTGATATCACCGCTGATGATCTGATCCCTGAAGGCGTCGAGATCGGCGGCGATGTCATCCACGAATCCGCCTGTGGTGGAATACTGCACACCATCGACGCTCAGGTCGAAGACGACCGGACCAGGCGTGAAATTGCCCTCGAGGAAATCGAGGATGGTGTTGCCCACGGCGACATCGACACGCTTCAGCATCGACGTCAGGATGTGCTCCTGAAGGGCCGGGTCGCCGACAGTGTTGTACTGGTCGGCGTCGACACCGATGGCCCACAGGAAGGTGTCGTCGGTGGAGAGATCGGCTGCGGCCTGGAAGAGACCGGTACCCGATCCACCGGCAGCATGGAACACGACATCGGCGCCGGCGCCATACAACGACTGGGCAGCCTCGTTACCGAGCGCCGGATTGCCGAAGCCGGAGAAGTCTGGCGGCTGCGTCAAGTAGACGGCCGGCAGGATATCGATGTCAGGATTGGCAGCCAATGCGCCGGCCTCGAATCCAGCCTGGAACTTCTCGATCAGCGGAACCTGCACACCGCCGATGAAACCGATCGTTCCCGTTTGCGATTTGAGTGCGGCGGCGGCACCAACGAGGAACGAGCCCTCATGCTCGGCAAAGAGCATGCATCGGACGTTATCCATCTCGGGTGTGCCGAACTCGTCGTCCTGTGGGCAGGAGTCGGTGATGGCGAACAAGGTCTCGGGGAACTCGGTTCCAACGTGGAATACGTTGTTGGCGAAGGCAAAACCGTTGGCGATGATCAGCTCATGGCCGACCTCGGCCAGAAGTCTGAGGTTCTCCTCACGGTTCTCGCCACCCTCGTCGGGCTCGAGCTCCTCACCCTCATATCCGTACATGGCCATTCCGTCGTCCCATGCAAGCGCGGCCAGGTCGTTGAAGGAGAGGTCTCCACGACCGCCGATGTCATAGGCCATGCCAACAAGGCGGCCTTCGCCGATCATTCCTGCGGCCGTGGTCGTCGTCCCCTCCATGGCCTCGCTGGTGGTCGTCCCCTCCTCCTCACCTTGGGTCGTGGTGGGAGCCGCTTCTGCTTCTGTTGTCGTCGTGATGTCACCCTCGTCATCACCGCCGGTGAAGACGAAGAAGAGGATGATGGCGACGACTACCGCTCCGCCACCGATCCACCACCAGGTTCTGCTTTCCAAGTCTCATCCTCCGTTGTTGCTTCTTGACAGGTAATGCCTGTCGGCTGTGCGAGACTAGTGGTCGGTGCTGGGCTAATGCGTGGCCGGGACCAGGGGCGTGGGTTTTACCAGATATATCCAGGGCACTGATATCAGGGTGACCAATCCCTTGAAAACCACGTTGACCCAAAAGATCGACCACGCCACCTCGGGCGGAAAGACTCCGAATAGGGTGGCGAGACCCACGAACAGTGCCGAGTCGACCGGAATGGCGACGGCATTGGACACCAGGACTCGGCCCCACTGAAGACGCTCGCCGAATCTCCTGACCCAGGCCGAGTAGGCCTCGGTGTCGATCAACTCGGCAACCACCTCGGCCACGATCGACGCCACCACGATCCCCCACACGGGGGCCAGCACCTCACCGAATTCCAGCTGGGGACCGGTCAGCTCGTCGGGGGGTAGCTCCGAAACAAGCCAGAAGAGGCCCGCCATGACCAGGTTGATGGCCGCGGCCAGCGCGATGAGGGTGCGGGCCGCCGTCTTCCCCCCGATCTTGTGGACCAGGTCCCGCAGGGTGAACGTGAACGGATAGATGAGCGTGCCCGCGTCGACGGCGTAGCCGCCGACGCTCACTATCCGCAGGCTGGCAATGTCCGCCATCATCTGAGCGGCCACATACGCTCCCCCCACGATCAGCAGACTTCTCACGGCCCGGTCCATCAGAGGGGCGAGCGTAGGTGGGAAGGCTTACCTCAGGTAGTACACCCCCATATACGGGGCCAACCACCGACAGAAAGCGGTCAGCTGCGAATGGGTTCCATTCGGTCTCGTCTTGAGGCATGTTGGAGTCATGTCTCTTGCTCGCGTTATCGACTTCGCCAACAGGAACGGCGG
>CAZSOF010000103.1:0-2418 GCA_964607685.1 uncultured Acidimicrobiaceae bacterium | reverse complement strand
CTGCGCTCTTACCGTCGGCGGTTAGCCCCGCATATGAGGGTGTACTACCTGAGGTAAGCCGACCTACCCCTATTCCAGCGCCGGGATCAGGGCGGGGTCGATGGTGACGTAGTCGACGAGGGTGGGGTCGGTGACACCGGCGTACTCCCAGTGCCATGGCTCCTGTGTCTCCAGACCGCAATGGGCCCATTGCGGGTGTACCCAACCGAAGCGGTGGGCGTTGTTCTGGAGCCAGTGGAACTCCTCGTCGTAGCAGCCGAGGACCGAGTAGCGATCCCTGAAGTCCACCGCCCGTCCCCAGCCATGGTTGGACCGCCCCGGAGGAGCCACCGGTGGCCCCGTGCACTCACGCTGAGTCTTGATGTCTACCTGAACCACCTGGCCCGTCTCGGCGTCGACGCCGAAGACGGCGATATCCGTCATCGGGCACCTCTCCTCGTAGCCTCGGGCCTGCTGGTTGTAGCTCCGGTAACAGTCCTCGCGGCGAAGGTAGATCCCGTCCTCCTCGGCGGCGTCCAGCATCTTGGAGTACAGGTAGGCCGCGTCCCGTTCCAGGGTGCAGCCACGAACGGTCATCATCCGATCGGGGTCCATTCTCCCGTTGATGTAGCCGTCCAGCTCGAGATCGAGCGTGTACGCGCTGTCCCCAGCCGGGGCATACTCGGGCGCCTCGTTGGGCCCGAGACCGGCGATCAACACGATTAGCAGCGCAAATACTTTGGACATGGGCGGCTCAAGCCCATAGAGGATCGGCGCTTGCGGCGACCCTCTTTAGAAGGAGGCTGCGATCAGTTTGCCTACGAGAACCGGCGCTATTCCTGCCCGGCCAGCTCCACCGGTGCGCTGTCCGGAGAGGCGATTCCCTCGAAGGTCAGCTCGTCGTTCTCCCGGTCGTATCCGACGAGGATCGTCACCCCGGCCTTGAATTCGCCCAGGAGGACACGCTCCGACAACGGGTCCTCCAGCAAACGCTGGATAGCCCGGCGCAGTGGCCGCGCCCCGAGCTCGGGGTCGTACCCGTGGGTGCCGAGGTACTCCTTGGCGTCGTCGGTGAGAGCCAGGTCGAGATGCTGGTTGGCCAGCTGCTCCCGCACCCTCTCCAGCATCAGATCGACGATCAACTTGAGCTCGTCCATCGTCAGCTCGTGGAAGACGATGATCTCATCGAGACGGTTGATGAATTCGGGCCGGAACTGCTTCTTCAGCTCGTCGGTGACCTTTTCCTTCATGTACTCGTAGGTGAACTCTTCGTCTTCGATGTGGAACCCGACCGACTTCTTGCGCAGGTCGCGTGTTCCCAGGTTCGAGGTCATGATGATGACGGTGTTCTTGAAGTCGACCGTCCTCCCCTGGGCATCGGTGAGACGACCCTCCTCCAGGATCTGCAGGAGGGTGTTGAACACATCGGGGTGGGCCTTTTCGATCTCGTCGAAGAGAACCACTGAGAACGGCTTGCGACGGACCGCTTCGGTCAGCTGCCCGCCCTCGTCGTATCCGACGTATCCGGGTGGAGAGCCGACCAGACGACTGACCGTGTGCTTCTCCATGTATTCGGACATGTCGAGCTGGATCAATGCATCTTCCTGACCGAACAAGAACTCGGTGAGGGCCTTGGCCGTCTCTGTCTTACCCACGCCAGATGGTCCGAGGAAAATGAATGAGCCCGAAGGCCGGCGTGGGTCCTTGAGACCGGCACGGGTCCGCCGAATGGCCTTGGACACCGCCTGAATCGCATCGTGCTGGCCGATGATCCGCTTGTGGAGCTCTTCTTCCATGTTGACCAGACGAGCCGTCTCCTCTTCGGTGAGACGGTGCACCGGGATACCCGTCCACTGAGCCAGGACCTCGGCGATCTCCTCCTCGTCGATCACCCAGCCGTCCTCTGCCGCCTCGGCCTCCTGCTCGGCCCGTTCCACCAACAGCGCCCGCTCCTGGTCACGAAGATTGGCGGCACGCTCGTAGTTCTCATCGGAGACCGCATCGCTCTTGTCCCTACGCACACCGGCCAGTTTGCCGTCGATCTCGGTTATCTCCGGCACATCGCTCTTCCGGTGGATCCGCATGCGCGACCCGGCCTCGTCGATCAGGTCGATTGCCTTGTCGGGAAGGAATCTGTCGGCGAGATAGCGGTCGGCGAGGTTGGCCGCCGAGACGATGGCCTGGTCTGTGAAGCGAACCGAGTGGTGCTCCTCGTAGCGGTCTTTGAGACCCATGAGGATGTCGATGGTGTCGGTCAATGAGGGCTCGTCGACCTGCACCGGCTGGAACCGGCGCTCCAGAGCAGAGTCCTTCTCCAGGTACTTGCGGTACTCCTCGAGGGTTGTGGCGCCCACGGTCTGCAACTCCCCCCTCGCCAGCATCGGCTTGAGGATCGACGCCGCGTCGATGGCGCCCTCTGCGGCACCCGCACCCACAAAT
>CAZSOF010000102.1:0-8662 GCA_964607685.1 uncultured Acidimicrobiaceae bacterium | reverse complement strand
GCGAAGGCGACCGTCGAATTGTCCGCCACCCAGTCGATCTCGCCGACGCTGTTGGTGGTGCGGTAATCGATGACCTCTATGCCCGGCCCAATCCGATGGGGTCCCTGCTGCAGGTCGGCGACCGTTATCGGTCGGCTGATCGTCTCGCCCATGCGAATCACGATCTCGGCTTCGACCATGGGAGCCACCATCGTGGGGACGGATAGTTCCGAGCCCGATGAGAGAACCATGTCGTCCAGCAGCGTGCCGACGATCGGCGTGGCAGGCGGGTCAGCCGAGGTGAGGCCCAGCTTCCAACCGACTACCCGTCGGCCATTGGCGACGCGTTGTTCGATGACGAGGTCCTGGATGGCATAGGCGTCGCCAATCGTCAGCGACGGGTCGAGGGAGGTGGGTGCGGGGATGGCCTCAGCGTGGGCCCAAGCGGCGTCTAGTGCACGGGCAAACTCGCTCACCCGGGAGGCAGCCTTGCTCAATTCCGAAACGGGGCGACGGACTCCCGGACGACGATCTCGCCGCCGACGATCACGTCCCCGGGATCCTCCGCGAGCAACGCCTCCAAGAGCAGCGATGCTCCCCGGCGACCGATTTCATACGTGGGGACCCTCATCGTGGTGAGTGGGACCGGGCCGTAGGCTGCGATCGGGATGTCGTCGAAGCCGGCGACCGAGACGTCGCCGGGCACGTCGAGACCCGAAGCCAGGAGTTGGCGGGTGGCACCGATCGCCATCAAATCATTGGCTGTCAGCACGGCCGTCAACTCGACGTGCCGGAGGAGCTCGGCCATCGCCGACTCCCCGCCCGTCACCGTGAATCGGCCGTCGACGACTTGCTGCGGTCCGAAGTCCAGACCCAACTCGGTCATCGCCGCGGTGAATCCGTCCAGCCTGACCTTCGAGACCTCGAGCTCGGAAGGGCCGCTTATGTAACCGATTCGGTGGTGTCCTTGTTCCACGAGATAGCTCACCATCTCCATCACCGCCCGTCGATTGTCGAACCGAACTCGGGATCCGGTCAGCATGTGATCCGACAGGACAACGATGACCCCGCCGTCGGCCCGGAATCGATCGGCGAGTGCGCGGAGAGTGGCGGTGTATGCCGGGTCGGTGAGCGAGCTGGCAGCAAATACGATGGCATCCACTTGATGAGCCTGGAACGCTCTGAAGTAGTTGAGCTCCTTCTCCGGGTCGCGATCCGAACTGGCGACGAACAACCGATAGTCCTGGGCATGAATGCCATCCTCCAGACCTTTGACTATCTCACCGAAGTACGGGTCAGAGATGTCGTGGACGATGACTCCTATCGTTTGTGACCGTGTCGTGACCAGGGCCCGGGCCAGTCGGTTGGGCTCGAAAGCGAGGCTGTCCGCGGCGGTGAGCACCCGTTGCCGGGTGCCTTCGCTGACAGGATGGCTCGAGCCGGACATGACCCGCGATGCTGTGGCGACGGATACGCCGGCGAGTTCGGCGACGTGACGTAGCGAGTGCGAGCCCTTGCGGCCGTTCGGCTTGGTATCGAGCTGCTTCTTCGGCACGACGGCAGGTTAATTGCCGGTCGCCACACCTTGTAAACGTTTGCCACGGACGGCAGTATCGGCCCGTAGGAACAGGAGGAGTCATGGCCTGGAATGGAGTGGCATATCGCACGGCCGTCGACCTCGCAGCCGCCATCGCCGACGGCGAGGTCTCACCGTTGGAGGTGATGGAGGCCACGTTGAGCATGATCGAGACACGAGAGCCCACCCTCAACGCAATCGTCCACCGGGGATTCGATGAGGCCTTGGAGTCGGCTCGGTCCGCAGAGCAGGCGGTTTCCCGTGGCGATGTCGGCGGTCCACTCAGAGGGGTGCCGGTCCTCATGAAAGATCTCTTCGACTTCAAGCCCGGATGGCCCACCACCTTCGGAGGCATCCGAGCCATGGCCGACTTCTCGATCGATGGCTACTGCGTGTGGGCCGAGCGTATGGAGGCTGCCGGCGCCATCATCATCGGAAAGGGCAACAGCCCGGTGCTTGGCTTCAGGGGCACCTGTGACAACTATCTCTTCGGGGCGACGCGGAATCCGTTCGACACCACCCTCAACAGCGGCGGCTCGTCGGGCGGTTCGGCCGCCGCCGTCGCCGACGGACTGGTGCCGATAGCCGAGGGAACCGATGGTGGTGGCTCAATTCGGATCCCTGCGGCGTGGTGTGGCCTGGTGGGCTATCAGCCTTCGGCGGGACGCGTGCCGGCCGTCGTTCGGCCCAACGCGTTCTCGGTCGTGTCGCCGTTCATCTACGAGGGGCCCATCACCAGAACCGTCGCCGACGCTGCTCTGGCTATGAGCGTGCTCGCCGGACCCCATCCCGCGGACCCGTTCTGCGCCTTGGACGAGCCTGACTTCGTCGGCGCTCTCGAACGAAGCATCGAGGGCATGACCATCGCATACTCACCCGACCTGGGTGTCTATCCGGTCCAGCCAGAGATCGCCAGCATCGTGGGCGAAGCAGTTCTTGCCTTCGAGGCCGCCGGGGCTCGAGTTGTGGAGGTGGACATCGACATCGACCTCGATCAGAGAGAGTTGGCCGATCTCTGGTGTCGGCTGATTCTGCCCCTGAGCCTCGACGCATTCGCCCAACTGGCCAAGGGCGGTCTCGACATCCTCGGCGACCACCGTGACGATCTTCCGCCCGGTTTCCTACGTTGGGCGGATCATGTGTCGGAGATGTCTGCCATGGAGTACTTCAACGACAACTCACGTCGCACGCTGGTCTTCGACGCCCTTCAAGACGTGATGGGTGAGCACGATCTCCTGGTGTCACCCACACTGACCTGCATGCCCGTGGAGAACCTGACCAATGGCGACACCATCGGGCCGGCGATCGTCGAGGGTGTGGAGGTCGACCCACTGATCGGGTGGTGCATGACCTACTTCACGAATTTCACCGGGTACCCGGCGGTCTCACTGCCTGCCGGCCTCAGCGGGGGCCTACCCGTGGGAATGCAGGTCATCGGGCGACGCCGGGCCGACCTCGACGTATTCGCCGCCGCCGCCGCCTTCGAGCGAGAACGACCGTGGAACCACATCTACGAGATCCCGGCCGGCAGACCGCTGGGGGAGTGACCCAATGGCTCCCTGCCTGCTGCTCTCAGTCGGTGGTGACTCGGGTGTACGCCGCGGCCACGAAGACGATCATCGACCCGAAGAGGATCTGACGCACCGCCTCGGGGTATCCGAGAGAGGACAGGATCGACGTTATGACCGTCAGGATCAGCGCCCCCACCATGGTGCCGCTGTAGCTGCCTCTGCCGCCGAAGATCGAGGTCCCTCCGATGACGGCGGCGGCAACCGATGGGAGCAGTGCTGAGTCGGCGAGGGTCACTGAGGCCGTGTTCGTCAGCCCCGAATAGAGGAATCCGGCGACACCGGCCAGCACACCCGAGAGGACGTAGAGGATGGTCAACACCTGCCAGGACCTGGCACCGGACAGTCGAGACGCCACCGGGTTGTCACCGATCGCGTAGAGGAGCCGGCCGTAACCGGTTCGATTCAGCATGTAGATGATCAGCAGCGCCAAGGGAATGAACAGCAGGAGGTTGACCGGGATGACGTCTATGAACATGTTGGCCCCCAGCTCTCGGAACTCGGTCGGTACGCCGGACCCCGTCTGCACCCTCTGCAACTGCCAGACGTTGGCCAAGCCGAGAACGACCAGGCTCATGGCCAGGGTCATGATGAGAGGGTGGACCCGGAAGACTCCGGCGCCGACACCATTGACGAAGCCGACGATTCCCGACACGACCAGGGCGATCACGATGGCCAGCGCCAGACCGGTGTCGCCCACCAGGGTGGCTACGAGGAAGCCAGACATCGAGGCGACGGCGCCAACCGAGAGGTCGATTCCGGCGGTGAGCATGGTGATGGTCTGGCACCCGGCAAGGATGGCCAGCGGCACCGCTGCCCGGACGATCACACCTGCCCAGTTGGGTGTGACTATCCCGGGACGAATCACCTCACTGAGCACCACGAGTACGGCGAGGAGACCGAGCAGGGGGACGATCGGACGCTCCCGGAAGAGGGCTCGGATACCGGAAGCCGTGGTCCACCGGGGACGGCGCGATGTGGCGGTCTCCGCGATGCCGCTCACCTCTCCCTCCGCACCTGAATGAGGCTTCCGACCATGACCACTCCGACGAGGATCAGGCCCTGTGCCACGGTGGCCAGATTGGTGTTCACGTTGAGAAAGGTCATGTCGGTCCGGAGCAGCGAGAGGATGATGACCGCGATCACCGGACCGAACACGCCACCGCGTCCTCCCGCCAGGCTCACTCCACCCAGGACGACGGCAGCCACACTCATCAGGGTGTATGGCCCCGGGACCGGGGTGCCGATGCCGGTGCTGGCAGTGAGTGAGAGACCGGCCAGCGCTGAGAACAGGCCAACCAGCATGTACGAGAAGATCTTGATGCGGGCCACCGAGACACCGCTGCGCAAGGCTGCCAGGGGATCGCTACCCACCGCGTAGAGCGACAGACCCAGCCGGGACCGCCGGATCGGGACCCAAACGAGGGCGATAACGACGACCAGCAGCACGGCTGCCTGTGGTATCCAGTCGTTGAGGAGCGGACCTCTGGTCACGTCACCCAACCATTCCGCCGACCCTCCTCCGGGTGTGTTGAGGACCAGTAGGGCGCATCCTGCCCAGACGAATAGCATTGCCAGGGTCACCACGATGTCGGGTACCCGGGTGAACACAACGAGAGCACCGTTCACCGCCCCGATCACCAGTCCGAGGACCAGCACCCCGATCACTACCAGGACGGCGAAGCCTTCACTCTGATCCTCCATCAGAGCGGCGGAGACAACGCTGGTCAGCGCCATCATCGAGCCCACCGACAGGTCGATGCCCCTCGCGATGACCGCGCACGTCTGCGCAACTGCGGCCAGTGCCAGGGGTAAGACCGATATCGCCAAGCCTTGTACGCCATTCGGGCCGTAACTGGGCTGAATGATCTTGGTGATCACCAGCAGGAGAGCGAGGATCCCGATGAGGCCGAGCGTCCAGGCATTGCGACGCACGAAACCGATGAGGATCCCCCTGGAGCGGGTCGTGGTCCCCGTGGGGGTGTCGACGGCGGTCATTGCTCGCCGTCTCCGGTCTGACCGTGAGCCCCTCCGTTGTCCTGCCCCGCAGCGATGGCCTCCTCGGGCAAGAGTGCGCCGGAGCGGAGGTTGTGCGCCGCTCGAAGGAGGGTCGGCTCGTCAGCGTCGGCGGCGTCGATCTCGGCGACCACCTCCCCTCCGAATATCACGATGGCACGGTCGCAAGCGAGCTGAATCTCGCTGAGCTCCGATGTGTAGAGCAGCACCGCGGCGCCAGAGACCGCGAGCTCGCGCAACAACGGGTATATCTGGTGCTTGGTGCGGATATCGATCCCACGTGTTGGGTCGAAGCAGAGCATCGTCCTCACCCCACCGGCGATCCAGCGGGCGATCGTCACCTTCTGCTGGTTTCCCCCTGAGAGAAAGCGGACCTCCCTCTGGGCCCGAGTGTCGATGTGCAGCCGGTCGATGGCACGGTCGACCTTCGGCTTCTCGATCCTGGTTCTGATCGGTCCCCATTGTGGGATCCGAACACTGAATGGGAGTGCGATGTTGTCGCGGACCGGACGCTGCATGAGCAGGGCTTCGGCCCGATCTGCCGGGACGAACACCATGCCTTTGCCTATCGCATCGGCCGGGTGCCGGAACGAGACCTGCTGACCGTCTACCACGACCTCACCCGTGGCGGGACGCCCCGACCCCGAGAGTATGTCGAACAGTTCGTCCTGGCCCTGGCCTTCCAGGGCCACCACCCCGAGGACCTCGCCGGGATAGAGCTCGAAAGACACATCGCGGAGTCGCGCTTCCGATCCAAGACTGTGCACCTCGATGCGGGGGCGGGCATCAGCGAGGCGATGTGTTGCGGGTGCGTGCTCGTCCGCCTGAGCCATCTCATCGACGATCTCACCGAGCATGAGCTCGACTATTCGATCTGCCGACTCGTCGTCACCGACGTCGACGACGCCAACGGTTTCCCCCTCCCGCAGGACCGTGGCGCGGTCACAGACGGACGCGATCTCGGTCATGCGATGGGAGATGAAGACGGTGCTGCGATCACCGCCGCGCAGCCCGCTGACGACTTCGAGGACCTTCTCCGTCAGGTTTGCGGGGAGTGCCGCCGTCATCTCGTCGAGCATCAGGACATCGGGCTCGATCGCCAGAGCGCGGGCCAGGTCGATGATCCGAAGGGAGGCGAGGGGAACGTCGCGGGCCATCTGTGCCGTGTTGAGCTGCTCGAGGCCAAGCTCCTCTATCCAGTGGCGAAATGGCTCGACGGGAGTCTGAGTGAGACGTAGGTTGGAGCCTATGTCGAGGTCCGGAATCAACGCCGGCTCCTGATAGACCGACACCAGCCCGCTACGGCGGGCCTCGGCGGGCGAATGAGCCCCCCGCTCCACCCCGCGTACTTTGATGTTCCCCCGGTCCGGGCGAACTCCGCCGGTGAGGATCTTCACCAGCGTGCTCTTGCCGGCACCATTGGCCCCCATCAAGGCGTGCACCTCCCCGGGGCGCACCTGGAGGGAAGCCGATTTCAGCGCGACCACGGCGCCGTAATTCTTGGAGACGTCGGTGGCCTCGAGGAGATACTCGCTGGTGCCTTCGGTCATCCGTGGCCTTCGGTCAAGGATCCAACAAAAGTTGATGCGCCGGTGGGGGCCGGCGCATCAACTCCCGATATCAAGTTAGCGAGTGCTTACTCACCAGGCCCGACACAGGCGACGGCCTGCTCGGGATCGTATGTGGTGAACCCTTCGATCTGGAGGCCCAAGGGCCACAGTGGATCGAGTCCGTCGACCTGCCACGACTGGAGTGTCGCCGTCCCATCGTCGCTGACGTTGTCGGCGAGCACCGGAGCCAGCAGAACGGTGTTCGGCTGTGGTGCTCCCTCAGCGGTTTCGACGTCCTCGCCATTGAGCAGTTGGAGCGCCAGGCCAACGCCGGCGCCGCCGACTGCCGCGGTGTTGGTCACCGCCGCACCCTCGAGCTCCTCGAAGCCGCCGGCATCGTTGAGCAGTTGGGCGACGAATGCGCCGAGGTCGGCTCCCACTATCGGCACGAACGGCAGGTTGGCCTGCTGGACGACGTCGACGACCTGCGAGTCCATGCCAGACGTCCAGATGCCGTCGATGTCGTCATACTGACCGCTGGCCACGAAGTCGTTCATTATCTGGGTGGTGGTGGCCGGATCCCACTGGGTGTGCACACCCTCGATGCTCGGAACGACCTCGATGTCGGGATAGTTCTCGAGTGCCTCCTGGAAACCGATGTGGCGGTCGTCGTCGGCAGGGTGACCGGCGAAGCCACGCATGTAGTACACGGTGCCTGCCCCGCCGAGCTGCTCGAACAACCACTCCGCGCCCAGACGGGCGTATTCCACCTGGTTGTTGTACAGGTTGTACGTGCCTTCGTGGGTGACGAATGCGTCGACCGAGACGGTGAGGATGCCGGCTTCATTCGCTTCCTCGAGCGCCGGGTTGAGCGCCTCGGGGTCGTTCGGGTTGAAGACGATGGCATCGACGTCGGCAGCTATCAGGTCACGGATATCCGAAAGCTGTCCGGCCGCATCCGTGTTGCGGTGGATGGTTACCAATTGGGAGACCTGACCGGAGGCCAAAGCCTCGGCCTTGGCCGTGCAGACCTGCTCCTCGCGGAAGCCGTTTCCGACACCGCCACCGTTCGAATAGCCGATCCGGTACATGCCACCCTCCGCCGCCGTCGTCTCAGGGGCCGCCGTCGTCTCAGGGGCCGCTGTCGTTTCGGGGGCGGCGGTGGTTTCGCTTGCTTCTGCCGTTGTCTCGGTGGTGTCTCCGTCACCACATGCGACGGCGAGCATGGCCACGACCACGATCACCGCCAGCTGCTTGAGCCATGAGATCTTCTTCATATGTGCATTTCCTTCTTCCAGGTGCCTTGCGGCAGGTGAAGTGTCGCATACCTTTGTGGGCTGTGTCGGCTCACCCGCCACCGGCGAATCGTACCGATCGCCTCTGACTAGGCAAACGTTTTCATCGTCGCACCGAGCTCTCGGTCTCAACGAGTGTCTGCGGAGGCTCGGTCATCAGAATCAAGAGCGGCACGGTTCGCCACAGACGCAACCGGCGCCGCCCTGAACGCGACCATCCTGCTTATCCTTCCGGCCTCGACCATTGCGCCGATGGGAGGGCCATGGGTTTCAGAGACATCAAAGCCGGGGTTGTCGGAATCGGGTTTATCGGGGTCGCCCACGTCGAGGCGTTGCGACGATTAGGAGTCGATGTCGTCGGCGTAGTGGGCTCGACACCTTCTCGAGCACGGGCCAAGGCCGAGCCAGCCGGGCTTCCGCCCGTCTATGAGAGCGTTGAAGATCTGGCCGCCGCCACCGACATCGTGCACATCGCCAGTCCCAACTACGCCCACGCCGATCAGGTGCGCGCCGTGCTCGATGCGGGCAAACACGTGGTTTGCGAGAAGCCGCTGGCGCTGAACTCGAGCGACACCGCCGACCTGGTGTCGCGCGCCGGTGCCGCCGGGCTGGTGAACGCGGTGTGTTTCAACATCCGCTTCTACCCGGCGAACCATCAGGCGATGGCGATGGTGAAGG
>CAZSOF010000101.1:0-8708 GCA_964607685.1 uncultured Acidimicrobiaceae bacterium | reverse complement strand
ACGGTGGCCGCCGATGTCAGCTCCAGCAGCCTGTACATGTCGAGGCCGGCCAGCCACTCCGAATTGCGCCGGATCTCGAGATTGTCGTCCAACAACACCCGCCCGAACTGATGAAGCAGATTCTCCGCATAATCCTTGACCTCGGCCGCGGTCAGTCGTTTTCTCTGCGCACCCCGCGCCGAAGGGTCCCCTACCTGAGCTGTGAAGTCTCCGACGATCAGGACCGCGGTGTGGCCCAGTTGCTGGAACTCGCGGAGCTTGCGCAGCACGACGGCCCAGCCCAGAGTCACGGCCGGGGCCGTTGGGTCCAGGCCGAGTTTGACTCTCAGCGGTCGGCCGAGACTCAGCTTCGCCACCAGCTCCTCGGTGGGCACCACCTTGTCGGTGTGACGCAACAGACGTTCGAGAGCAGGGTCATCCATTGGCGAGCAGGGTAAACCTGGTGCTCACGCCGAGAGGTGTGTGGCCGAGACAAAGCGCCAGGGACGGTCGGTTGCCCTGGAGATACCGACACGTGGCGTGGCCATGATCGCATCGGGTGGCGCACCCTGTGTCAGATGGATCACGGAGGACTCATCCAGCATGTCCGTACCGTCGTGGTCGAGGGTGATTCCAAGGGCCTGACACAACTTCCCCGGGCCATTGGCCAACTCATGGTTTCGGGAGCGACGTCGTACCGCGACGCCGATGCCTTCCACGACCTCACCGCCACGGATCAGTATCCCCCAGCCAACCCCCTTCGGCCCGGCGGCGGTGTTGGCGCAATTGTGGATGCCGTAGGAGCGATAGACGTACAGAGTGCCCGGCATCTCGAACATGGAGCCGTTGCGAGCGGTCGGGCCACGGTAGGCGTGTGACGCAGGGTCGTCCTCACCCTTGTAGGCCTCCACCTCATTGATCCTGATCCGCACCTCGGCGCCGTCGACCAGCGACACGAGATCGGCGCCCAGCAGCTCGGGAGCAGCCTTCTCGGGGGGACCGCTCAGCAGCCTGGCCAGGCGGCGGCTTCTCACCATCAGGCTCCCCGCAGTGTGGCACCTATGCCCCCGGCTGCATCGATCATTGCCTCGCGTATGCCTGCGATCTCCTTGGCCTCGAGTGTTCGATCCGGTGCTCGCAGCCGGTACCGAATGGCCAGTGCCCTGCGACCCTCACCCAGGGATCGGTCGCGGAACTCGTCGAAGACATGTGCGGACTCCACCAGACCGTTGGCGGCGTCAGATGTCGCGGCGAGCAGTGAACGGGCCGTGCCATCGGTGTCGATGAGAAAACTGAGGTCGAAATCGACGGGGGGATAGACGGAGGGAACCGTGGACAGCGTCGGCGGCACCGGGGCGAGTAACGGCGCCAGATCAAGCTCGGCCACCGCGACCCGGCCGTCGATCTCGTATGCCCTCGCTGCCCCCGGGGTCAGCTCACCCACCACCCCGATCCTCCGGCCGTCGATCACGATCTCGGCGGTGCGACCGGGATGAAGACCAGGTGCCTCCCCTCTCCGCACTTCCCCCTCGAGACCCATCCTCTCGGCGACATGTCGCCAGATGGCAAGGGAGACGTTCCCGTCGGCTACCCGGTCCGCGGTCCCCAAGTCGGAGAGACCCACGTCCCCCACCAGAGCCCACCCAAGACGGTCGTACTGAAGTGGCAGACGGGGCTCGTCCGGGTCGGGATCGGAGAAGAAGACCTTCCCGGCCTCGAAGAGCGCAACCGATCGGTTTCCGTGGGACTGGTTGTAACGAATCGAGTTGAGGAGGCCGGGAAGCAGCATGGGCCTGAGCTTGCTTTCCTCGTCGCGCAGTGGATTGGCCACGGTCAACAGGCTGACGCCGTCGACACCGAGAGCCTCGAGATCCGTGACGTTCACAAATGGGAGGTTGACGGCCTGCGTCAGCCCCACCCCGCTGAGCGCCGCGAACAGAGACCGCTGTCTGTGCTGCTCGACCGTGAGCCCTCCTGAAGGCCCGGTGGGCAAAGTCGCCTCGAATTTGTCGAACCCATGGATCCGAGCCACCTCCTCCACCAGATCGGCGGCGCGGGTGACATCGGGCCGAAACGTGGGAACGGTGACCTTCATCGGCTCGGAGCCTTCGACCGTCATGCCCAGACTCTCGAGGATCCTCCGCACCTCTTGCTTGGTGAATCCCGGACCCAGGATGCGCTGCACCTCGTCGACGGTGAACTCGATCGTCCTCGGTGTCACATCGACGGCAACCTCGTCGACGGCTCCCTCGAGGACTTGCCCACCGCTGAGAGCGGCCACCATGGCGCTGGCTCTCTGGTTGGACACGTCGGCCAGGTTGGGATCGACTCCCCTCTCGAAACGGGTTGCCGCCTCCGATCTCAGGTCGTGGCGACGCCACATACTCATGATCGTGGGTGGATCCCACGACGCCGCCTCCATCAGCACCCTGGTGGTCGTCTCCGCAACCTCGCTGCGGGCACCTCCCATTGTCCCCGACATCGATGTGGGGCCTGCGTCGTCATAGATGATCAGGTCCTCAGTCGAGAGCTTCCGCTCGACATGGTCGAGTGTGTACAGCGTCTCACCCTCGGCGGCGCGCTTCACCACGAGTCGATCGCCTTCGATCGTGTCGGCATCGAAGGCGTGCAAGGGATGACCCAGCTCGAACATCACGTAGTTGGTGACATCGACCACATTCGAGATCGTTCGAACTCCTACCTTGTGCAGCCGGTGGCGCACCGCGAGTGGGGACTCGGCGATGCTCACCCCGGTTATCTCCCGGGCCGTGAACCGACGACAGCCGGTGGGGTCAGCGATCTCGACGGTGACGGGAGTGGCACCGGACACGGTCTCCATCTCCACGGGTGGCACATGGTGTTCCACCTCGAACCATGCACCGAGATCACGGGCAATCCCCACGAGGGAGAGAGCGTCGGGGCGATTGGTCCCGATCTCGAGATCGAAGACGATGTCCGGTAACTCCACAACATCGGCGAACTCCATACCCAAGTCCAGGCCGTCATCGAGAACGAGGATGCCGGCGTGATCGTCCCCAATGTCCAACTCTCGCTCCGAGCAGATCATCCCGTTGGACTCCACGCCGCGAATCTCACGGCGCCCGATCTCGAAACCACCGGGAAGCACGGCTCCGGGCCGGGCAACGGCCACCGTTGCCCCTCTTTCGAAGTTCCACGCTCCACAGATGATCTGCGTCGGGCCCTCACCGCTGTCTACCTGGCAGACCCTGATCTTGTCGGCATCCGGGTGGTCGCCGATCTCGAGCACCTGCCCCACGTACACGCCACTCCATCCGACGTCGAGTCGTTCGACACTCTCGACCGTGTGCCCCAGCATGTCCAGGGCATAGGACAGGTCCTCGACGTCGGTCGTAGGGAGGTCGATGAACTCCTGAAGCCAGCGCAACGGAACCCTCATCAGAATTGGCCCAGAAAGCGGATGTCGTTTTCTATGAAGTGACGTAGCGAGTCGATGCCGTGACGCACCATGGCCAGACGCTCCGGTCCCATTCCGAATGCGAATCCCGAGAGCTCGGTGGAGTCGTATCCCGCAGCGTCGAGGACGTTGGGGTCGACTATCCCACAACCCAGGAGCTCGAGCCACCCCGCTCCCCCGCACACCCGACAGCCAACCTCACCACCGTCACAAGCGAAACAGGTGACGTCGAGTTCGGCACTGGGCTCGGTGAAGGGGAAGAAATGAGGACGCAGCCTGACTTCGCTCTGCGGACCGAAGAACTCGCGGGCGAAGTGGAGCAGCGTCCCCTTGAGATCGCTGAACTGGATGTTGTCATCGACAGCAAGCCCTTCGATCTGATGGAAGACCGGGAGGTGAGTGGCGTCGATGGTGTCCTTGCGGTAGCACCGACCCGGGACGACGATGTACACGGGTGGCTCGTGTGTCTCCATCCATCTCGCTTGCACCGGAGACGTGTGTGTTCTCAGGAGGACCTCGTCCTCGGGTTCCCCCCAGTCGAGATACATCGTGTCTTGCTCCCACCGGGAGGGGTGAGTAGGCGGCGTGTTGAGAGCGTCGAAGTTGTAGTAGGCGAGTTCCGCCTCTGGCCCCGAAGCGACGTGATAGCCCAGGCCGATGAAGATGTCGACCACCTCGTCGATCGTCTGTTGCACGAGGTTGAGCCGCCCTGACGGGAACCGAACCGACTCCAGGGTGACGTCGATTGCCTCCTGGGAGAGCCGGGCACGCTCTTCGACCACCTCCAACGCGGATCGCCGTTCGGCGACCAGGCTCTGTATCCGACCCGTCGCCTCGTTGAGCTTGGCGCCCACCCTTGGCCTCAACTCGGCGTCCAGTGATCCCATTGATCGACGCACCCCTCCCACCGGGGAGTCTTTGCCTAGAAGGGCCGACTGGACACGGTCGAGCTCTTCGATGGATTCCGCTTCGCTGATGGCCGTTGGAGCGTCGGCTATGGCGGTTTCCAGTGTGGCGATGGGGTCCATGTCGGGCGGGAGGTTAGACCTAGACGTCCGACTGGCCGATCTTCGACAAGTCGTGTATCAGGATTCCGGCGGCAACCGCGGCGTTGAGGCTGTCGGTAGCCCCTGGCGTGGTGATCGTGACCCGGTGGTCGGCTCTATCGCTCGCCCACTTGGGGAGGCCGTGAGCTTCCTCCCCGATCAGCAGCGCCACCGGGTGTGAATCGATCACCTCCGGCCCGTCGCCTCCACCGACCAGTGAGGCGACAATCGTCCACTCCGAGACCTCTGCCAGGGACCCGATGCGAGCCACCGGCGTTTGAAACTGGCCTCCAGCGCCAGCACGGATCGTTTTCGGTGCCCAGGGGTCCGCCGAGCCCTCCATATAGGCGAATCCCCAGCCAAAGGCCGCCGCGGTGCGAATCATCGTTCCCACGTTGCCCGGGTCGGAGACCCCTGCCGAAACCAGAAGGTTGCGCGAGCGATCCAACCATTCCACCGGGATCTCGACAACTGCCACCGGTCCTCGTGGTGATTCGGTCCCGGCGAGACGCTCCAAGGCCCTACCGTCCACCAGGACGACTTCATGGTCTTCAACGGGCCCGAGGCCAAAGATCTCAACGACCTCGCCACCGGCTTCCACCACATCGCCCAGGAGATCCGGTCCTTCCACCAAGGTCTGACCGCGCTCTCTCCTGACCCTGGCACGATGAAGCCGGGCCGCATCTACCACTGACTTGGCGCGGTGGGTGCGGACCGGCTCCATGCTCTGTTCGAGAAACCGTCTCAGCCGCCCTTGGCAACCTCGACCAGCTGGGCGAAAGCGTCGGGATCGCTCACCGCCATCTCGGCGAGCATCTTGCGATCGACCTCGACCTCGGCCGCCTTCAGACCTGCGATGAACTGGCTGTAGGTGGTGCCGTTCTGTCGGGCCGCAGCATTGATCCGGGCGATCCACAGCTTGCGGAAGTCGCGCTTGCGAGCGCGCCGGTCCCGATAGGCGTCCTGCATGGCATGCATGACCTGCTCGTTGGCCGTCTTGAAGCGGCGGCTGCGAGCTCCCTTGTATCCCTTGGCGCGGTCGAGGACCTTCTTGTGTGACTTCTTGGCGTGAACCGCCCGTTTGACACGTGCCATGTCGACCTCCTAATGACCGAGCTGTTTCTTGATGACCCTGGCATCCCCCGGCGCCAGCTCCACCTCCCCCTTACGACGGCGGAACGTGGGCTTGCCCTTGGCCAGACGCAGGTGACCACGACCTGACTGGCGGCGCATGTACTTTCCGGATCCGGTGACCTTGATCCGCTTCTTGGCCCCACTGTGAGTCTTCATCTTGGGCACAAGGTCCTCCTATTCCTCTTCATCTGTCTGCCTCTGGCCACCGCGTGAGCTCCTCGGTTGTCTCAACGGCGCCAACACCATCGTCATCGAGCCACCTTCGATCTTCGGAGCCTGCTCGACGTACCCGTAGCCCGACACTTCATCGGCCAGGCGATCCATCAGTTCACGGCCGAACTCGGGACGGTCCCGTTCCCGGCCCCGGAAACGGATCGTGACCTTCACCTTGTCGTGGTCCTCGAGGAACTCCTGGGTCTTGCGCCGGGTGATGTCGAAGTCGTGCTCTCCGATTCGGACACGCATTCGAAGCTCTTTGATCGTGGTCCGGGTCTGCTTCTTCCGAGCCTCGCGCTGTTTGACGGACTGCTCGTACTTGTATCGGCCGTAATCCATCAGTCGGCAAACCGGGGGCTTGGCGTTGGGGGCAACTTCGACGAGATCCAGGTCGAGTTGCTCAGCAAGCCAGAGCGCCTCATTGATCTTCTTGACCCCGATCTGCTCACCATCGGGAGCAACCACACGGACCTCCTTGGCCCTGATCGCTCCATTCACACGCAGCTCTGGAATTCCAATACCTCCTGTTGACTTGCCTTCACTTCGGGAAAATCGTCGACAACGAAAAGGCAGCAGGCGAATACCTGCTGCCACTGGTCTTGGTCACCCGCCACGACCCTCATGCGAACCTCGGCTCGCTGCCTGCCCTCCGGGCAGATCGAAGTTTCTTGCGAAACTCCTGCCTTCGAACGGGTCGACGCGGCCGGGTGGGGAGGCAGCAACCTCCGCTCTTGCCCTCGGTTGTCGACCAACGAGGATACCAGTGGTCGTGCGGGATCCAATATCGGCGCTCTCAGGACCGATCCAACTCACGCAGGGCGTTCGCCATGCTCACCGCGGCGTCAACGCCTTCAACGCCTTTGTTGGAGTCATCATCACCGGCACGCTCCACGGCGTGGGCATAGTCGTGGACCGCGAGGATGGCGTTGGCCACCGGGATCCCGGTGTCGAGCGCCACCCGGCTCACCCCGGCTGCCGATTGCGTGACAACGATCTCGTAGTGGTCTGTCTCACCTTTCACCACGGCGCCGATCGCCACCACCGCGTCACAACCCAGCGCCGCGAGCCTCGTTGCGGCCAGAGGGAGCTCGAGCGCCCCGGGGACCCGCAGCAGGGTCACCTCATCCACGCCGAGAGCCTCACACCTCGCCAGGGCCGCCTGTACGAGACGATCGGTGATCGGCTGATTCCACCTGGCGGCGGCGATCCCGACGTGCAGACCGTTCCCGTCGGCCGACCCCTCGACGACTCGAGTCACGCAGAGTCGTCCAAGTCGATCTGGTGTCCCAACCGCTCGGCCTTGGCAATGAGGTACTCACGGTTCTCCTCGTTGGCGGGAAGCGAGATCGGGATACGCTCCATGATCGACAAGCCGTAGCCCTCGATAGCGGCACGTTTCACCGGGTTGTTGGTCAGCAAGCGCATCGACCTGACACCCAGGTCGTAGAGGATCTGAGAGCCAACCCCGTAATCGCGGCTGTCCACCGGCAAGCCGAGATTCACATTGGCGTCCACCGTGTCGAAGCCCTGGTCCTGCAGGCGATAGGCCGCGAGTTTGTGGAGAAGACCGACACCCCGACCCTCGTGACCGCGAATGTAGAGAAGCACGCCCCGACCCTCCTGGGCAATCAGCCCCAGGGCATAATCGAGTTGCTCCCCGCAGTCGCAACGCATGCTCCCGAAGACGTCACCGGTCAGGCACTCCGAGTGAACCCGGGTGATCACACCTTCCCCGTCGCCGATGTCCCCTTTCACCAGGGCAATGTGTTGACGATCGTCGACCAGCGACCGATAACCGATGCCAACAAAATCGCCGTGTGCCGTGGGGATGCGAGCCTCGACGACACGCTCCACGAGCTTCTCCGACTTGCGTCTGTGAGCGATCAGGTCGGCGATCGTGCCCATCAAGAGGCCGTGGCTCTCCGCGAAACTCTCGAGATCGGGAAGTCGAGCGACCGTCCCATCGTCGTTCATCACCTCTGCCAGCACGGCCGCCGGGTACTTGCCCGCCAGCTGCACGAGATCGACCGCTGCTTCTGTGTGACCGGCCCGCTTGAGGACGCCCCCCGGCTCGTAGCGAAGCGGGTACATGTGACCGGGTCGAGCGAGATCGGCCGGCTCGGTGGCAGGATCGATCACAGTGTGGACAGTCCGGCACCGGTCCGCCGCCGAGATCCCGGTGGTGGTCCCCGCAGCGGCATCGATCGAGATGGTGAAGGCCGTGCGCCGCACATCGGTGTTCTTGGCGACCATCATCGGTAGGTCGAGCTCGTCGAGACGTTCCCCGATGATGGGCATGCAGATGATGCCGCTGGTGTGGCGCAGCATGAATCCGATGCTGTCCGGCGTGGCATCCTCGGCCGCGATGATCAGATCGCCTTCGTTCTCCCGATCCTCGTCGTCGGCCATGATCACCATCTCGCCGCGTGCAATCGCAGCCACGATCTCTGCAACAGGGCTGAAACTCATCCTCTGACGCTCAGAAGTCTCTCGACGTACTTGGCCAGCACATCCATCTCCAGGTTGACCGTATCCCCAGGTTTACGCAACCCCAACGTGGTCACCTCGAGAGTGTGCGGGATCAAGGCAACGCTGAAGCTGCTCTCCCCCAATCCCGCCACCGTGAGGCTCACCCCATCGATGGTCACCGATCCCTTCTCCACCAAGTAGGGCATGAGCCGTCGCGGGGTATCCACGGTCATGGCTGTGCCCCCCTCGGCACTCTCCTCCAGCGAGAGCACGACTCCGGCCCCATCGACGTGTCCCTGGACGATATGCCCGTCGAAACGACCGTCAGCGGGCATGGATCTCTCCAGATTCACCCGATCGCCCACATCGAGCGCACCGAGATTGGTTCGCTCCAAGGTCTCGGGAACGACGTCAACGGCCACGATGTC
>CAZSOF010000100.1:0-8889 GCA_964607685.1 uncultured Acidimicrobiaceae bacterium | reverse complement strand
TGACATCGTCGACGGATGCAGGCTGGCGGCCGACTACGAGGTCGTTTCAGTCTGCGTTCGCCCGGCGGACGTGGCTCTGGCCACCGCCGAACTGGGCGGGACCAACGTGGCAGTGGGGACGGTCGTCTCCTTCCCGCATGGTCACTCGACCACCGCGGTCAAGGTGGCGGAAGCGGAGAGAGCACTCGAGGACGGTGCGGTGGAGTTGGACATGGTTCTCAACATCGGGTGGCTTCTCTCCGGACGACACCAGGAGGTCCAGGAGGACATCGCCAGCGTGGTCAAGACCTCGGGCGACTCAATCGTGAAAGTCATCTTCGAGAATGCATATTTGACCAACGAGCAGAAGATCATCGCCTGCCGACTGAGCGAAGCCGCCGGAGCCGATTACGTCAAGACTTCCACTGGATACGCACCATCGGGTGCGACCATCGAGGACCTGCGTCTGATGCGTGAGAACGTCGGTCCCTCGGTGAAGATCAAGGCAGCGCATGGCGTTCGCACTCTGGATGCCCTCCTCGCCGTCATCGAGGCCGGGGCCGACCGCTGCGGGGCCACCGCCACAGCGGCGATTCTCGATGATTATCGGGAGCGAACTAAGGCCTGATCACACCGGCGAGAGCAGCCCCCACCGCTCCGGCATAACGGCCGAATCGAGCTGTGACGATCTCGATTTGATCTGTTGGCACCAGGGTCACCCGGCGTTTCACCGCCTCCTCTATCGGCTTCATTACGAGGTCGCCGGCCTCGGCGATTCCACCTCCGACGACGATCTTCTCCGGGCCGAACATGGTGACCACGTTGGCCAGCCCGATGCCGAGGAAGTCTGCCATCTGGCGCACGGCGGCGATGCACCGAGCGTCGCCTTCACGCGCTCCTTCGAAAGCCTGAAAAGCCGTTCTCCGTCCCGCATTCGAAGCCAGCACGTCGGCTCGCACCAGCGCTTCGACACAGCCACGGTTGCCGCAACCACAGATTGGCCCGTCCGGCAGGACGGTCTGGTGCCCCAACTCGCCGGCTACGCCGAAGGCGCCCTGGTAGAGCCGGCCGTCGATCATCAACCCTCCTCCCACACCGGTGCCGAGGGTGATACAGGCCAAGGTGGAACAGCCACGACCCGATCCGAGCAGACCCTCGGCCAGGGTGAACGCCCTGGCGTCGTTGACCATCCAGGTGTCGATCCCGATGGCTTCTTGCACCCTGTCCCGAAGCGGAAACCCCCTCCACTCCCCGGGCAGGTTGGGAAAGAGGAGCACGATGCCGGTTTCTCGGTCGAAGTGCCCCGGCACCCCCAAACCCACGGTCCCGATCGTCTTGTCTGCGCTAGCCGCCAGCGCCACATCGACGAGGTTCTCCGTCACGGCTTCGGGCCCCTCGGCGGACCTGGTGTCCACGGTGTCGGTGGACACGACGTGAAACTCCTGGGAGGTCTGGTCGATGACGGCGATCTTGATGTTGGTGCCGCCCAGATCGAGTCCGAGATGAAGGGTCATCTTCCCTCCGGATCGCGCAAGATCGCCCGAAAGGAGTAGCGACTGGCGGCGTATCTGGTCTCGGTCCGCTCCAGAGCGACGCCGTCCTGATCGAAGATCGTACGGCGCTCCGTCAAGATGATCGCGGAAGAGGGGAGACCGAGAAGATCTCTTTCCCGCTTGGTGGCGCGACGCGCCGAAACCTCGGCATGTGCTTCGGTGGGGTTTCTTCCCAACCGGCGAAATGCGTCGTGGAGAGAACCCGCCTGGAACCCTTCATCGAGCTCGTTTGCGATCCTGTCTGACATGACGGCCCGCTCAATGGCCATCGGCGTTCCGTCGGCCAGACGCAGCCGTTCCAATACTCGGGCGGTTTCACCCGAAGCGAGGTCGAGAGCGGCTCGCTCGTCCTCACTCGGATCTAGCTGCTCCCAGCGAAGTGTCTTGCTCGACGCGACGACCCCACGCGCCCTCATGGAACCCGAGAACGAGAGCGGAGAGCCGAGATGGCGCAGAACGGGAGGGGAGCGCACGAAGGTCCCCGCTCCTCGCCTTCGTTCGATCAAGCCGTCGGCTGAGACGAGCTGCACGGCCTGACGGGCGGTCATCCGGCTGACGTCGAACTGCTCGCACAGCTCCGCCTCGGAAGGCAAGCGATCACCAGGCTCGGCTGCCGCGATCAGCTCCCTCAGATACTCGGCGATCTGCTCGTATCGCGCCGGCCGAGCCTCGGTCTCGCTGTTGTTCGACATTCCGGTTGAAATGTATATACATTTGATGGCATGTGTCCATGGCTTCATGAGGGTGCGTGACCGGCCCCGGTAGCTGGATGGAGGAGGCCAGGCGGCTTCTCGATCATCTCCAAACCACCCAACTCGACGCCATCGAGGAGGCCGCTCAGTGGTGTGCATCGACCATCGGCGTTGGCGGGCTGGTCCATCTCTTCGGATCGGGGCATTCCCGAATCCCTGTGGAGGAGATGTTTCCTCGATACGGGTCGTTTCCCGGTTTCCACCCCATCGTGGAGCTGTCCATGACCTTTCACACCGAAGTGGTGGGAGCGAACGGCCAGCAGCAGGCCATGTACATCGAAGGGGTCGAAGGGCTTGCTGAGGTCATCCTCGCCAACTTCGAGCTCGCACCAGACGAGATCATGATGGTGTTCAGCGCTTCCGGCCGTGCGGCCGTCCCGGTCGAGATCGCTCTTGGCTCCCGGGATCGGGGCTTGGCGGTGGTGGCCGTCACCTCGGTGGCCGAGAGCTCGGCTTTGCCGGCTACCCACCCTTCCGGCCTCCGGCTGTTCGAAATCGCCGATCTGGTCATCGATATCGGCACACCTCCCGGCGATGCCCTGGTGACCCTGGAAGGGCTGGACACGCCGGTGGGCCCCGGGTCCACCCTCGCCAACGTCGCCGTTGTCAACGAGATCAAGGTGCGCACGGCAGAGCTGCTCGTCGAGACAGGGCGCATGCCCCCCGTTCTGAGCTCGGCCTCTGTGGTCGGGGGCGAGCAATCTCGTCGCCTGTTCGCCGCCGCCTACGCCGAACATGCCCGTCGTCTCGCCAGGATCATCGCCAAGCCAGGGGACGAATTGTCATCCTGATTCAGCCACCGGGCGAGCAGCGTTCCTCGGTGTTGACCGGGTAGGAGACGAATCGTATGGTCGGTTTCGATAATCGTTGATCGATGAATCGAGGCGGAAGGAGCGGAGTTGGGCGACGACAACGGAGTCATCAATCAGTTTCTGGGAGACGCCGATTTCCCCATCGAGTGGGCCAGCGAAGAGGAGAAGCGCCTGTTCTGGTTCTTCGACGACCTCCATTGCCCGCAACCGCTCTCGCCGATGTACTTCGATATCGGTGGCTGGTGGCTGACGTGCGACCACATGTTCCGCAGGTTCGGAACGCCATTCGCTTCTGACTGGATCGCCAAGAACATCAACGGTTACCTCTACACGGCGGCGATACCGGCCAAACCGGGGTCCACGGTGGAGGGTGTCGAGCTGGGCAACCGGTACGCCCCGAGGACCCCCGTCGACGATCCCGACTATCCGGCGAAGATCGGCGCTTACCTCGATGCCGTTCTCCCCACCTACGGGGCCCACTTCGCCGACTGGTGGTCCAACCGCCTCGTGCCTGAGATGAAGAGCAACTTCGAGTACCTCGAGGACAAGATCGATCGTTGGGAGGAGTTCTCACTCATGGAGTGGGCCACGATCCTCGAAGACGCCATGGACATCCACGACCGGCATTGGAAGATCCATTGGATGCTCAACTTCTCCCAGCTCTCGGCCACGCTCGCTCTCCAGGCCGCGGTCGAAGAGTTCAAGCCCGATGCCGATCCCACACTGCTCGGACGGCTGCAGAACTCGGCCAGTGACCGCAACTGGGACTCCATCGAGGCTCTGTGGAGGATGAAGAACGAGGTCAGGGAGGATGAGGAGCTCACGGCCATCTTCTCTCGTGAGACCGGTGGTGACATTCTCAGCGCCCTGCGGGGCTCGGAGCGCGGCCAGCAGTTCATCGCTGAGCGGCTCGGCCCCTATCAGAAGGAGTTTGGCTGGCACGCGGTGTGGAGCCACGAGTTCGTGTTCCCCACCCGCTACGAGCAGCCGGAGCCAATCCTCGAAGTGATAAAGGGCTACGTCGACACCGACTATGACTACCCGGCGGCGATCGACTCCCTGAGGGCCGACCTGGCTGCCGCCGCCGCCGAGCTGCTCGACGGTCTCGAGGGGGAGGCGCTCGAGCGGATGCGGCAGGCCCATGAGACCAACGCCCGGATGGCGCCACTCACCCCGGACCACCATTTCTACATCGATCAGGGCACCAACGCACACGTGCGGCTGGTGCTCATCTGCATCGGCCGGCACCTGGTCGATGCCGGGGCAATCGACGACCCGAACGACGTGATGTTCCTCAAGTACAACGAGTTGCGTTATCTCATGGCGGATCCCGAGGGGTCCGAGGTGCGCGGCTGCGTCTCCGACCGGCGCGACCAGCGCGAGGATGCTTACGAGATCCGTCCCCGAGACTGGGTTGGCACCGCAACCGAGGAGTCTCTCGCCTTCCCCTATCTCCCGCTGTGGGGATTCCCCGAGCGGCTTCATCGTGACCAGACGGTCGTCGCCGAGGACCGGGTCGAGGGCTTGGCTGCGTCTGCCGGCGTGATCGAGGGCATCGCCCGTGTGGTGTTGAGCCCGGAGCAGTTCGACCAGGTCGAGAAGGGGGAGATCCTGGTCTGTCAGATGACCAATCCGGCCTGGGTGACGCTGTTCACTCGTATCAGCGGCCTGGTCACCGACGCAGGCGGAGCGGCCTCGCACCCCGCAGTCCTCTCCCGGGAGTTCGGCATCCCCGCAGTTATCGGGACTTCGGTTGCCACAGACAAGATCAAGACCGGCGATCGGGTCCGGGTCAACGGATCCTCCGGCGTCGTCGAGATACTTCCCGACGACTATGAGGCGCGCGAGACGCCGGCATCGGATCTGCTCATCACGTGAGTCCGCGGGGACGGGGTTGGGTCGGCTGATGGCACGGGGAGAACCCATCTCCCGGGAGATGCTCAGCTCCAAGATCAAGGATCGCATCCTCCAGCTCATCCTGGAGGGTGAGCTGCGGCCGGGAGACCGCCTGGTTGAGACACGGATAGCCCGCGAGCTGGGTGTGAGCCAATCGCCGACAAGAGAGGCGATTCGCGACCTGGCGGCGGCCGGATTCCTCGAGATCGAGCCCTACCGCGGGGCCAGTATCCGCCAGTTCACCAAGGAGGACTTCCTCGACGCCATGGAGGTCCGTGGCGAGCTCGAAGCGATTGCCGCCAGCAGGGCGGCCACCCGGATCACCGAGGCCGAGATCGAGATGCTGAAGACTCTGATCGAGGACATGCATGCCATGGGAGAGGCAGGGGATGCCCATGGCCAAGCCATGAAGAACACCCAATTTCACCGCACCGTGGTTCGTGCGGCGGGAAGCGAGGCCTTGGAGCGGGTCTGGGCCACGCTCGAGCCATTCGCTCGCACCTACGTCACGGCCATGGTGCCCGGGACCGATCTCCTCTGGCTGGGCGATCGTCATGGGGCCATCGTCGAAGCCTTGGAGAACGGCGATGCCGAGGCGGTCGCCTCGGTGATGCGACAGCACGCCAGGGAGGCTCGGGATGTGCTCGCCGGCGATGAGCTCGAATACGAGAACCTGCACTCGGCATGGGCCAAGGTCACGGAATGACAGCCCAAGTGATCTGGCTCGATGATGACGCATGCGGCCGGGTCGCGGTCACCGGGGGCAAGGGCGCCAGCCTGGGCCGGATGAGAGGCGCCGGAATGCCGGTCCCTCCCGGTTTCGTCGTTACTGCCTCTGCTTTCAGCAGTGCTCTGAGGGCGCGGGGAGTCACCGAGGAGGTGGAGCGGCTTGCCGCCTCCTTTGACCCCTTGTCTCAGGAGGACGTCGCGAATCAACTCAAGCAGATCGTGATCAGGGCGGCTCCACGGGGCGAGCTCGCCCGGGACATAGCATCGGCCTACGCCGATCTAGGCGAGGACGCAGTGGTCGCGGTGAGGTCGAGTGCTTGTGCCGAGGATTCGGAAGCGGCCAGCTTCGCCGGCCAGCAGGAGACATTCCTCAACGTGAGTGGCGCCGACGAGGTGCTGGAGAAGGTGGCCGAGTGCTGGGCCTCGTACTTCTCGGAGCGGGCTCTCTTCTATCGTCGGAGCAAAGGCTCCCTCTCGGACCTGGATATGGCCGTGGTGGTGCAGAAGCAGCTGTCTTCGGACAAGTCGGGGGTGATGTTCACCACCGACCCGATCCGCAGGCGCCAAGACCAGATGGTCATCGAGGCCGCCTACGGGTTGGGAGAAGCGCTGGTCTCCGGGCTGGTCACGCCCGACAACTACGTCGCACGCCGCGACGGCAGGCTGAAGAAGGCCCGAGTTGGACGTCAGGACCAGATGATCGTGCGCAATGCCAAGGGGGGCACTACGACGGTCGCACTCGGCGAAGATACCGCCACGTCGCAAGTGCTGAACGAGGACGAGATCTCACGGCTCGTCGAATTGGGTCTCCAAGTCGAGGCCATCTTCGGGAGCCCACAGGACATCGAGTGGGCCTACGAAGGAGACGAGCTGTTCGTCCTTCAGTCCCGCCCCATCACCGCGTGAGCCGAGCTCGATGACCTTCGACTATCAACGGCCCCGAAGCCTCGCGGAGGCCTGCCGGTTGCTCGGTCAGGACGATGCCGTGGCCCTGGCGGGTGGCACCGATCTCCTGGTGGCCATCCACCATCGGAAGACCCACCCTGGCCTCCTGGTGGATCTCAAGTCGGTAGCCGATGTGGGCAGTCGGATCGAGATGGCAGGCGACCGACTCAGGATCGGAGGACGGGTCGTCATGAGCCAGATCGCGGCCGACGATCGGGTCAACAACCTCTTTCCGGCCCTGGTGGGGGCGGCATCGGTGGTTGGCTCGATTCAGATCCGCAATCGGGCGACGCTGGCAGGCAATCTGTGCAACGCCTCACCGGCGGCCGACACCGCTCCGACACTTCTCGCCTACAACGCTTCGATCGCGATCTCGGATGGCGCCGGGGAGCGGTCCCTTCCCGTGAGCCGATTCTTCGTTGGTCCCGGGCAGACGGTCCTCACCCGGGGTGAGGTCGTCACCGCCGTGGAGCTCCCCATTCCGGAGGCTGCCGTCGGCTCTGCATTTGCCCGTGTCACGCGGAGGCGAGGGGTCGATCTGGCGTCGGTCAACCTGGCGTGCCTGGTGGAAGCCTCGGGCGCGGTTACGTTCGGCTTTGGGGCGGTGGGCCCTACTCCGCTGGTAGCCGAATCGAGCGTCGAGGATCTCGATGATGAAGACGGGTGGTCGCGGCTTCTCTCCATCACCAGCCCGATCTCGGATGTGCGGGCCGGTGCCGACTACCGGCGCGCCATGCTCAGGGTGCATTCGAAGAGGGCGCTCGACGCAGCCTTGGATGAGATGAGGGCGGCGGGCTGATGGCGGATCGCAGTGTCACCCTGACGGTGAACGGTTCGCGTCGGACCGTCGGCATAAGGCCCGCAATGACACTCCTCGACATGCTCCGCACCCGTCTCGAGCTCACCGGCTCCAAGGAGTGCTGCTCCGAGGGCGAATGTGGAGCCTGCACCGTCATCCTCGATGGGGTGCCGGTGAATTCGTGTCTCGTGCTGGCGGTTGAGGCCGACGGTGGGGACGTGACCACCATCGAGGGGCTGGGGGCACACGGGTTGTCACGTCTTCAGCAGAGCTTCCTCGACGCGGGTGCCGTGCAGTGCGGCTTCTGCATCCCTGGGATGGTCGTGGCAGCCTCCGCCCTCCTGGCGCGAGTCCCACGTCCGACGGTTGCCGACGTCCGTGAGGGTCTCTCCGGCAATCTATGCCGTTGTGGTGGTTACGCCCGGATTTGTTCCGCGGTGTTGGCTGCCGCCGAGGAGGACGACCATGACTGAGCGGGGAGGGAGGACAGCGGTCGCCCGCGTCGGCGGAATCGAGAGAGTGAGCGGTGCCCAGCGCTTCGCTGCCGATATCGCCATCGAGGACGTGTTGCACGTCGCTTTGGTCACACTCGACTGTGGCCGGGCCGCGATCCGTGGCATGGACACTTCGGCCGCTCTAGAAGTGGAAGGCGTGATTCGAGTCTTCACGGCCAACGATTTCCCGCGGCCGCTGCCGCGCTTTGGCCCCCGGTTCCTCGATCGCCCGGTGATCGCCGGCGAAGAGACCGAATATCACGGGGACCCGGTGGCCGCGGTGGTAGCGGTCGACAGATACGCAGCATCGGCAGGGGCCGCGGCGGTTGCCGTCGATTACGAGGAACTGGCGGGCGTCTACACCATCGACGCGGCACTCGACTCCGAGTCTCCACTGGTGGTGGATCCCCGGCTTCGCCCCGAGGATCCCCTTCGAGAGTCCAACATCAGACAGCAGTGGGAATGGGGTTGGGGTGACGTCGACGCCGCTCCGGCCGACCTGGTCATCGAGGAGACCTACGACTTTCCAATGGTCACCCACTTCTCCATAGAGCCACACACCTTTGCGGCCGCCCCTGATGGAGGGGGAGTGGCCGTGTGGAGCGCGATCCAGCACCCCTACCTCCTGCAACGAACGCTGGCAAGGCTGCTCGACCTGCCCATCTCACAGGTTCGGATCCATGCCCCCGATCCCGGGGGAGGCTTCGGGGGCAAGGGCTATCCCAAATACGAGCCACTGGTCGCGTTGATGGCCCTCGATCTCGGCCATCCGGTGCGACTCGTGCTCACGTTGGAGGAGACATTCCAGGCGGTTCGTCGCACCAACGCTCGACTCCGATTTCGCACCGGATTCACTGATGATGGGCGACTGGCCTTCATCGACTCGGTCAGCGACTTCCTGATGGGAGCCTATGCCGACATCGCACCCCG
>CAZSOF010000099.1:7312-8892 GCA_964607685.1 uncultured Acidimicrobiaceae bacterium | reverse complement strand
CGGCTCCCCTGAACACCTGGGGTGTCTGCGCCCGCATCAGCCTCGGGATCGGCCGGCGAGTGCGGCGGTCGATGATGGGCAGGTCGCAAGGGACCACCGGCACGGCACCCCCCACTTCCTCGGCGGTGGCGAAGAGAAGACGGACCAACTCGGGGCTCACGAAGGGACGCGCCGCGTCGTGGATGCCGATGAGCTCACCGGCTTCACCCAGAGCCTTCAGCCCGGCCATCTCGCTCTGAGTCCTGGTGGCTCCACCAGATGTGACCGCCACGTCGAGGCCCAGCGCCTCGATGCGTTCCACCATGTCGGATCGACAGACGACCACACAGAGGTCGACACTGTCTTTGATTGCATCGACGGTGTGGACGAGCAACGGGTTCCCGGCGACGTCGGCCAACAGCTTGTCGCCGCCAAACCGGGTGCTGGATCCGCCACCCACGATGACCATTGCCCTCGAGGCCATATGGCGAGGCTACTTTGGTCCGGTGATCTCGCCCGCCCGCCTCAAGGAAGCCCTCGACGGCGACTGGGTGGTCTTCGACAAGACCGGTCAGGTGCTCGACACGGGGCCAACAGGAGTCGGTCTCGCCCGTCTCGTGGTGTCTCCGGTCACTGATGCGTTGAAGGAAGTCGATGACGACGGACGGGTCACCGGCTCGGTGGCCAAAGATCGGGTCTGGGCCGTGGAGGCCATCGTCCTCAATCGTGTCATCCTGGAGAAGATGGGGGAGGCGGACATGTCGTTGGATGAGCTGCTGGAGAAAGTGCCTGATCTGGGATTCGGCTGGCAGATCAGCCCGACTTCCGCCCTTTGAGCGCCCAATAGGTGAGGACCGCGGCGATACCCGTCGCTACCGCGCCCGACGCCGCGATAGCCGGTAACTTGTCCCGGAGGGTCACCGCAGACTCGAACCTACGCACCTGCCAGCCTCGCTCCTCGGCGATGACCGCCAACTCCGAGTCCGGGTTCACCACGACGGGATGGCCCACAACCTCCAGCATGGGGAGATCTGTGATCGAGTCGCTGTAGGCGTAGCTGGCCGCGAGATCGATGCCGTCCTCCTCTGCCATGGCCACGATCGCCTCCGCCTTCCCCGGCCCGTAGACGTATAGCTCCAACTCCCCGGTGTACCGGCCCTCGTCATCGACGGCCGCCCTGGTGGCGATGACATCGTCTATGCCCAGGTATCGGCAGAGGGGGCGGACTATCTCCTCGGGACTGGCGGAGATGACCACCACCTTGCGTCCCTTGCCACGGTGCTCCTCCATGATGGCCAGGGCCTCGGCGTAGACCAGCGGAGCCACCACCTCGTCCACGGTCTCGGTCACCAGGGCTTCGACATCTTCCCGAGCCCATCCCTTGGTGATGGCGGCCAGCTCCTCCTTGGCCCGCTCCATCTGATCGTGATCGGCACCGAATGCCTGATAGAAGGCCTGGGCCACCCCTGCCTTGGCCAGGGTGGAGCCGCTGAGCAGCCCGGCTCTGAACATGGGCCGGGTGAAGGCCAGAGTGGACGACTTGGCAATGATCGTCTTGTCCAGATCGAAGAAGGCGACCGCGGTCACATCGTCAAGTTAAC
>CAZSOF010000099.1:3703-7212 GCA_964607685.1 uncultured Acidimicrobiaceae bacterium | reverse complement strand
ACATGGCTGGGAAGGGGAGACACCAGGTGCTTGGAGTGTGGTCGCCCGACCCGGTGCTGTCCCTGGTGGCACCCATCGGACTGGGGGCGTCGGTGGGGACGGCCCTGGTGGTCGACCTGGCCTCAGCCGCGATCAGGACAGGGGACAGAACACTCGCGGACCTGGCTGGAGACGGGCCCACGATGGGAGAGCTCAGCCCGGGACGTTCCGGTCTGGCCCTGATCTCGGCTGGCCAATTGGGCCCCGACCGCGCCCTCGAGGTGATCGAAAGTGTGGCCCCTCGCTGGCCGGCGGTGGTACTCCGAATGGACCGCGGTGACTGGCCCGTGCCCGTCGTTCCGGTCATTCCGCTGCTTCCCGGGCGGCTGTCTCCTCTTCCCCCAACCACTCATGGCGTCTGGCAGCCGGTGTCGGCACCCCAGGAGCCGCCGGGACCGGGCCCGGTGCTTCCCAGGCTGGGCGCAGGACTGGTCCGTCGGGTGCTCGCCGGGCGCCATCCCGGTCGCAGCCGCTGGGTCGACGCCTGGAGACCGGTTTGGGAGATGCCATGGGCGTAGTGGAGCGGGTGAGTCGTGCGATTGCCCTCGGTGAATCGGCCCTGTCGCCGGAAGCAGTCGAGACGGAGGCCCGTCGCCTGCTCGGGGTGGAGTCTCCGTGGCGGGTCGGCGAGCAGACGACACGTGTCGTCCACCAGGTGACCGGTCTGGGCCCGATACAAGTCCACTTCGACGACCCGGATGTGAGCGATGTCCTGGTCAACGGTCATGATGAGATCTGGGTCGACCGTGGATCCGGCTTGGAGCGTGTTCCCGGCGATTTCGGTTCGGAAGACCAGCTCGTCGCCACCATCGAGCGCGCCCTGGCGCCGCTGGGTCTCAGGCTGGACCGATCCTCACCGATGGTGGACGCCCGTCTGCCTGACGGAAGTCGCCTGCACGCCGTCCTCCCACCGGCCTCCGTCGACTATCCGTTGCTTGCGATTCGCAGGTTCACCCAGCGAGTGAGAGCACTCGACGATCTCGTGGGTCGGGGTACCGCCACCCGAGACCAGGTCGATCAAATGACAGAAGCTGTCACCCAGCGACGCACGATGGTCATCTCAGGGGGCACGGGCGCCGGGAAGACGACGCTGCTCAACCTCCTGGCTGCGGAGATCGGAGATGGTGAGCGTGTGGTGACTATCGAAGACGCCGCCGAACTCGATCTTCCCGGCCATGTGGTTCGTCTCGAGGCCCGCCCCCCCAATGCGGAGGGTGCCGGTGAGATATCGATCCGCTCCCTTCTTCGCTCGTCCCTGCGGCTTCGTCCCGACAGGATCATCGTGGGGGAGGTTCGTGGACCAGAGGCCCTCGATCTGATATCTGCGCTTAACACCGGGCACCGGGGCTCGCTGACGACGGTTCATGCCAACTCACCCGAGGAAGCATTGCTTCGCATCGAAACCCTGGCCCTCAGCGCAGGAGACACTTCACCCACCGCGGTAGCAAGACAGCTGCACGCCGCCGTCGACTTGGTCGTGCAGATCGATCGCATCGGCACCGACCGGGTGATCACCGCTATCCACCAGGTGTCGAAGCCGGACGCAGGGCCATGACGATCATGGTTGGCATCGCCATCGCCTATGCCCTCGGCGTCGATACCAGACGTCTCGTCCTCCTGGCAGGCGCCATCCATCTACCACTCGTCGTCGGTGGTCTGATCCTCTTGTTGGTTTGGCGATCGAAAGCCGGCAGTGACAACCGCCCCTCGCTGTTCTGTGAGGGTGTCGCCTCCGAGCTCCGGGCCGGTTCGTCCTTGCGGGATGCGATATTTGCCGCGGCCACCTCGGTCGGGGGCCTTTCCGTCTGGCTCTCGCCCACCTCCCATATGACCGAGGTGGCCGCGGCACTGGCGAGAGAATTCCCATCCATTGGACGGGAGCTGAGTCTGACCGTCGTCAGCGCCACACGCTCGGGTAGCGACACCTCGACGCTGTTCGACGAGATCGGGTCACTCGCTCTCGCCCAATCGGAGATCCGCCGCGAGGTTCAGATAGCTACCGCACCGGGCCGTGTCACCGCCCTGGTGTTGCTCAGCGCTCCACTCATCTACCTCTTCACCCGGGTGAGATCGGGTGGTCTCTCTCAATTGCTCATCACCTCACAGCAGCGGTTCGTGTCTGTGCTCGGTCTGGCGCTGTTCGGGCTCGGGGTTGTGATCGCCGGTTTGGTGACGTGGAGAGCGGGGCGATGAGACACGTCGTAGGAGCCTCGCTGGGTCTGGTCATCGCCGGTCCCGCCGGCGCGCTGGTCGGGGCCCTGTTCCCATTCGCCTGGAGTCGATACGCAACCCGTCGCACCCCCGAGCCGCCCATCACGCTGATGCTGCTTCTGCTACTGGTGGAGCTGCGGTCGGGGGTCTCGGTCCTGGCAGCCCTCATCGAGGTCTCACATTCGCTTCCCGACTATGAGAGCTTGAGACGTGTGTCCCGCGTGGCACGTGTCTCCGGTTTGACGTCGTCGCTAGACCAGGCCGATGCCCGACTGAGACTCGTCGTCGCCCAGCTGGCCCGGGCTCAAACCTCCGGTGCCTCGCTGGGTGGTGTCGTTCGCAGGATGCTCGACGCCGAGCTCGCCGACATCCGGACACGCAAGATCGCCAGGGCACGCACTCTCCCGGTGCGCCTCATGCTCCCGGTGACGCTTCTGATGCTTCCCGGCCTGTTGCTTCTTCTCTATGCACCCTCGCTCCTCGCCATGTTCGAGGATCTCACTGGGGTGCTGACTTGATCTCCGCACTTCCTCCCGCGCCGGTCGGCAACCGGCTTGGAAGGAGTGTCGATGACACGAATCTGGAATTGGATCATCACCCGTATCGGGTCTGACCGGGGTCAGGCCACGGTCGAGTACTTCCTGGTGATTCTGGCGGCGACTGCCCTGGCCATCATCGCCCTCAACTGGCTCCGGTCGGGGAGCGGAAGCGGGCTCCTCGGGGACCTCTTCGGCAAGGTGATCTCATGGGTGGCGGGAGCCTTCTGAGAAGCGACAGGGGGTCGGTGACGATCGAGTTCTTTCTCGTCGTGCCGCTCCTGATCATGGTGTTGGCCGCTGGAATCCAGGTGATCTCGGTGGCCCGCACCAGGATCGAGTTGCTGGGTGCGGTCCGGGAGGGAGCGCGGGTGGCGGCAACCACACCAGACCCGGCGAGAGCTGTCGAAGCGGTGCGCTCGGCGCTGGGGCCAGAGGAGCGCGATCGAGCTCGAATCTCGGTGAGCCGACCCAGCGTGGCGGGGCAACCGGCGCGCGTCTCGGCCCGGATCCATCACGACTTCGGGGTGCCTTTTCTCAGAGATCTCGGGGTGGAGGTGACGGCCTCCGCCTCCATGCTCGTGGAGCGGTGAATTCGGACAGTGGCTCGATGACCATCGCGATGAGTGCGATGGTCGCCATCGTCGCCCTCCTGGCGATCGCGGTCACTTCGCTGGGGACCATCTACGCCGCCCGTCATCAGGCGACCAACGCCGCCGACGC
>CAZSOF010000099.1:0-3603 GCA_964607685.1 uncultured Acidimicrobiaceae bacterium | reverse complement strand
TGTCCAAGAGCGAGCTGGTCGAGATCAAGGGCATCGGGGCTGCCACCGCCGACAAGATCCTCGAGCTGACCACGACCGGGAAGGTGGCCAAGTTGGAGTCTCTCCGGGCCAAGTACCCGCCGGGCGTCGTCGAGCTGACCAAGATCCCCGGTCTCGGCCCCAAGACCCTGAAGATGATTCGCTCCGAGCTCGGCGTCGAGGACATCGAAGGACTGCAAGAAGCCATCGCCGCCGAGCGACTGCGTGACCTGCCGGGTCTGGGTGAGAAGTCGGAGGAGAAGATCCGCAAGGCCATGGAGCGTCTTGGCCTGCATGGAAAGGACCGTAGGACCCCTTTGGTCGAGGTCTACGGGTTCGCCAACACACTCGTCCGTCGCATCACCGAGGTCGGAGGAGTGACCGAGGCCGTGCCGTGTGGATCTTTCCGCCGCTTCTCCGAGACCGTTGGTGACGTCGACATCGTGGTGGCCACGACCAAACCTCCCCTGGTCCACGAGGCAGTGCTCTCGTTCCCTGAGGTCGCCGACGTCGTGGGCACGGGAGAGACCAAGACATCGTTTCTCACAAGGGTTGGGCTTCAAGTCGACGTGCGCACGGTGGCACCGGAGCAGATCGGGTCGGCGCTTCTCTATTTCACCGGCTCCAAGGCTCACAACATCCAGCTCAGGCAGAAGGCGATGGACAAGGGTTGGCTTCTCAGCGAGTACGGGCTATTCGATAATGGAAACGTCGTCGCGTCGGCCACCGAGGGTGACATCTATCAGGCCCTGGGGATGTCTTTCATCCCACCCACCTTGCGCGAGGGCGGGGGCGAGGTGGAGGCAGCGCTGGCCGGTGAGCTGCCCGACCTGGTGACCAGGGTCGACATCCGTGGCGACCTCCACTATCACAGCCATCGGTCCGGCGACGGGAGGTCCAGCCTGGAGAAGATGATCGATGCAGCCGTAGCCGCGGGGTACACCTACGTTGCCTTCACCGATCACGGGGAGGACCTGGCCATCAACGGGTCAACCCGAGAGGAGATGCTGGCCCATCGTGATCGGATCAGGGAGCTCGATGCCCTTCATCCGGAGATCAAGCTGCTCTTCGGGTGTGAGCTGAACATCGGTCCTGACGGGAGTCTGGACTACGACCCTGACTTCAGACTGGAATTCGACTACTGCGCGGCCTCGATCCACTCCCACTTCGATCTTTCCCGGGATCAGCAGACGGCCCGAATCCTGAAAGCCCTGGCCGACCCGGCCGTCAACGCCATCGGTCATCTCAGCGGTCGCTACGTGGGGCGCCGCCCCGGAGTGGAGCTCGACGTAGGAGCCGTCATCGAGGGTCTGGCGGTGACCGGGGTCGCCCTCGAGATCAATGGTGCTCTCGACCGGTTGGACGCCACGACAGAAGTGGTTCACCAGGCCATGGGGGAGGGCGTCGACTTCGTGATCGCCACCGACTCCCATCACACCAGCGACCTGCGTCGCATGGACTATGGCGTGCTCTACGCCCAGCGAGGGTGGGTGACCAAGGAGAGGGTGATCAACACCAGAGAAGTCGACGACCTTCTCGAGTGGGCTCGTCGGCGAAAGACGTAGCCTGCGAACACATGGCCAAGGAGTACACGCCACCGAAGACGATCAACGGCCTCAGCCTGTGGTTGGCCCGCCGCGGGTTGGGGCGAGGAGCACAGCTCACCACCATCGGGCACCGTTCCGGTGAGCCCCGACACATCCCGGTTTCCCCGATCACCGTGGGCGGTGTCGAATACCTGGTGGCCCCCTACGGTGAAGTCGCCTGGGTTCGCAATGTGCGGGCCAATCCCGATGTGACCATCCGTCGCGGGCGTTCCATCACCCGGGCCCGGCTCACCGATGTGACCTTGCAGGCCCCGGAGGTAGTCAAGGCGTACTACGACCGCGAGCGGTTTCCACGTCCCTACATGGACGTGCCCGCCGAACCCACCGTGGAGGACTTCTCCGGGCTCGCCGGTCACTTCCCCGTGTTCAGGATCGAGCAGGCGGGTTGAATGCGATCCTTGTAATACGGTCACCGTTTGATGAAGCTGTCATCCTTGGCGACGACATCTGACGAGATCGCTCCGGTGGGGTCCACCTTCGTCATCGACACCTGTGTCCTCCTCGCCGACCCCGCCTCCGTCCTCCGCTTCGATGAGCACGATGTCGTGCTCCCCCTGGTCGTGGTCGAAGAGCTCGACCGTCAGAAGACCAGGATGGACGAGGTCGGCGCCAACGCAAGGGGAGCCATCAGGCTCCTGGAGGAGTTGGGCGCATCCGCCGGCGGCGGTATGCGTGAACCTGTCTCCCTTCCCGGGGGTGGGACGTTGCGGATCGAGCTCAACGGCATCACTTCCGACCGCCTGCCCAGCGTTCTCGATCCCAAGACACCCGATCACCGAATCCTGGCCACCTGTCTCAACCTGATCGAGGAAACCGACGCCGTGCTGGTGACCAAGGACGCGGCCCTGCGAATCAAGGGAGCTCAACTCGGGGTGCCGGTTCAGGACTACCGGGCAGACACGGCGCAGGTCGAGCACCTCCACTCCGGGATCATGGAGCATCGAGTGTCGGGTGAGACCATCGACCAGCTGTTCGAAGAGGGCAAGTTGGAGATCCACGACATCGAGGCGCCGGTCAACGAGTTCGTCGTCCTTCGCAGTGGCGCCTCGCGTTCGGCACTGGCCAGGGTGGTCCAGACGGAGCCGATCGTGGTGGTGGAGAGGATGCCCGCCCATGTGCGGGCGTTCGGAGTGGAGCCCAAGAACGTCCGGCAGGCGGTTGCTCTGCACCAGCTTCTCGACCCGGACATCCCCGCGGTCTCGGTGATGGGGATGGCGGGCACCGGGAAGACATTCCTGTCCCTTGCCGCCGCTTTGGAACAGGTGTTGGAGCAGGGCCGCTATCGCCGGGTATCGGTCTATCGCCCGCTGGTGGCAGTTGGTCGTCAGGAGGTTGGATACCTGCCCGGTGATCTGAACGAGAAGCTGGCTCCGTGGATGGCGGCGGTGCACGACAACCTCTATGCCCTGTTCTCCGACGCCGGCGTGGACGGTGCCCACCATGCCGTCGAGGAGCTGATCGACCGCGGAGAGCTGGAGATGGCGGCGGTCACCTATCTGCGGGGCAGGTCGATCACCGGGGAGTTCGTGATCATCGACGAGGCGCAGAACCTGGAGCTGTCGACGCTGAAGGTGATCCTCACCAGGATGTCGCGTGATTCCAAGGTGGTCTTCTGTGGCGACCTGACCCAGGTGGACAACCCCTACATCTCCCCATACGGGGGGATGGCAGCCCTCATCGAGAAGTTCAAGGATTCGAGCCTCTTCGCCCACGTGACCCTGGAGAGAACGGTGCGCTCGCCCCTGGCGGAGATGGCGGCCACGATCCTCTGAGCCGCCCGCAACCACGATGGTCGCCCGAATCGAGTGTCAACCTGACCGCTTCAGCCGGGACATCTGCACAACGAATGTGTCTCCCCGATCGAGTGTGCAACATGACCGCTTCAGCCGGGATATCTGCACAACGGATGAGCCGTTGCAGCGGAGTCAGGACTCGCCGAGACGGTCGCGACGGGCCTGTAGCAGCTCGGCGGCTCTCT
>CAZSOF010000098.1:0-8976 GCA_964607685.1 uncultured Acidimicrobiaceae bacterium | reverse complement strand
TAACGAGGCTGGCCGCGGTCTCGAGGTCCTGTCTGCTCCACGCCTCAAAGAACCGCCTCACGACTTCCTTGCTCTCACCCGACATGTGACTCTCCTTCATTCAGCGACAGACTTGACCCTGAGAAGATGCCACAGATCGCAGTGACGAGCATGAGGAGAATTCCCCATCTCCGGAGTTCCCGGTCGTGGGTCACAACGCATCCCTGAAACCATTCGAATCCGCGCCCAAGTGACCTGGTGACTTCAAAGTGGGCAGGCGAGGCAGCTCCCGAGATGAGCTGAACGAGGAGTATCGACTTCGAAAAAGCGCTGTCCCCTCTGTAGAATCGGTCCACCTTGACTACCAGTCGGGGCCCATAGCTCAGTCCGGTTAGAGCGCATCCCTGATAAGGATGAGGTCCGTGGTTCAAGTCCACGTGGGCCCACAAAACAGAGCGGAGGGACCTGACGGGTGCCGAAGAGCCGCAGGAGGTCTGGCAACTACTCGAAAACCCACGCCTCGAAACACCCGCTTGACCGACGTTGAAGCTGAACACTGGGGATCCAACTAGGGAGTCAGACGGGGGCGATTCCGCCACCAGTGCGCCATGGTCGGCTCATGAGAAGCAACCACCACCACGAAGACGAGCTTTCTCGCCATCCACACGACCCCGATGACTATTCAGCCGTCGAATTCTTGGACATTCCGCCCATGCATCAGAGCACAACGGTGCTGCCACGCATTGCGATCGACTCAAAGCCTCCAAGCGGTACAGCTTCTAGTGCCTCGACGTCCCTGCCGTCGGAGAACGAAGAGCCCGAACCTCTCGCTGACGAAAGGCGTCTGTCATAAGTAATCAAGCAGCCGGGTTTCCATGTCCGGCATGCCCGTCCGATGGTCCTCACAACATCCAATGGTTCCAAGTGAACGCCGGACAGCCCAAAGCTCTGGGTCTCTCCAGTCACTCTTGTGAGATGGTGTGGTCCGTGAATCTCTCCGAGCCCGAGAGCGAACCGCGGTCGTGGCCTTCGTGGCTCTCCAGTAGCCAAGGATGACTACCGGCGCACGAGTCCGCATCATGCATCGGTTGGCAAGCAACCGACGGAGGCACCGATGGGATTCTTGACCCGTGGTTTTCGGGGGCGCCGGCGAGATGACGCCCCGACCGACCGAATTCCCCCCGGCCAATACGTGACGGACGACTTCCCGATCCTCACTGCAGGACCCATCCCGCGTCTCCCTCGAGAGGAGGATTGGCGTTTTAGCGTCACGGACCTTGGAGGTATCGAGAAGGAGTGGACATGGGCGGAGTTCAACTCTCTGCCCAGAGAGACTGTCGAGGTCGACATTCACTGTGTTACCAAATGGTCAAAGCTGGACACGACCTGGGAGGGTGTGTCGGTCGACACCCTGCTCACGGACATCGACGACCGTGGGTCGTACGCGCTGTTTCGCTGCTACGGCAACTACTCCACGAATCTGCCCATCGAGGACGTCACGGGAGAGAAGGCATGGATCGTTTTTCGATTTGAAGGAGAACCACTACCCGTCGAGCATGGTGGTCCAGCGCGACTGCTCGTTCCTCACCTCTACTTCTGGAAGAGCGCCAAGTGGATTCGGAAGATGGCTCTTTCCAACTCGGACCTACCGGGCTTCTGGGAGGTCCTCGGATACCACGACTATGGCGACCCGTGGCTGGAGCAGCGGTACGCAGGCGACTGAAAGACGGGGCGGTCAGACCCGACCTCGATGTCCTGGCCCCTCCATGAGTCCGGAGGGCGATGGGTGGAGCTGACGGGATTTGAACCCGTGACCCCCTCGTTGCGAACTATCCACAGGCCTACGCGAATCTCCTGTTCAGAAGCGAAAGCCGTGGGCGTTCGGCTATTCGTCTGCTAGCTCCTACACCAGGTCTTACACGACATTGTTTTGATCTTGCCCTGGAGTGTGGACCTCATGTGACATGTGTGTGACGCTGGTAATCCGCTGCGGCAGTGATTACGACTAGAACGGCAACCCAGGGGGCCAAAGCCGCAGCTTCAATGAGATTGATAGGGCGTCATCTCTGCCGTTGACTGTGGTAGTAGCCACGATCGCACCATCAGCGCTGGTGCCTCCATTCTGTTGTCCATCCTTCCGGCACATTCGACTGGTCTATCGCCAGCCGGATTGTCGATGATGTTGTAGGTGTGCCAGGACAGTCACCACTCCCTGTGCGGTCGTCTGGCACGAGTCCTCAGGACTAGAATCGCGTCGGCCCGCCGAATCCCGGCGGAGCTCTAAGCGGCGAGGAGGTGCGGCAACCCGCCAACGCGCAACTGAGGCGTTCCTCCCACACCATGACGCTCAGCTCGTACGCAGACCTGAGCACCGATGCCTTGTTATCGACTGGTAGGTGAACCGTAGAACCGAACACCGATGGCGACATTGAAGGCTGGCTGGAAGACTCTGGCTTACGTGCGCTTCTCGCCGAGGTCATCGTTATGGTCAGGTCGTTCGGGGGCGAGTCGGAAGGCGAAGCAGTCTGTGGGTTGGAGGAGCTCCCACCGGATCGGTTCTTGACATAGAGGTACCTTCACAGGATCCACCTCGCAGACTATTGCTGCGGGCAAGCGAGAAGTTCCCCGCGATTCAGATACGGCCAGCCAACCTGAAAGAGCTCACCGTTCTAAATGAGTCAGACTCGATGGTCGAGGTTCCTCGTTTGAGTCTGATTCTGGATGCACAGTCGAGGCCCACTTCCCATGTCCTTAGACGCAAGAGTCGAACACCTTGAGGTTGCTAGGGGCCACGTACTCCTAGCTCGCACCGCAGAGACTCTTGCCTCGCTCAGGCTCGCTGATGCGGTATTCGAGCAATCCGGTGACTTGAACGTATATGAGGGCTCGGTGGGAGGTTCAATCACCATCCACGGAGGGCATCTCACCATTCGGAGCGTGAGAGTCAGGGACGGTACGACGATTGAGCCGGGGACCGCCCAAGTTGTATTAGGCAATGTATGTGGCCCGGACTGGGGGCCCCGCCGACTTCGTGATTGCCGATCGACGTGTCGATATCGGCTGGGTTCAGCGCGGAAGTCACACTGAAGCATCAGGAGTTCTCCACTTTCTCGATGCGGCCCTTGGAGGTTCGGCGGAAGAGGAGTACTACTGGCGGCCGACAGAGGACCTGACCTTTTCTGGAGTGGGCGAAGTTCGCGTCGAGGGAAGGCTCATCCAACCTTCATTTGGCGACGACCCACTGGAATCGTTTCCGAGGTGACTGTGTCGGGCTCGGTTTGGGACGCAAGGGGGTTTGTGGCTGACCTCCATGTGGAAGTCGGAGGTGTTGTAACAGGCCATCGATCCGAACCCCTTGCGGTGGCGGACGTGTCACGGGCACGAGGCGGATATCTTGCGATGATCAGCTTCTTCCAGCTCCTCGAACCCGAAGTACTGGGGGAATTGGAACAGGCTGAACAACTAAGCCCGTGGATCCCGAGATCTGCTCGACAGATCAAGAAAGCGCTCGAAGGCATGTTCTGGCCGCTTCCCCCCGAGCAGGAATCCGGACATGAGGACGTGGAGCCTGAACCTTCCCTTAACACGGCCTGGTCTCAGCGGGCCCACTTCTGGGCGCGGATGTCTCGACTGGTTCGGAACAAGCACGCTTCTGGCTCTGTGCAGGCCGATACCAGGCTCACCGCGGCTATCTGTCGAAGACGTTCTCTGGGGTGGGAGCGTCAAGCTTGGCGAGAGAGGCTCCTGCTCTCTCTGCATGCTTTGGTTGGATACGGAGAACGGATCGGCCTCCCCCTCTATTGGCATGTTGGATTGAGCCTCCCGGTCTTCCTTTACTTGACGTGGGAGCGCCTGCCGACCCTCACCCCCGACTCTCTGATCCAGGCGTGGCTGAGAGTCCTGTTTGCGCCACTGGCCTTCTTCCGACTGGTGGACGTGCCAATTGCACAATGGATCATGCCGAGGTTGGTACTGCTCTTGTATCAGATCCTCGGGATCCTGTTCCTCTTCTTCTTCATCACAGCAGTGCGCCGTGTAGCCAAGGCCGAGTGAGCCCAGCGACGGTGCCGCCACGTTCGGTCCCACAAATCCGCCCCCGCAGTGGCTGATATCACAGTTCTCAGATAGCTCAGAAGCTGGCTGGACTCCCATTCCGGGGCGTGACGCCTCATTCTCATTGTCTGAACCGGGCAACCGCCACCGATCCCAGTAGGTTCACGTCGTTGACGAGGTTCACGACACCGGTTGCAGTGGCACTGGTTGTGGCCGGGTGCGTGGGAGACCGTCATGGACGGGTGGCGTGCTGGGCGGTTGAATGGAGGTCATGGGAGAGCAGCCGACCGAGCCAGGCTGGTACAACGATCCTGGAGGCGTTTACAGGCACCAGGCTTACTGGGATGCGGAGAGATGGACGGGAGCTACTCGGCCCGGTCCTGACTTTGGCGATGGCGTGATAGGGCGGATACGGAACAAACGGTGGCTTGCTCGTCATGAGGCAACAAAGTGTGGCTCCGATGGTATGGGTGGCTGAACACCCTCTTGCGGAAGAGCGCCGGGTTGACGTGACGAGAAGAGGATTGGCCGTGTCTTGAGAGACATGCCGCCCGGATCCGAACAGAACGGCGGCCGGGGCATGCGGAGACTCTCCGGTGGATTATTGAGCGGCGGTCTGCTCCTTGTGCTGGTGGCCGCCTTCGTCATGATCGCCAGCGGTGCCCTATCGGCCTTCTTCGATTTTCTCGGAGGGTGACTGGCTGGTCTCGAGCCCTACTTGTCGGCGTTCCGTTTCAACGTCTACCTGTGGGCAGTGGCATGGATACTGCTGGTTCTGGGGTTCGTCGGCCTCACCCGCCTTCTGGTGAATTCCGGAGGCGAGCAATTGGCGATCTTGGCCCTGGCCGTCACCGTCGTCGCCACGGTGCTGGCGATCCTCGAAGCCGTCTTCACTATCGGATTGACCACCTGGGCGGTCAAGGAAGCGGCCAGGACCGGGATCACCCCCGAGATCTACATCGTGTTGGACGACGGGTTGTTCGACAAGATCCAGTTCGTCTATACGGTCCTCGGATTCGCCGCGCAGGCCGGTTTCGGTGCGGCATTGCTGAAATCGACACTGCTTCCTTCATGGGTCGGGCAGACGACATTGGTCTGGGGACTTGTCTGGCTCGTCGCCGACTCGTTCTTTCTCGGAATCCCCGCCCTCCTGCTAATCATGCCTGCTGTCATCGGCGTTGCACTTCTGAACACCAACCGGACCGTGATTCGCAGCACAAGCTGAGAAGGGCTAATCGATAGTTGACGCACACAAGAGTATCCAGCCGAAACGGGCCGATTGGTATCCCCACTTCGTTGGTCGTCGGCTATGTGGTGTTGGCGTTTCTCGGTCTGGCGGCCCTGGGCTGGGGACTGATGAAAGGGCCTCGAGGTTTGAAGGTCGTCGGATGGGCAACCATAGTTTGGAACTTGGGTTTACTGGCCGTGTTCTCTCTCACAATTCCCGACGACATGTACATCCCTATGGTGCACAACGTCATGCCGACAGCGATCGCGGTCGCGCTCCTGCTCCGACTCTGGTCAACTAACAGGAAGGCAACTGGCGTAACGGTCTCACCTGCGTAGGACTCCGACACCAGGGACGGTGTCATCCGGGGCCCCTCCTTTCCTCATCCGATAACCGGCAATCCAGAGCGCCTCAGCCCGAGCAACATGTGCCGATCTGCTCGTGACCTAAAGGGCGTTACCCCTCGATAATCGTTTGTTCTGCACTGGGTTCTGGGAAGCCTGCTGGATCACCTTCTGATGTTGGGTATGCATCGGACCCGCAATGTTTAGTGGGCTTCATCCGCGGCATCAGGTGTGATGTCGTGTCTTCGGTCGCGCAGGTGAAGCCAGACCGAGATGAAAGCGATGATGCCCAAGATCAGAGATGACCCAAAAAGGACTATCTCCTCGACGAAGTTGGCGAAGGCGATGAGCGAGCCAACCCCAAACCACGTCGCGCAAGTAAACGCGTAGACGAGCAGAAGGTAGACACTTTTTCGGCTTCCTTTGGCCGAGGCGGCCAATGCCCATATCCAACCACCGATAATGGCCGTGAACCCGACAATCCAGGCAACAACGAATCCTCTCCCCAAGTCTGAGAAGTCTTCCTCGAGAATGAACGCGGTATCGGCATACGACCGCAAGAGGAGACTCAGCAAGGCCAGGTAAGACAAGGTGACAACGCCATTCAGAGACCGAAACCAGGACATGAGCACTGTTGGAGTGGAGTAGTGCGCGCAGGCTACTCCGAGACACGCTGCGGCCCTGCGAGGTCCGCGAAACACGGAGGTCGTAGCGAACCGTGGATGACACACGCCGACAAGCCGTTATGCGCAACTGGACTGGACGAAGGAGGCCTGCCCAGGGTGGGTTTCCGGTGGGACTTTGAGGCCAATCAGAGACCCACCGAGGTCCTGAAGCTCGGCAAGGCTAGCGATAAGCGTAGGTGGCCCTGGGGAGAGGCATGGAGCTCCAAGTCAACAGCGTTCATGCAAGCCACCGGTCCAACGCGTAAGCTTCACTGCGAGGCTGATCAGAGACTTAGGAGTGCCAGGCGGCGCTCCGCCGCAAAGCTGGTTTCCGGCCTGTCCCTCATCGGTCCTTGGTTGGTCTCCGTCCAACCGCAGCCTGGAGAGGAGAAACCATGACCGAGGCCGAGGCAGGGTTACGCCAGCCGAGAGTTGCCAAGATCGGTTGGGGACTGCTGATGCTGGTGAGTGCCCTTTACATACTCAACGGAATTGGCTGGTTCTTCGCCGGGCCTGGTTCCGTGGTGGACGACCTGGCTGAGCGACTCGGGACAACCGCTGGCGACCTGGGAGGCTCATTTCCGGATGCGGTGTTCGGAGAGGAAAGAGAAGCGAGGTGGGTTGCCATCTACTTGACGTCGATCGGTGCCATGAGCCTCATCGCAGCTCTCAACGGCTACCGGAAGGGCACGAGGTGGGCCTGGTATGTCACCTGGGTTCTGGTTGCGACGATCGCCGCGGTGTTTGCAAACGGGATTGCTGACGGTGAACTTGGCTTCTTCGTCATAGGGGTAGGCGTCTTGCTTGTCATTGCCATAGCTGGCCAACTCATGGCTGGACGCCGACCAACAGCCTGAGAACGCGCCTCTGCGGAACCTAGTGCTCAGTCGTAGCATCTCAACCCGAGCGAGAGGTGTCGATTTGCGTGGTTTCTGAAATGCGCGTTATCCGCCTCGAATTGGCGACAAGCGCTAACGACCGTCCTTGAAGATGTCGACGCTGAGTTGAGTTGTTGCGTCGCCGCCACGAACCTCGATCGTCCAACAGCCCACCTCGGGGATGTCCAAAGAGGTTCCCCTTTCATCGCCCGGGCAGTTTCCAATTCGGGCCCGGTGGTCGACTCGAGTGCTCATCGAGACCCCCCCCCAGCCTGTTGTGGTTCCTGGATTTTGCGTGTTCCGTCGGGCTGTGAGGTCGTATCAGGCATCAGTCAGGTTTCCAATTTCCGCTGCTTCCGAGCCAGACGATGCTGCATGCGAACACCCATCCGATCGGCAAATGTTCCCTCTGCGGGGACAGCGCCAATTTGACGGCCTATTTCCAACATGTCGAAAACCGCCTGGAACCACGAGACTCGGTCGTCGCGGAAGCGGAAGCCACCGAAGGCGGTCATCTCCACCCACTGTCCCGTAGGTTCGTAGCCGGGAGGGTCGGAGGGAGCAAACGGGCCGGTCATGGTCCCACCCCAAAGCACCCGATCGGCCACACCCATGCCGTCAGGTGTCAGATAGAAGTCAAGCACCTCCAACCGCTGATCCGAGAATGCCCGGAACAACATGGTCAGATAGCCAAGCGCATCCTCGCGGCCATGAAGCGTGGTGGGAACATCAGGACTCTGGAAGATCACGTCCTCGGTGAGATGGTCGGCCACCTGGGTCGGATCACCCGAGGTCCACGCTTTTTCCCAGCGGGCGAAGAAACCCACCAAGAAGCCTTCGTCTACCTTCTGACCATCCAACAACTCAGTCATGCCTGACTCCTATCACTCACTTCGGGTAGGCGGTCTTGTCTACGATTAACCGTCACGCTGACGATGCGCTAGACCCGGAGGTATTGATCGAGGATTCAACGGTGTCGTTCGAAAAACCAGGCCGACCACGCAACGATCCAGCCGAGGAGCGGATTCGTATCTACGCCGCCGCACTGCCCGCAATCCGCCGACACGGTGCCCGAGCGCGGATGGACTCTATGGCCAGACTGGCGAACATAAGCGTGGGCGGCCTCTACCACTACTTCGACAGCAAACAGAGCTTGCTGCTACACGGCCTCAATCCCGAAGCCCTTGGCCTTGCCTGCCACACGTTCGAGACACAAATGAGCGAAGGGGCCAAAAAAGGTCCCAACGAAGTGGCGAGCGTGTATGTCGACAGGACGATCTACATTTTCAGACTCATCAAACCCGCAATCGCTGCGGCCGCCGAACTCGGAGTCGCCGAGATGCAATCGCAGCTCGCCAAGACACTGCAACAGGACGCCGACGGTCTAGTCGAAACCCTGGGGAAGGTCGTACCGCAACTCGACGACGAATCCCAAGTTGAACTCGCTGCCGCCATCAGACGAACCCTCTTGGCCCTCTCCCTCGATCCGACCGCCACCGAGGAAGACGTGCGGACACAATTGAGCACTGTCCTCCGCGGTCACATCCATCTCAGAGAACCGATCACCCGATAGACCTCGCCATCCCACCTGGCATCCCCACACACGCACAGAGACGGCCGTAAATCTCATACCACGTCGTCCCAGCGCATAAGGCGCGCCGTCAACGCCAAGACCGACCCGAAACAACCGCTAGGTAACCGGCTGGGAGCGATGATTGTGGTGTGGCGCCCCACCGGTCGGGGCGGTGGATCTCCTGTTGAACTGATTGACCCGGTTCGGTCGGGTCCGTTCCGCCGTCCTGGTGTGCGACCACCCCTTTGCCCGTGTT
>CAZSOF010000097.1:7656-9129 GCA_964607685.1 uncultured Acidimicrobiaceae bacterium | reverse complement strand
CGAACTCCTTGGGGCTCAACTCGATCAGCTCGGCATTCAGACGCACCTCTCTCGCCGCCGTATCGATCTCGAGGTCGCCAACCCTGAGGGGCGTGACCGAGCCGGACGAGCCCCGACGTAGCACTGCCCGAACCCTGGCCTCGAGTTGCGCCACGGAAAAGGGCTTGACGAGGTAATCGTCCGCCCCGGCATCGAGGGTCTTGACGACCACTTCATCGCCACCCCTGGCGGTGATCACTATCACGGGAACCTGACTGACAGCACGGATCATTCGGAGGAGTTCGATGCCGTCGAGGTCGGGGAGCCCTAGATCGAGCAGGACCAGGTCAGGTCGCTCTCGCACCGTCAACTCCAGCCCGGACATCGCCGACGAAGCGCTCTCGACATCGTGACCGCGATCCGCCAGGGCTTCCGCGACCAGTCTTCGGATCTCGAAGTCGTCTTCAACCAGCACCATTCGGGCCATGGGCGGCCAGGTTATCGGTACCTCTCCGAGCTGAGGCTTGGCTTGAGCAAAACTTGAGAGTTGCTTGATGTGACCGGTCGCGGGCTCTGAGACAATCTCTCATGTGAAGCGTTTGAGCATGTTCGCGGGCTGGTCGATCGTGCTCGTCCTGGCCACCACGGTGACCTGGCAGATTGTGAGCGCGGCCGACAACCAGGTGAGTGAGCGGCCGATCGCGCCGTTGAACGTGGCCGCGCCGGTCATCCCTGGTCCAGGGTCCACGACCACGACAGACACCATTCCCGGTTCGACCGCCGGTTCGACCTCGACGTTGGAGCCAGCGTCGACTTCGACAACCACATCTGTCCCACCCACCACCAACGATGCAGGCGCCACCTCCACGAGCCTCCCAGCGACAGAGGCGGTGTGGCAGACCCGATCGGTGCAGACCAGCGGGGGCACTGTGATTCTGAGGTACCGACCACAGGAGGTCGCCTATCAGTCGGCCACCCCGGCACCTGGCTTTCAGGTTGAAGTAGAGAAACCGGGTCCACCCGAGGTGAAGGTCGAGTTCGAGAGCGAATCTCACAAGGTTGAGATCGAGGCCTCTTGGAGGGACGGCGACCTGGGTGTCAGCGTCTCAGAGGAGGACGAGGATTGAGCCCCGCCTTCTTTGCGATTCCTTGAGTTACACCTGAGGTGTCCTTAGCCCCTCATGAGTGACGCTGGCCATTCCTAGTGGAAGGAGTGGCATGGCCACAGTTTGGATCGACGGGGACGCCTGCACGGGAGCCGGCACGTGCTCGCAGATCGCCCCCGAGGTCTTCCATCAGCGAAGCGACGGCATCTGGGCCGTCAAGGAGGACTCGGCGCACTTCGGCGAGACCGTCATCTTCGACGGCTCGTCCACTCCGGGGCGCGGGCCCGACGGGCTCGAAGGTCAGGCTCGGGTTCCAGAGGTGCTTCTCGGCTCGGTGATCGAGGCCGCGGAGGAGTGTCCGGGCGAATGCATCTATCTGGAGGTTTGA
>CAZSOF010000097.1:0-7556 GCA_964607685.1 uncultured Acidimicrobiaceae bacterium | reverse complement strand
ACCGGGGAGGCCAGCGACGTGCAACAGGCGGCGTTGGATGCACTCCGCGATGTCTGCGAACAGGAGGGAATGCCCCTCCCGCCGGCACCGAAGGCACCGCCCATCGTGGAGACCATCGTCGTGCCGGCGGCTAGCGCGTCCACCGCGGGCACAGGAACCACGTCGACGACCATGTTCGACGATCACGACGACGATCACGACGACGACCACGACGACCACGACGACCACGACGAGCACGACGATGACGACGAGGAGGACGACGACGACCACGACGACGACGACCACGAGGAGGACGACGACGACGAGCACGAAGACGAGGACGACTGATGAGCAGAGCCTCGGCTGGCACCCTCACCGGATTGGCGGTGCTCGTCTCCGGGGTGGTCACAATCTTGGGTCTCACCGGTCGCGGCCCGGAGCCCGATCCTGCAGTCGGAAGCACAACGTCGACCGTGGTCACACCACAGCCATCGTTGGCCCCCCTGAGCACCGACCCCTCATTGCCGGGAGTGAGCGCCGCGGTGACCAGAACTCTCCAGCGCGCCGGGAACGCCGATCTGGCCGATGCCGGCGAGCTGGCTCAGTTGCCCGAGTCCGTCTCGTCGGTCCTGATCGAGTTTGGTGTGCCGCTTCGGGTTGCGACGTCTGAGGAGAGACCATGAGCCGGTTCGACGCCTCGCGTCGGAGCAGGATTCTGACGTGGACTGGAGCCGCTGTGGCCTGGGGAACGGTGGTCACCATCGCCGGTCTCGAGTCGGACAACGCAGTAGTCGTCGACGTGCGGCCGACGATGATCGAGATCCCGGCAACTCAAATTGCGGCCATGCCCAACCCCCCTGCCCGGGGCCTGGTGATTCTCAGATATAAGCCTTCAGCGGAGGCGTCGCCGGAGGTGCGGACGGTCTACGTGCGACAACAGACCGCTCCTGCCAGCACAGGGCCTGTGGCGGCGACGCCTCCGCCTGCTCCCAGGAGTAGTGGCTCGTGATCGGCGTCCGGTTCCCGGCAATGAGCACCGAGGTCGAGGCCTGGTGCGATGAGGGTGGGCTACCTGCGCTGCGTGCCTGGTTCGAATTCGTCGAGGCCAGGTGCAGTCGATTCCGCCCGGAAAGCGAGTTGAGCCGACTGAACCGGGAGCAGACGTCGGAGGTGCATGTCACGGGCATCCTGCTCGACGCGATCCGCGCCGGGTCGCGGGCACGCCGACTCACCGGTGGGCTGGTCGACATTGGTGTTGGCTCCGCAGTGAAAGCCTGGGGATATGACCGTTCGTTCGAGGATGTGTCCGATCTAGACCACCCCCCGGCCAACCTCACCAGGAGTGATTGGCGCCTTGACGGCGCAGTCCTGATACGACCTGCCGAGGTCCAGATCGATCTCGGTGGTATCGGCAAGGGGTGGGCCGCCGACCGGGCCGTCATGGACGGCCTGGCCACGGTGGTCTCCGTCGGCGGTGACCTGAGAAGCGGACATCCCGACACGACAGCGACGGTGACCGACGTCGCCAATGAAGTGGTGGCGAGGGTGCAAGTCGGGATCGGCGCCCTGGCGACGAGTTCGGTTGGCAAGCGGCGGTGGCGGGTTGCCGGTACCGAGGTCAATCATGTCATCGACCCCAGGACCATGAGGCCGGTGGAGACGCCTGTGCTCAGCGCCACGGTTCTGGCCGACACTGCTGCCGATGCTGAAGCCGGGGCGAAGGCCGTCCTCGTGCTCGGAACGGAGGGGCTGGCCTGGGCCGCCGAGCAGAGGTGGATCACCGCGGCTCTGATCATCTGGCACGACGGGTCGGTGTACGGCACTCCCGGTCTCGAGATGGCGGCATGAGCCTGGAATGGATGATCATCCGCGGATCCGGGATTGTCGCCTTTGCCGCGGTGGGCGCAGCGACATTTTGGGGTCTGCTGGTCAGCTCGAAGCTGCTCGCCCGGTTGGTGAAGGCCAAACCACTGACTTGGTTTCACGAGTCCCTGGGCATCGCCGCGCTCCTGGCCACAGTGGTTCACGTGGCCGTCCTCTCGCTGAACGAGCACCTGGAGTTCACCTGGAAAGAGTTGCTGGTACCGGGGGTATCCGACTGGCGAAGAGGAGCCGTCGCCTTCGGCGTGGTGGCGACCTACGGCCTCGCCATCGTCGTCGGGAGTTTCTACATAAAGAGACATATCGGGCAGAAGAGCTGGCGGCTCATCCACTTCTCCAGTCTGGGAGTCTTCCTCGCCGCGCTGATACACGGAGTATCCGCAGGAACCGACACGTGGACACCTCTCATGATGGGCCTCTATCTGGGATCGGCATGCGTCGTCGGCGTCCTGCTCGCGGTGCGGCTCACCGATATGGGCAAACGAGGGAGGCCGCAGCCGAATCCGAGGCCTGGAAGTCCTGGTGCCGAAGGTCACACTACGAAGAGGCTGGTTCCCCTGGATCGCTGACGGCATTCCGGCTTGACTTGGGTCATGCGGACCGGACGCTCGATGGCGTTCATGCTGGCTTTCGCGATCACTGGACTGGCTACAGCCGGTCTATTCGCCCTCCTCGACATTGATATCGGTGTGGATGTCTCTCTGATGCTGGTGGCGTTGGTCCCCCTCGTCCCACTGCTCCGCGAGATGATCGAGAGACTGCGACGGCGCCAGCCCGGAGTGGACATCATCGCCCTGCTCGCGGTGGTTGCGGCTCTGGCGCTGGGAGAGCTTCTCACCGCGGCCATTATCGGGCTGATGGTGGCGACGGGTCAGTTCCTCGAGGACTTTGCCGCCGGAAAGGCAGAGCGAGAGCTGACCTCACTGATCCAGCGCGCCCCAAGAACGGCTCACCTTGTGCGGAGAGACAACGTGGAGACCGTTGATGTCGACGATGTCCAGCGGGGCGACCGACTCCTGGTCAAGTCGGGGGAGGTCATCCCGGTCGATGGGGTCGTCATGAGCAGGGTGGCGGTGGTCGACGAATCTGCGCTGACCGGTGAGCCTTTGCCAGTCGAGAGGAGGAAGGGCGATCTGGTCAGCAGCGGCACGGTCAACGGGGCTGACGTCTTCGAGATCCAGGCGACGGAGGAGGCTGCACAGAGCACCTACGCGGGAATCATCCGTCTCGTCGAGTCAGCCCGTCAATCCCGGCCACCCGCCGTGCGCCTGGCAGACAGATGGGCGGGCTGGTTCGTGCCCCTAGCTCTCGGAGTGTCCGGGCTGGCATGGTTGGTGTCGGGTGATCCGATGCGGGGGCTCGCGGTACTCGTGGTCGCCACACCCTGTCCGTTGCTGCTCGCGGTACCGATAGCCATCGTGTCGGGGGTCTCCAGAGCCGCACATCGAGGTGTCGTCTTCAGAGGAGGCGGAGCGCTGGAGGCTCTGGCCGGGACCAAGAACGTCGTCATAGACAAGACCGGGACGGTGACGGTCGGTCAGCCCGTCCTCCGATCCATAGCCGTTTTCGACGACGTGACCGAGAAGGAGATCCTCTCATTGGCTGCCTCGGTCGACCAGGTCTCGTCGCACATCCTCGCCCGGTCCATCGTCGCCACAGCACGAGAACGCGACTTGGAGTTCTCGCTGCCCACCGAGGTGGACGAGCAGCACGGAGCCGGTGTTTCGGCCAAGGTCGGCCAGCGCGAGGTGGCGGTCGGGAAGCTTGCCTGGATACTCGATGGGTCGCCTGAGCCGCCGGAGGTCGGTGTCTTCCGCGCCCGGGTCACCAGGGTGTCACCGACGGTCGTATATGTCTCTGTGGATGGCGAGATCGCCGGGGCATTGGTCTTCGACGATCGGATGCGTCCGGATGCGGCCTACACGATCAGGGCGCTTCGGCGCACCGGTGTCGACAAAGTGGTCATGGCAACCGGTGACCACCCGTTGGTGGCCAGGTCGGTCGGGATTGCCATCGGGGTCGATGACATCCTCGCCGAGGCGACACCGGAGGAGAAGGTGCGGCTGCTGCAGGACCTGCAACGAGCGGGCACCACAGCCATGGTCGGTGATGGGATCAACGACGCCCCCGCCCTGGCGGCTGCCGATGTCGGAGTGGCGATGGGAGCGAGGGGGGCCACCGCTTCCTCAGAGGCAGCAGACGTGATTCTCGTAGTCGACCGGCTCCAGCGACTGGTCGACGCCATCGCAATCGCCCAGCGCTCCCGTCGGATCGCCCTGGAAAGCGTCCTGGTGGGCATGGGACTCTCGTTGGTGGCCATGACGGTTGCAGGGTTCGGGCTGCTGGTCCCGATCGTCGGAGCCCTGGTCCAGGAGGGCATCGATGTGATTGCGATCCTCAATGCCTTGCGGGCCCTAGGTGGGGAAAGCCCCACTGAGAGCGGACCCAGACTTCCCGACGAGCTCTCCGAGAAGCTCCGAGGCGAACATCAGGAGCTCATCCCGCAGCTGGACAGTTTGCGACACGTTGCCGACACTCTCGACACCCAGTCTGCTGCCGAGGGCATGCGCTCACTGGAGGAGGTGAAGCGATTCCTCGTGGACGAGATCCTGCCCCATGAGGCCAACGACGAGACCGAGGTCTATCCGCGTATGACCGAGATCCTGCCGGGAGAGGACCCAATGGCCATGATGAGCCGGACTCATCGGGAGATCTTCCATCTCATCGATCTCTTCAAACGGCAGGTCGATGACCTCGGAGCCGGTGGCCCACACCCAGCAGACGTCAGAGACCTGCGCCGCACGCTCTATGGGCTGCACGCCATCCTCAAACTCCACTTCGACCAGGAAGAGGAGCTGTACACCTCCCTCGAGAAGAGCTGAATCCCCTCGGCCACACGGCGTGGCATCTGGTGCCATGCTCCAGAGTCGGTGTGGATGAACGTCTGAATCCGGTGCTGTCAGGCTCCGTTCACTAGGTTCGCCGCCGTGAGATGGCGGGCGTTGATCGTGTTGTCGCTGGCCCAGTTTCTGATGGTCCTGGATCAGGCCGTCATGAACGTCTCGATCAGCCAGCTGGTCGAGGACTTCGACACGACGGTCACGGTGATCCAAGGCATCATCACCTTCTATGCCCTGACCATGGCCGCGCTGATGATCATTGGAGGAAAGGTCGGTGACATCTGGGGGCGTCGGAAGGCCTTCTGGGTAGGGCTGATCATCTACGGCACTGGTTCCGCCCTTACCGCTGCCTCTGCCGAGGTCTGGCAGCTCCTGGTCGGCTGGTCGATACTCGAAGGCATCGGGGCAGCTCTGGTGCTACCCGCTCTTGTGGCGCTGATCGCCGGCTCCTATCAGGGAGCGAATCGGGCCGTCGCCTATGGCGTGATCGGGGGAGTAGCTGGGGCGGGCATTGCGGTCGGGCCGATTCTGGGTGGATGGGTCACCAGCAATTTCACCTGGCGATACGTTTTCGTTGGGGAGGTGGTCGTGGCGTTGATCGTGGTCGCTCTGGTCAGATGGATCGTGGACCCACCAAAGCCCGACCCAGTTCCCAAGATCGACTGGGTGGGTGCAGTTCTTTCTGCGCTGGGGTTGAGTCTCATCGTCTATGGAATCCTTCAAGCCAGTGAATGGGGATGGGTACAGAATGTCAACTCCCCGGTGTCTCCTCTCGGCCTGGCGTTGACGCCGTTTGTCATTGGCTCGGGTCTCATCGTTCTGGGGTGGTTTGTCCGTTGGTCCGAACGTCGGATGCGCCGAAACCGGGATCCTTTGTTCCGGCTCGGGCTGCTCGAGATCAAGCCGTTGAAGGCCGGGCTGCAGATGTTCCTCGCTCAGAACCTGATTCTCATGGGCGTCTTCTTCTCGATCCCGCTCTATTTGCAGGTCGTGCAGGGACTCGATGCTCTCGACACCGGGCTCAAGATGCTCCCGGTGTCGGTGACCATGTTCATCATGTCATTCGTCGGGGCGCGTATGAGTCAGAACTGGACCCCACGGCAGATCGTTCGTTGGGGGTTGTGGGTCCTTCTCGCTGCTGTTCTGGTGCTGGCCGGCACCATCGAGCCAGTGCTGGAAGGGTCAGCGTTCGGGCTTGCCATGGCCCTGCTGGGAGTGGGAATGGGACTTCTGGCATCGCAGCTGGGCAACGTGATTCAATCTTCGATAGGGCCGCGGGACCGCAGTGAGGCCGGTGGTCTCCAATACACCGCCCAACAGCTGGGGTCCTCGATCGGGACGGCGCTCATTGGCGCCATCGTCATCGGTGCCCTGGCTTCGGCTTTCGTGAGCCAGATCGCCGACGATCCAAGGATCTCAGCCGAGTTGTCCAGCGAGATCACCGTCCGGCTCAATGGTTCCATTCAGTTCGTGTCGGCCGGTGAGGTGGCAGAAGCGATAAGTGAGTCGGGCTTGAGCGTCGACGAGCAGGAGGCCATCGTCGACGCCTACGCCGAGAGTCAGTTGACGGCTCTCTGGCTGGGGCTGATGGTCGCCGCGGCGACAGTGGTCGTCGCCTTGTTCCTGGTTCGAAGGATCCCCAATAGTTCATTCGAGGAGCTCGCCCGGGCGCAGACCCAGATCCAGGAGATCCCATGACTGACAGCGGTGGTGCCGGACACGATCAGGATGCCGAGGGTCAACTTCACACCGAGCCGGTGACGGTCCAGGTCGAAGGCAGGATCATCTGGCAGGCGATCGGCGCAGTGCTCGTGACGCTGTTCCTGATTTGGGCCATCAGACAGGCTTCGACGTTGGTGGCCATGATCGCCATCGCCTTCTTCTTCGGGCTGGCCCTCGACCCGGGAGTTCGCTGGCTGGTCAACCGTTATGGATGGCGCCGCGGTGCCGCCACCGGCGTGATCTATTTGGGGGGCGCGGTCTTCACGATCCTACTGGTGGCGATAATGATTCCCTCTATCGCCGAATTGGCCAAGGTCATCGGGGAGCGCGGGAGCGATTGGATCACGGGGACCGAGACATGGCTGTCGGACACATTCGGAGTTGACGTACCGGGTCTCGATCCGCTGGGGGCGCATACTGAACATGCTGGCGATGCGACGGCGGATTTCGCTGACGAGCCCTTCGGCACGCTATTGGGGCTGGCGGCAAGTGGCATCGAGTTCATCTTCGAGATGGCCACTGTCGCCATGTTCACCTTCTATTTCGCTGCCGACATGCCGCGTGTACAGAGGGCGACCCTTCGTCTCTTCAGCTCGCCTACCCAGGAACGCATCGGCTGGACCTGGGACCAGGCCATAGTCCAGACGGGTGGCTACTTCTATTCGAGACTGCTGTTGATGTTGATCAACGGGCTTGGCTTCTTCTTCACCATGGTGCTCGTCGGACTGCCGGTGAGCTCGGCCCTGGCTCTGGCTCTCTTCGGTTCGTTCGTGTCCGTGTTCATACCCGTCATCGGCACCTACATCGGCGGGGCCGTGCCGGTCCTGCTCTCCATCGCCTTCCAGGGGCTCACGGCCGGCTTGATCGTCCTTGCATACGTCCTGGTCTATCAACAGGTGGAGAATTACTGGCTCAGTCCACGACTCAGTGCGAAGACCATGACCCTCAACGGTGGCGTGGCCTTCGGTGCCGCTCTCGCCGGCGGGGCCATCGCCGGACCTATGGGCGCCTTCACCGCACTGCCCATCGCCGCGCTCATCACATCATTCATCTCTAACTACATGGCCAGCCACG
>CAZSOF010000096.1:3890-9155 GCA_964607685.1 uncultured Acidimicrobiaceae bacterium | reverse complement strand
CGTCCAGGGACCCCGACTCGCGGGGATGCAGAAGGTTGGCAACAAGACCAATCACACCGCCGACGATGGCTCCAACGGCTCCGATCCTCAATGCCTGCCGTCGCATACAACACACTCCTCTCGCCCTCCGATACTCCGTCTTGCCCGCCCGCCTGGCGGTGTCCACTCCCACTTCTCACACCTGGAGGACTCGAGGTAGAGAGTGTCCCTACACAGAGAGAAGAGTTCGACCCTACACAGCGATTCCCCAAGCCCGCACACATCCAAGACGACGCAAAAGTGCCGGACCAGACGGTTCCCAAGCAGCAACCTGATGACACTTAGGGCGGTTTGCCGGGCTTTCTCTGTTTGGCAGGAAATACCAAGGGCGGGGGGCGCCTATCGGGCGCTTATCACCTGCAGTTCTGGCCGTGGCGCAATGGGACGTGTTGGTACGGCAAAGGGAGAAACCCCTGGTAGGCGGTCTGTTCTTCCAAGTGGGTGGTACCGGCTGTGACGAAGTGGTAGGACCGAGCTTTGACTGGCAGTCAAGGGGTCAGGGGTTCAAATCCCCTCAGCTCCACCAGACAAAACCCCTGTATAGCAGGGGTTTTTCTCTTGTGAGGCTTGTCTTTGGGTCTAACTCCACGGGTCGAGTTGCCACAAAAGTCACCATCAGGAACCTCCGCGGGGGTGTATGTTTGGGCAATAGAAAAGCCCGGCCCGGTGATGTGTTCACCGGGCCCCCGAGCGAATCGGAACACCTATCGAAGAGGTGTCGGCTTCCTTATTTCAACAGGGTGGCGTGATAGGAGGGGTTAGGTCGGTGGACTGTAGGCCTGGAGCGCCGTCTTCGCCTTCGCCACGATCTCCGCCTGCTGGTCGTGGTCGAAGATTTCATGCGACTCCAGATTGGCGGCCGCTCCAGTGCTGGCGACAGCAGCCGACAAGGCGACGCCGGAGACCCCGTCGGGTACGTCCGTGATGACGAAGCCGTCTTGTGCCCCCGTCATCCAATAGAACGATTCCACCGAGCCGCCCAGCGATTCCACCAGCCCCCTGACTGCGGCTGTACGGTCACTTGGGTGATCGATCATGCCGCGGACTGCCTCGGCTGTGTACGAGAAGAAGGTGATGTATTTGCCCATACGAGTGTCTCCCTTGTTTGGATCGACCCGCTCTCACCCAAAGGCGGGTCCCTTATCGTCCGCGATACGCCGTAGATGTCGAGGTACCAGGGTCCTTTGTCACTTTGTTGTTGGTTGCGGTAGGGGAGTTGAAACCCTGGAAGGCCACCGCTCTCCTATTTGCATCGGCGCAGCCAATTCGGGGCGCGTAACGGCGTGACGTAGGAGAACGAGAAGCCCCCGGTCGACCGTCGCCCAGAACCCCCAGAGGAGTAAGGCTCCGGCCCGCCGGGCTCTCCTCGTTGAGGTGGTCAGGCGCGCGGCAACGAGGGCGCCCTGTTCTAGGCGGAACACCTCGAGGCTCTAGATGCGCCGATATATGGACCATCGAGCGTGGACTATCGGCCCTATCGAACCCCGACCGCTCGTCACAATATGAATGGGTAATGACCGATAGTCTCAGAACCGGCAGGATCGGGAATGTTCAATTCACTCTTGGTCTCCTGATTGCCCTTCTTCTCTATCACCCTCATATTGATGTGGCTGAGCCTCGAGGGCTTTCCCAACGACGGGCTGAATGTACGGATCAACCGCCGGATCAATCTGGCATTCACAGAATTCGATTCACGAAAGGCATGACATGAACATCGAAATGAAGGACGTCTCGAAGACATTCGGTGAAGGACACACCGCAGTCCATGCCCTGAGTGACGTCGACTTCCACGGGGAGCCGGGCGAGTTCACAGTGATCCTCGGACCCAGTGGGTCCGGGAAGACCACCTTGCTCAACCTCGTCGGTGCCATCGACGACCCGACCGATGGCAGGCTGGTGGTCAACGGGTACGACCTCACGACCATGAATGTCGATGAGAAGACGCAATTCAGGCGGGAGAACGTTGGCTTTGTCTTCCAGTTCTTCAATCTGATCCCGACCCTCACCGCCGCCGAAAACGTCGAGCTGGTGGCAGACCTCACCATGCACGATGGTGCCGACCGCACAGCTGTGGTCCTCGAGCAGGTCGGGCTCGGCGATCGTATGAACCACTTTCCTTCCGAGTTGTCGGGAGGAGAGCAACAACGGGTGGCCTTGGCCCGGGCCCTGGTCAAGGAGCCACCGATCCTGCTGTGTGATGAGCCGACAGGCGAGCTCGACTTCGAGACCGGGCGCAAGATCCTCTCGCTCCTTCGCCGGATCAATCGCGACAACAACCAGACCGTGCTGCTGGTGACGCACAATGCCGCCATCGGCGAGATCGCCGATCGCGTGGTGCGCCTCCGGTCCGGTGAGATCGTCGCCGAAGAGAGTCATAGTGATCCACTCCCGGCCGAGGCGCTTACATGGTGACCCCTCTCCAGCACAAGCTGTGGCGAGATCTGGGGCGTAGCAGGGCACAGTTCATCGCCATCACGATCACGATCTTCCTAGGCGTGACCATCTTCGGAGCCACCTACGACTCGTATCAGAACTTGCGGGCCTCGTACGACGCCACCGCAACTGAGTTCCACTTCGCCAACCTGACCGTCAGCGGCGGCGATGTGGACATGTTCGCCCAGTCGGCCGCAGCCACCGGCGGAGTCGAATCGGTCGAGTTGCGCAGCACGGTCGACGTCCCGTTCCACGTGGGCGACATCAAGTTGCTGGGCCGCATCGTGGGCATCCCGGCCGACTCCACGGTCAACCAGCTGAGAGTGCTTGAGGGTGGGCTTCCCAGGGGGGATACCGAGATCGTCCTGGAACAGCACATGGCCGACCACTTCGGGCTGGCGCCGGGCAACACCATTCAGGTCTACGACGCTGACGAGTGGAGCGACCTGGAGGTCATAGGAGTTGTCGCCTCGCCCGAGTACATCTGGCCGTCTCGAGACCGCCAGGAGATCCTCACCTCCCCGGACAACTTCGGCGTGGCGTTCGCCTCGCAGACGCTGGCTGCGACGTTCACCGACGGGGCGCCGAACGAAGCGACGCTCTTCTACACGGGCGGCACCGAGGACGAGGCTCTCAGCGTGTCGCTGTCTGACCAGGCGCGTGCACTGGGTGCCACCAACGTGTACACCAGAGCCGAGCAGGCCTCGAATGCCGCACTCGACGAGGATCTCGCAGGGTTCGAGGAGATGGCCGTCTTCTTCCCGATCATGTTCCTCGCCGCTGCGGCGATGGCCGCCTACGTGATGATCAGCCGGTTGGTCCAGGCCCAGCGTCCACACATCGGCGGCATGCTGGCCAATGGCCTCACTCGCAGACAGGTGCTTCGGCACTATCTCGGATACGGGCTGATCCCAGGCTTGCTCGGTTCGATCCCCGGTGCGGTGGCCGGGGTGTTGTTGGCACGGCTGATCACCGGCCTGTATACGAGCATGCTTGCCATCCCTGTGACGCTGATCAGCTTCTATCCGATGACGCTAGTTGGCGCAATCGCCTTCGGCTTGGTCGCGAGCCTCGTCGCTGCACTGGCACCGGCGCTGGTTGCATCCCGGGTGGCTCCAGCTGAAGCGATGCGGGGGGAGACCCCGGCAGGTGAGGGGCGTCGCAGCATCATCGAACGCATCATTCGTCCGCTCGCCCACGCACCGGTCGGTTGGCGGATGGCGATCCGCGGCATCGGCCGCAATCGACGCCGCACTGTCTACACGATCATCGGTGTGGTCTTGTCGCTCATGTTGGTGCTCGTGTCCTGGGGCATGATCGACACGGTCAATTCGCTGATGGACCGTCAGTTCGTCCAGATCGAAAAGGAGGACGCCACCGTCTACTTCGCAGGGACGGCTGAGACGGACGACGTGCATGCGCTCACCGCCATCGATGGCGTGGGCGCGGCGGAACCGGTCCTTACAGTGCCGATCTCCGTGTCCAACGGCGATGCTCACTACGACACGGCTCTGACGGTGCTCGCCGACAACACGGTGATGCATCGTTTCGTCACACCGGATGGTGAGTGGATCCCGCTCCCTATCCACGGTGTCGTGCTGGGCAAGTCCACGCGCGATCTGCTCGACATCGAGTTGGAAGATCAGGTGACGCTGGCCATCACCGGACTTGGCACTGTGGATGCGCCCGTCGTCGCCTTCGTCGACGAGCCGCTCGGCACCATGGCCTACATGGCCCGAAGCGAAGCCGAGAATCTGACCGGAGTCCCGCTCTCGGCAACTTCGGCGATGGTGGCGTATGACCCCGGCACGGACTCCGCAACCCTGCGATCTGCGATAACCGAAATTGCCAACGTCGCGGCCTTCGAGGACACCAAGGCGCTCTACTTGACGATGCAGGACTACATGGTCCTCTTCTACGCCTTCGTGGGTGTGATGCTGGTATTCGGTGGCGCAATGGCGTTTGCCCTGATCTTCAGTTCGATGAGCGTCAACATCGCTGAAAGGACCCGAGAGGTGGCGACGCTTCTGGCGGTCGGGACCGACCGGCGGACAATCTCGCGCTACATCACCGCGGAGAACCTGCTCGTGGCGATCCTGGGGATCCCGTTGGGGCTCATGGTCGGCTATCTGGCTGCGTGGGAAGCCATGGGATCGTTCTCGAGTGATCTATTCAGCTTCGACCTGTCGATGCGCCCCATGACCTTTGTCTGGGCGGCGCTTGCCATCCTGGTAGTAGGTCTCATCTCCCAGTGGCCGGGGCTCCGAGCGATCCGGCGCATCTCCATCGCCAAGGTGGTGAAGGAGCGCTCGGCATAGGATCAGCCGTCCTCGTCGAGCGTCGTGGGACCCCGGTCTATCCGGGATCCCTATGCCAAATCACCCGGCATCCTCAGAAGTGAGGAGCGGCAATGACCGGCACCATGCGCTCCCCAGACGCCACTCCACGGGAACACCCCGGAATAGGTCTGTTGAAGCTGAGAGATCGATGAAGACGGGCGGTCTCTCGGGGGTAGTTCGCGATTCGTATCCAGGCTTCGTGGCGGTCCGGTGCCCCAGGAAGGCAATTTATGCGACGACTGGATAAGGGGAATCAACGAACATGAGACCAGCTGGACAGCGCTCCATGAGGATTCCGTGTCTGTCCAGTTCGAATCTCTCGTCTACCCCTTCGTCGCGTCGATGACCCCGCGTCTGCGTAGGATTCGAAGAGCCCCCATCTTGATGATGTCGTTGATAACGAACCATGTGATGGCATAAGCCCACATGAAACCGGCCCATCCCCACCCGACGG
>CAZSOF010000096.1:0-3790 GCA_964607685.1 uncultured Acidimicrobiaceae bacterium | reverse complement strand
ACGAACCATGTGATGGCATAAGCCCACATGAAACCGGCCCATCCCCACCCGACGGGGGTCATGAAGACTCCATACACGGCTATGAGCGTGCCGATGATCCGCGTGGAGAAGGTGGCGACGAAAAGGAGGCGAGACGGGTGCGGCTCACGCCAGAACCAATCGTCGATACGGGTGTTGTAGATGGTGCCATGACCGGCGACGACCAGTTTGGCGAAGAAGAGGCTTTGGATCAGTTCAGTGGATAGGCCTGCCCTGACGAGGATGAAGAACAGCAGGAACGAAGATGCCACACCGGCGACTCCGAGCACACTCGATGTGGTCAGGACTTGAGGAAGGTTCCAGCGAACTGGCAGTTCGTCGACACGGGTGTTGTCGTAGGCAATGGCGAGGATCGGAATGTCGTTGAGGAGCGCCAGGACGATGATCATCAGCGCGGTAATCGGGTAGAAGTCGAATACCACGATCGCAAGGGTCATGAACAGGATGATTCGCAGGGTCTCGGCGATGCGGAAGACTGAATAGGAGTTCATCCGCTCGAAGGTGATCCGGGCCAGTTTGATGGCCTCGCTGATCACCCCAAGACCGGGTGCGGTCAGCACGATGTCGGCGGCCGCCCGCGCCGCGTCGCTGGCGTTGGAGACGGCGATGCCGGCGTCGGCCTTCTTCAAGGCGGGGGCATCGTTGACTCCGTCACCTGTCATGGCAACGAAATGGTCGGACTTCTGAAGAAGATCTACGATGGTGTACTTGTCCTCAGGGACGACCTCGGCAAAGATCTCGACGTCTTCGATCGTACGAATGATCTCCGATTCGTGAGCGTGGATAAACCCCTCCGTGAGCCCTTCCGTTTCGAACTCCTCAGAGACCCGGTCAGCGACAGCGTCGGCGAAGCGCCTCACTTCGAGCTCGTCGATCTCCGGTTCGAGCTTCTGGTACAGAGCGTCAGCGACGATCCGGGCTACGGCGGTCAGCTGGCCGCTTCCCGCAGCCCTCAACTCGGCAGAACGCATCGCCTTCCCGGTAAGGCCGAGCATTACTCCGACCTCTCGGGCGATGGCTAGGTTGTCGCCGGTGATCATCTTCACGTCCACCCCATGGTCTCGAAGGTCGGTCACGACCCTTTTGGAATCGTCGCGGGGCGGGTCGAATAGCGGAACCAGGCCAATCAGCTCGAGATGCTGGTTGTCCTCGAGTCCCACGGCCAGTGTGCGGTAACCCTTCGAGGCGAGTCGATCTACCTCCCGCTCGATTTCTGCCGCTGCGGCTTCCGGCATCTGGGCAAGCTTCAACAGCACCTGCGGGGCGCCCTTCGTGACGGTGAGTGGCGTTCCGTCCAAATCAACCGACGCGACGGTCCGTTTGCTCACAGGGTCGAACGGTGTGAATGAGACCTGCCGGTGCGACCTCCAATCCAGATCGGGGAAATGGTCGTCCGCGTACTGGAAGATGGGCAGTTCGATCGGATCATTGTCCTCGAGCCGAGACGCAAGGACGGCCATCAGGAGCAACTCCCGCTCCTCGTGGTCGGCGAACACGATCGGTTCGGCGACACGCATCTCGTTTCGGGTGAGGGTGCCAGTCTTGTCGGAGCACAGCACGTCCACGCCGGCAAGCTCCTCTATGGCAACCAGACGGCTGACGATCGCTTCCTGGCGGGCCAGGTTTGTGGCGCCGACGGCCATCGTCACCGACAACACAGCGGGTAATGCCACCGGGATGGCCGCCACGGTCAACACCAGCGAGAAGCGGACCAGCTCGAGAAAATCCTGATTCCGAAATATGCCGGCAGCGATTATCACCAGCACCAGGACGACCGTGATGGCGATGAGAAAATCGCCGATACGAATGACCATCTTCTGGAAGTGGCTGCGCTCCTGCTGCTCGGCCCTCGCCACCAGCGCCACCATGGCGTGGAAGTTGGTGTCCTCACCGGTGTTCACCACCAGCGCCGTCATTTCGCCCTGCTTGATGATCGTATTTGTATAAGCCGCCTCCGATCGCCCCTTGCTGACGGGAAGAGACTCGCCGGTCATGGCCGACTCGTCCACCAGCAGATAGTCGCCGTCGAGGAGAATCAGGTCTGCAGGGACGATGTCACCGAGGCGAAGCCTGATGATGTCTCCAGGGACCAATTCACGAACCGGGATCTCCTGCCATCGTGCATTACGGATGACTGCGGTGTGGCCGGCGAGGCGCTGTTTGAGAGCAGCGATGGCGTTCAGAGCTCGATGCTCTTGTGCGAGATCGATGCCAGCGTTTACGACCAACATGATCGTGATAATGACGAAGTCGTCCCATTTCAGAGCCACCGCTGAAAGCACGGCCGCCACCTCGATCATCCACGGTATAGGCCCCCAAAACCGCCTTAGGATTCGGTGCCAGAGTGGCTCTTCCCTCTCTTCGATCTCGTTGTAACCGTAGGATTCGAGGCGATTTGCAGCCTCTTCTGATGACAGGCCCAGCTCGGGATCGACGCGTAGCTCGGTTATTACATCGTCCACATTCCGATGGGCATAAGAATCCGTCGTGGTCGACACGGCTTCTCCCGATGAGGCTCCGTCCTATTCGATGCTACGAGCATCCCGGAACTGTCCGCCGCCACGTTGCAGCGCTGAAGCGGAGCGGCGCAGCGTCATGATTACCCTGTCACACCTCAATCCGCATCGGTCTCCTAGTCCTGCCGCCTGTCCTTGAGAGGTCACCGGCATCGGCGAGTATGCAACGGATCCAGCCGTAGGCATCAGAGCAGACGACGATCGGTGCCCACAGGGACAGTCCTGTCGGGTGTGATGACCCGGCCGGTGCGCCTCTGCAGTGTCGCCTCGATGAAGAAGGCAACGGCGATCACGCCTGCGCCCAGGGTCAAAACGAAGGGCTGATCCTTTGCCATGCGGGCCACGAACGCGACCGCGGTGCCTGCCGTAACGACGATCGTGGTGACCAGCAAGAAAGGGTGGGCCCCGGTTTCGTCTCGAAGCCGCCAATGCCCATATCCGACCGCGATATAGACGAGTAGCGCAGCCAGCCCGCCCAATGATGCGACCTGAGAGAGATCGAGGACCGTGGAGAACGCCAGCACCATCCCGGCTGTGAGGTAGAGCCCCTCGGGAGCGCCGTGCCAGCTCCGGCGGTCGAAGCTCTGCGGGAGCTCACCTCTCTTCCCGAGCACATAACTGATGTTGGTCGATCCGTACAATGATGCATTGATTGCCGATGCGGTCGACAACAACGCGGCAATTGCCATCACCTTGAATCCGAGCCGTCCAAAAAAAGGCTCGGCAGCCACGGCCAAGGCCGTGTCCTTGTCCCGGACGATCTCGGTGACAGACAGGCTGCCAAACGCCACGAGGGCAATCGCCACATACAGAACGACCACGATGCTGATTGCGATGGTCAGGGCTCTGGGCAGGTCACGCTGGGGGCTGTCCATGTCCGCTGCAGCATTCGTGATCACTCCAAAGCCTGTATACGCGAAGAATGCGAACCCGACCGCCACCAACAGGGATGTCGGTGACGACACACTGAACTCCGCGGCAAGAAGCGTAGGGCTAACGCCCAAAGCCCCACCCACCACGAACACTGCCAGTACGGAGAGCTTCGCGGCCACGACGATCAGCTCCGCCTTGCCGACCAAGGAAGATCCGGCTGCGTTTACAACCATCAGTCCCACCACGGCAACCGCAGCAAGCATGCCAACCTCCAGCGATGAGGGCTGAGACGAGCCGAAAAGCGTGGCCGCGTATGAGCCGAATGCACGGGCGATCATGGCCATGCCGATGACTCCCGCGGC
>CAZSOF010000095.1:0-9271 GCA_964607685.1 uncultured Acidimicrobiaceae bacterium | reverse complement strand
ACCCAAGTCGCCATCATCGGTGGGGGGCCCGCGGGATCACTGCTCGCCCTGCTTCTTCACCGGGAAGGCGTGGAGAGTGTCATCCTCGAGTTGCGAAGCAAGGAGTACGTCTTGGGTCGGATCAGGGCAGGGGTCATCGAGTACGGCAGCGGTGAGATCCTCAAGCAAGCCGGTCTGGGTGACCGGATGGAGGCCGAGGGATTCATCCACGACGGCGTCAACCTGGCGTTCGGCGATCGAATGCTCCGAATCGACTTCAAAAACCTGACCGGAAGACACGTGATCATCTACGGGCAGACCGAGGTCCAGAAGGACCTCTACCAGGCCATCGAGGAGGCGGGAATCACTCTGATCGACGAGGCGGAGGATGTACGGATACATGACATCGAGGCCTCCACATCCAGTGTCACCTTTCGCCGACACGGTGAGGAACACGCCTTGGAGTGCGTCATCGTGGCGGGATGTGACGGAGTGCACGGCACCAGCCGCAACTACGTACCCTCCCCGATTCAGGAGACCTTCGAGCGTCTCTATCCCTTCGTCTGGGTGGGCGTGCTCTCGGAGACACCCCCGGTCAACGACGAGTTGATCTACGCCAATCACCCGACTGGCTTTGCGCTGTGCTCTATGCGCAACGAGAACCTCAGCCGCTACTACGTCCAGGGGTCGGCCGACGACACCACGGACGACTGGCCGGACGATCGATTCTGGGAGGTGTTGAAGTCGCGTCTCCCGACCGAGGCCTCGCAGCGTCTCGTCACCGGGCCTTCGATCGAAAAGAGCGTCACCCCGTTGCGAAGCTGGGTAGCCGAGCCCATGCGACACGGTCGTTTGTTCCTAGCGGGTGATGCGGCCCACATCGTGCCCCCCACCGGTGCCAAGGGCCTGAACCTGGCCATCTCGGATGTGGTCTACCTGGCCGATGCCCTCGCTGCATTCTTCTCCTCGGGCTCGGAGACCGGGCTCGACGAATACTCGGCCACGGCACTGGCCCGGGTGTGGAAGGCGGTCCGCTTCTCCTGGTGGATGACGTCGACCATGCATCGATTCCCCGGGATGAGCGATGACTTCGATCGCAGACTGCAGAGAACCGAGTTGGAGTACCTGTTCTCGTCCGAGAGTGCCCAGAGGTCGATGGCCGAGAACTACGTTGGTCTTGCCTTTTGACCTGACGACGAAAGGGAAACGATGAGCTCATTTGACCGGGGGATGGAAGTCCGTCGGCAGGTGTTGGGCGACGACCACGTCGACCGGGCCATCGCCGCATCGACCGACGTGGATCGTGACTTCCAGCAATGGATAACTGAGAACGTCTGGGGCGACCTCTGGACACGACCCGGTCTCGAGCTGCGCGAGCGGAGCATGGTCACGATTGCCATACTCGGGGCCTTGAATCACGAGGAGCTGGAGCTACATCTCAAGGCAGCGAGAAACACTGGGCTGACTGACGAGGAGATCTCCGAGGTGTTACTCCATGTGGCGGTATACGGTGGGGTACCGGCCGCCAACCGCGCGTTCAAGGCGATGAAGACGATCGCAGAGGAGAGACAGGAATAGCCACCGAACCCGTCATCCGCCACTACGGGCCCAAGATCTATGCCGATCACCCGCCCTTCAGCTACCCGGACTACAAGTCGACAGTGAAACGATCTCCGACCCACGACCTGATCAGCATCGTGGAAACGCTGTCGGAGAGCACCGGGCCCGGACCTGTGTGGTCCGACATGTCTGAGGAGGACGCCGATCTCACCACCAACTCAGGTACTGGAGAGGCCGCCATCGGGGAGCGCATCATCGTGACCGGCCGAGTGCTCGACGAGAACGGCGAGGGCGTGCCGGGCACGCTGATCGAGATCTGGCAGGCCAACTCCTGTGGCCGGTATGTCCACTGGAGGGAGACTGCGTTCCCTGCCCCTCTCGACCCCAACTTCATAGGGGTTGGCCAGTGCAGCACAGACGAGACCGGCACCTACCGTTTCCAGACCATCAAGCCGGGTCCCTACCCGTGGGGCAATCATCTCAACGCCTGGCGCCCGGCCCACATCCACTACTCGGTTCTGGGCCCGTCTCTGGGGACCCGGTTGGTGACCCAGATGTATTTCGAGGGTGACCCCCTGCTTCCACTGGACCCGATCCACAACTCGGCCCCTGTCCACTCCAGAGAGCGGATGATCGCCAAGTACGACCACGACGTCACCATCGAGAACTGGGCCCTCGGTTGGCGCTGGGATATCGTGCTCCGTGGTGAGCTGGCCACCCCCGCTGACGAGGACGACGAGTGAGCCCGAAGCTGGGGCAGACGCCCTCGCAGACGGCCGGGCCCTACTTCTCCATGCGGCTCTCAGGAGAGGGTCACAACGTGGTCGAATCGGCCGACGGGGACCGGATCATCATCACCGGCAGGGTGCTCGACGGAGATCGCAGCCACGTCGAGGACGCTTTGATCGAGATCTGGCAAGCCGGGCCGAGTGGCAGGTACCGCCACCCCGACGACACCCGCGACCTGGAGCTCGATTCGCAGTTCACGGGCTTCGCCCGGGCGGCCTCCGATTTCGAGACCGGAACCTACAGGTTCGAGACGGTGAAGCCGGGCCGGGTACCCGACGTCGAAGGATCGTTCCAGGCTCCGCACATCTCGGTGATCGTGCAGGGACGGGGGATGCTCAACCCGGTCTACAGCCGGATCTACTTCTCGGACGAGCCGGAAGCCAACGATGACGACCTCATCCTGCGACGTGTCCCGGCCCACCGTCGCCAGACCTTGGTGGCCCTGGCCGTTGATGGCACCGACCCCCAGGAGTATGTGTTCGACATCAAGTTCCAGGGAGACGACGAGACCGTCTTCTTCGACTTCTGATATGGGTCTGTGAGCACACGGCCCAGCTTCGACGCCGGATTCAGCACGCCGGAGATGACCGAGCTGTTCAGCCCGCAGAGCCTGGTGGATGCAATGCTCCGCTTCGAAGCGGCACTCGCCGACGCTTTGGGGGAGGTTGGTATCGCGCCATCGACCACATCAGATGCCGTATCGCGGGCTTGTCGACAGCCCGTGGCCGATCCGGAGAGACTGTTGGAGTCGACCTGGGAGAGGGGCACACCGGTGATCGCGCTGATCGAGGAGATCGCCAAACGACTGGAGAGCGACACCGAGCGACGCTGGATCCACTACGGGGCAACCACCCAAGACACGGTCGACACCGCCCATGTCTTGTTGGCGCGGGACGCTTTGAAGTCTCTCGAGGAAAGGCTCAGCTCCATCGCACGGCTGATGAACGACCTGATGCATCGTCAAAGTGAACAACTGCAGGTGGGACGTACCTTCTTGCGACAAGGCGACGCGACCAGCTTCGGGTTGCGGGTGGCAGGCTGGCTGGACCCGACTCTCACACACATCGAAGACGTGCGCACGGCTCGGTCCCGCCTGGTGGTGCAGCTCGGTGGTCCGGTGGGGACACTTGCCGCCTACGGCGACTCGAGTGTGCAGGTGGTTTCCGCGCTGGCCCACCGGCTCGAGCTCGGCGTCCCCGACACGCCGTGGCATGGCGATCGATCACGGATCAGGGCGCTGGTTTCGGTGACAGGCGATGCCGTCGCCACCCTGGCCAAAGTGGCGACCGACCTGACGCTCTTGTCCCAGGATGAAGTGGGCGAAGTAACCATGCGAGCAGGTAGCTCATCCTCCATGCCGGGGAAGCAAAACCCGATAGATGCCGTCCGGGTGCTGGCAGCCGCGGATGTCTGCCACGCAGCCGCGGCCATGATCAGCGGAACCCGACCCCACGAGCTGGACCGTGCGGTCGGAGGTTGGCATGTGGAGTGGCTGGCGTTGCCTCTCCTGTTTCAGTCGGCCTCGGCGGTCGTGGAGGCAACCGAGCGTTGTCTCAAGACCCTGGAGATCGATTCCGAGACCATGACATCGAGAGTCGAAGCTCCTACGTCGACATCGGTGGGCTCACCTCAAATAGAAGCCGTCGGCTCTCGATACCGGAGCGTCATCACCTCCTGAGGAGCCCGAAGCACGAACCCGCGAGCCTCCTTGCCCTACGTCTGTGCCGATTCAGCGATCAGCTGAGCGAGACGTGGAACCCAGTCGTCACGAAGTCGCTTCTTGTCGATCTTCCCCACACCCGTCTTGGGGAGATCGTCGACAAAGACGATGACATCGGGTACCTGCCAGCGAGCAACCGAGTCATTGAGATGATCCTTGATCTCGATCTCCTTCGCTGAGGCGTTGTCCCTTAGCACCACGAGCGCCGCCGGCCGCTCCCCCCATCGTTCATGGGGCACGGCTACCACCGCCGACTCACGGACAGCGGGATGGGAGGCCAACGCCCGTTCCATCTCGACCGAGCTGATCCACTCCCCACCCGACTTGACCAGGTCCTTGGTCCGGTCCACGATCTCCAATGTCCCGTCGGGTGCCACCCGACCGACGTCACCGGTCTTCAACCAGCCCTCTGCAAACTTCTCCTCATTGGCCCCATCGTCCGGATTCAGATAGGAGGCGGCGACCCACGGGCCCCTCGCCTGCAGCTCACCCACTGATTCCCCATCCCACGGAACATCGGAGCCGTCATCGGAGACCAGCCTGAGCTCCACAGTCGGTGCAGCCACTCCCTGCTTTGCTCCCCGCTGCACATCGGGACTGTGCGCTGGAATCCAGTTCCCGGTCCCACTGGGCGACATCTCCGTCATCCCCCAGGCGTGGAAGAAGTCGATACCCCGATCGGTGTACTTCTCTATAAGCGCCGGCGGCGCCTCCGCGCCACCACAGAGAATCCGCTCCACCGAGGACAGGTCGTACTCTCCGGAGGCGAATATGTCATCCATCTGCACCCAGAAAGTCGGGATCCCGGCGAGAACGGTGGGACGCGTCTCCTCGATCAGCTTCGCCGCAGCCGGCGCGCTGGTATCGGCCCCGGCAAACACCAGCGAGCTCGGTGCCAGACCCGCCGCATAGGGCAGACCCCAGCAGTTGACGTGGAACATCGGGGTCAGGGGCAGGACCGTGTCACCCCGACGCAACGCGTGACCGTCCACCATCAGCTCGGCCATGGAGTGAAGCACCACCGAGCGATGGGAATAGACCACAGCCTTGGGATGACCCGTGGTGCCGCTGGTGAAGCAAATGGAGGCCGCTTCGCTCTCATCGACCTCGGCGGGCTCGCTCGGAGAGTAAGTAGAGATCAGGTCTTCGTATCTCGGGTCTTCCAGGAACATGGGGTCGATCTCTCCCCCGTCCTCCATCACCACGAAGGTGCCGACGCCGAGACGAGGACGCATCGGAGCCAGAGTCGAGGTGAGTGAGGCATCGACAAATATCACCCGGTCGCCGGCATGACGCACCACGTAGTCGATCACATCGGGGTGAAGCCTGAAGTTGATGGTGTGCAGGACCCGTCCCGAGCAGGGCACGCCGTAATAGAGCTCGAGATGACGGTGTCCGTTCCAGGCAAAGCTGGCAACGGCCGACCCCCTCTCCACACCCAGCCCATCCAGGGCGGAGGCAAGTCGCATCGCCCTATCCGTGACATCCGGCCACGTTCTTCGATCGATCCCTGCCGGCTCGACCGACACGATCTCCATGGCCCGCCCAATCGATTCTGCCCGGCGCAGGATCATCGGTATCGAGAGCGGAACGTCCTGCATGAGCCCTCTCATGACCACCACCCCGATCGAAGGCGTGGTCGGAATATATCCGCGTACCTCGATGCTGTGGCCAGCAGCTCGTCAGATTTTCTCGATCTGGGTCCAGAGCTTGTAGGCAATGAGGCTCCTTGACGTCAGCTCACAGCCCGAGATAAGCCTTGTCCACCAGGTCGGTTTGCAGACTCTCCGAATCACCTTCGAGAACTACACGCCCGTTCTCGAGCACATAGGCGCGGTCGGCGATTTGCAGGCTCTTGCGCACGTTCTGCTCGATGAGGAGGACCGTTATCCCCTCCTCACGCAGTTGGCTGATCACGTGGAAGGCCTCCTCCACTAGCACTGGCGACATCCCGATCGACGGTTCGTCGAAGATGCAGAGTGTCGGCAAGGCCATGAGAGCGCGCCCGATCACCAACATCTGACGCTCCCCGCCACTCAAGGTGCGACACAGCTTGTGCTCTCTCTCCTCCAGGCGGGGGAACAGTCGGAACACACGATCCAGGGTCTTATCTCGTCTCTGCCAGGCACGTCGGTGGTAGGCCCCCATCTCCAGATTCTCCCGGACGCTCATGTCTCGGAAGATCCCACCCCCTTCCGGACCGTAGGCGATGCCCAACTCGCTTATCCGGTGTGGGTCTCTCCCTTCGATGCGCTGCCCGGCGAACTTGATCATCCCCGAGGTCGGCTCGATCAGCCCCACGATCGAGCGAACCAATGTGGTCTTCCCGGCCCCGTTGGCTCCGAGCACCACCACGATCTCCCCGTCGTCCACCGACAGGGAGACGTCCCACAACGCTTTGATCGAGCCGTAGTAGGAGTTGATCTTGTGCACCTGGAGAATCACGACTCCGACTCCCCCAAGTAAACGCTGCGAACGGTGGGATCGACGGCCACGTGCGCCGGTGTGCCTTCGGCGATCTTCTTGCCGAAGTGGAAGACGATGATTCGATCGCAGACCTCCATGATCGCCTCCATCACATGCTCGATCATGAAGATGGTCAGCCCTCCGTCGCGGAGCCGGTTGATTAGATCTTTCGACTGCTGCAGCTCCCCCGGCGTCAGGCCGGCCATCGCCTCGTCGAGGAGTAAGAGCTCGGCGTTGGTGGCCAGGGCCCGTGCTATCTCCAGAAACCTACGGCTGGCCAGTGAGAGGTCCCTCACCGGTTTGTTGCGATCGGCGAGCACGCCCAACCTGGCCATGAGCCGGTTCACCTCACGCTCGGCCTCCTGGTAGCGAAATCGTCGTTCGGGATTGCCGTAGATCAGGGCCAGGCGCACGTTCTCGAATGCCGTCAGATCCATGAACAGCTTCGATGTCTGGAAAGTGCGCGCCAAACCCAAACGGCTGATCTGATCCGGTCGGAGACCGGTGATGTCGTTGTCCCCGAAGCGGATCGACCCCTCCCTCACCTTGACCGCCCCCGAGATGAGATTGAACATGGTGGTCTTTCCCGCACCGTTGGGGCCGATCAGACCCACGATCTCGCCTCGATTCACGTCGAAGTCGGCTCCATCGACCGCCTTCAGCCCCCCGAAGTAATGCGAGACTCCTCTCACCTCGAGCAACGCCGTCATCGCCGCGCCTGCCTGACTCGGCGGAATCGGGTGATCCGCATCCTCAGTTTGATCCACTGGATCTTCAGCCTGAAGTACCACCTCTGGGCCAGGATCATGAGACCCCCCGGCAACCAAAGCACCACCACGACGAGAGTCAGCCCAAACAGGAGGAGATAGACATAGGGATACTCGGTGATCAGGAATTCCTGTAGGACGACCAGGATCACCGTCCCCAGAAGTGGTCCGTACAGCCTGGATACCCCACCGAGGATGGCCATCACCACCGGCAGAAAGGAGATCAGCGGATTGAAAGCGATGGAGGGGTCGATGTAACGGAATCGGGTAGCCATCACCGCGCCGGTGGCGCCCATCACCACCGCACTTACGGCAAAGGTCGCCACCTTCACCCAGGTGACGTTGATTCCGATGTGCTCCGCCGCGTCTTGGTTTTGACCGATCCCCTCCAGCGCCATCCCGAAACTCGAGTGCCTGAGGAGAAAACCACCGATGAGCGCGATGGCGAACAGGATCATCAAGAGCAGATAGACGGTCTCGTTGGTGGCTCCAGTGACATGTCGGCCCACGGTTCGGGACACATGCGTCTCCCACCATTGGACCGAATTCCGAATGAGGGCACTGACCCCAAATGTGAACAGGATGAAATAGACCCCCCTCAAGCGAAGGGTGAGCAACCCGATGGCCAACGCCACGACGAGGGCAACGAGACCGCCGATGAGGACTATCAGCTCGATGGGGACGAGGTCACGGAGCACAGCTGCGACGTAGACACCGACTCCGAAGAGGGCCGCAGTGGCCAGGGACACCAGACCGGTGGGACCGGAGAACATCGTCCAGCTCAGTGTCAGGATGGAGTACATCAAGACCGTGATGAGCGTGATGAAGATGGACTCCGGCACCACGCTCGGCGCCGCCGCGAGGGCGATGATCGCCACCGGAATGGCGACGAGCGCGGGCTTCTCCTCACTGAGGATGGTGCTAATCAGCATGGATCCGCCTTCCCAGAATCCCCGACGGTCGGATCAACAGCACCAGAATGAAGATCAGATAGAAAGCAACGAGGGAGAGGCTGGGATCGATGTAGTTGACCACGGCGGTTACCCATCCCAGGATGAACCCACCCAACAGGCTTCCGGTGATGCTTCCCAGGCCCCCGAACACCACCACCACGACGGCCACCACTGTCAGCTCGATTCCCCTGCTCGCCTGAATGTCGAACATCATCGAGTAGAGGGCCCCGGCGAGGCCGGCCAGCGCGGCACCCAGGCCAAAGCAGATCGCCAGTACGAGTTTCCGATTGACACCCAGCGTCTCGGCCATCGGTGCCGACTCGGCTGCGGCCCTGATCGCCTTCCCGAGACGGGTGTGGCGGATGAAGAGATAGAAGCCGATGCTCACGGTCACGGCGACAGCCAGCGCGATCAAACGGTTGAGGCCGTACCGGTTGCCCAGGATCTCGATTGAGGTGTTGAGGAAGGTGTATCCCCGCAGACCGGCGCCCCAGAACATCAGCATCAGGTTCTGGACCACGAAGAGGAGCCCGAACGAGGCGAGCAGGGACCTTCCCTCGAATATGTCGTCGTTGAGCGACGTCCGACGCAGGTCGTTGAACATGGTGCGGTCGAGGATGAATCCGATTACGAAGAGTGCCGGTGCCACGAAAACGATGGCCAGGATCGGGTTGACTCCTGCCACCGTGTACAGGCTGTATGTCGCCAGCGCCCCCAGGATGATGAACTCGCCATGGGACACGTTGAGGACCCGCCCCACCCCGTACTGGAGGCTGAGCCCCACCGCGATCAGGGCGTAGACCCCTCCCAGGATCAGCCCGGTGATGACGATGTCGGTGATGCTCTCAATCATCGGACGTCATCCAAGCAGTGGGGAAGCCGACTTCCCGAGTCAGCGGCAATCTGCCGTGCAGCCAGCCCGGCTCAACCGGCCGGATTGCACGACAGACCAAGCCACCGAATCCGTTGTGCAACCAGGCCGGCTCAACCGGCCGGATTGCACGACCGATCGGGATGAGGAGCGCACGACAACGGAT
>CAZSOF010000094.1:6557-9279 GCA_964607685.1 uncultured Acidimicrobiaceae bacterium | reverse complement strand
TGGATCGGGACCTTCCAAATGGTGGTGTCGGTCTCATCGGGGGTGACCAGATAGCGACGCTGTGAGAGCTGGACGCCCCCCGGCACCTTCCTGACATCGATCTCGGGGAAGCCTCGCTGGTAGACCCAGGTGTTCATGATGTCCGACACCGGGTATTCCGATGCTCCGTCGAGGCCCTCCCACAGATCACCGGTCACCGTGTTGGCATATGAGTGCTTGCGCAGATAGTTGCCGACTCCGGCGCGGAAGTTCTCGACACCGATGAACTCGTCGATCATGTGGAGGACGGCCGAGCCCTTGCCATAGGTGATGGCGTCGAACATCTGGTCGACTTCCTCGGGGGCGGTCACCTCGTACTCGATGGGTCGGGTCGAGACCAGCTGGTCGGTGCCCATGGCCCAGGGCACCTCGTGGTTGGCGAACGCCAGCCAGCGCTTCCACTCCGGACGCATGGCTTCGGTCGCCTTGAGCTCCATGAAGCTGGCGAATGCCTCGTTGAGCCACGTTCCCTCCCACCAGGCCATGGTGACCAGGTTCCCGAACCATTGGTGGGCTATCTCGTGCCCAATCACGTCGATGGAGGCCTGCAGCTCGCTCTGACTGGCCTTTTCCGGATCCATGACCAGATAGGCGTCGCGATAGGCGATCAGACCAACGTTCTCCATGGCCCCGGCGGCGAAGTCGGGGATGGCGATGTGATCCAACTTGTCGCCCGGATAGGGGATCCCGTAGTAGTCGGAGAGAAACTCGAAGCAGAAGACGGCATTGTCCATGGCGATCTCGGTGAGAGCGAGGTTGCCGCGGAGAACGATGATCCTCGTGGGCGTGCCTCTCACTACACGGGGCTCGGTCGCCTCGAAGGGGCCGGCCACGAAGGCCAGTAGATAGGTGGACATCTTCATTGTCCGTTCGAACCGGAACTCGACTCGCCCGTCGTCCAGGGTCACCCGTCCGGACTCGGCGGTGTTGGAGTAGGCCTCCAGGTCTTCGGCCACGACCATCGTCGTCTGGAAGGTGGCCTTGAAGTCGGGCTCGTCCCAGCAGGGGAAGATCCGTCGAGCGTCGGTCGACTCGCACTGTGAGGCGGCCAGATAGTGCTCGGTGCCGTCGGCGTCCTTGTAGACCGAACGGTAGAGGCCATGCAACCGATCGTTGATGATCCCCGAGTGTTCGATGTCGAGGCGACAGCTACCCGGCTCGATCGTCGAGGCCAGGCTGAGAGTCGCCCGCTCCATCTCCTCGTCATATGAGATCTCGGAAATGGCGACTCCATCGGAGAGACTCGCTGACTTGATCTCCACCTCGGCTGTGTTGAGCACCAGCTCGTCGGTCGGCTCCATCACCTCGATGTCGATCCCCACCGAGCCATTGAATGTGAACGTCTCCAGATCGAGCTCGAGACGAATGTCGTAGTGGGTTGGCAGAACGTGTCGGGGCAGGCGGAACGGGTTTTCAGACAAGCGGGAGTCCTCGTGTGTTGGGAGCGATCCGATGGTACAAGACCCGGATCCCAAAACCGGGTGGTGAAGTGGACTTGGAGTGGGTCGCCGTTAGCCTTCCCATCGATGACAACCGACTCCCCGATACTGGTCACCGTTCACGGCCCCGATCACCCCGGCATCTCGGCCGGTCTCATGGAGGTGCTCGACGCCACCGGAGCCGAGATGTTCGACGTCGAGCAGATAGTGGTCCGGGGGCGACTCAACCTCAACGTCCTCATCGGTGTGAAGGGGAACAAAGCGACTATTCGTGATCTGCTCCTGTTCGGATGGGAGGAGGGCCTGCACATCGAGTTCGAGCAGGTGGACGCACAACCGGTGACCATCCAGAACATGACAGTGGTGACCGTCATCGGCGAACGAATCGGTCCTGACGACTTCGGCGCCGTGGCCCGCTCCATCGCTGAGGGCGGGGGCAACATCGAACGCATCTTCAGGCTCGCCCGCTATCCGGTGATCTCCTACGAACTGGCGGTGTCGGGTGGCGACATCGACAAGATCAGGGAACAGCTCATCATCCTTGCCGCCGACCGCCCCATTGACATCGCCATTCAGCCCGAGGGCCTGGAGCGGAGAGCCAAGCGACTGGTGGTCCTCGACGTCGACTCGACACTCATCCAAAACGAGGTGGTCAACCTGCTCGCCGAGGAAGCTGGTGTCGGCCATAGGGTGTCCGAGATCACAGCCGCGGCCTTGAGAGGGGAGATCGACTTCGAAGGGTCGCTGCGAGAGCGGGTAGCCCTGCTCAAAGGTCTCGACGAGGAGGCTCTGCGTCGGGTCTCGGCGGGGATCAGCATTACCCCCGGAGCCCGCACCTTCATCAGGACGTTGAAGCGCATGGGGATGAAGACCGCCATCGTCTCCGCCGGCTTCACCCGGTTCGCCAATGACCTGGCTGCCGAGTTGGGCATCGATTATTCGCTGTCCAACACCCTCGACATCAAGGACGGTGTCCTCACCGGGGGCCTGGCCGGCGAATTCGTCGACGGACCGCGCAAGGCCGGATTTCTCAAAGAGATCGCTGCCGCCGAGGGCATCAGCCCGTCGCAGGTGGTGGCGGTGGGTGACGGGGCCAACGATCTCGACATGCTGGCCGTAGCCGGTCTGGGGATCGCCTTCAACGCCAAGCCGGTGGTCCAGGAGCGGGCCGACACCGCGGTGTCGGTGCCCTATCTCGATGCGATCCTCTTCTTGATGGGGGTCCGTCGCTCCCACGTGGAGGC
>CAZSOF010000094.1:0-6457 GCA_964607685.1 uncultured Acidimicrobiaceae bacterium | reverse complement strand
CCTATCTCGATGCGATCCTCTTCTTGATGGGGGTCCGTCGCTCCCACGTGGAGGCGGCCGATGCCGCCGATCCCGAGTTCGAGCAGGGTCCTCTGCTCGACCTACCGGGCACCCCACCTGTGTAGCGGTCGGCTACCCCCGCGACGCAACATATGCCAGTGCGTCTGTCACGCCGATCTCCACTTCGGTGACTGTCAGCTCGTGTCTGAACCCCATGGCGTGGTTGATGGCCAACATGGCCTCGTTGACGAAGGCGTTTCCGGTCTCCTGGTACACCCCATCCGACCAACGCTGCAGCGCCGCCAGGTTGACGGCACCCTTCACCCATTTCCCGATCGACTTCCCCCGGTGGTCGGGGTCGACCATGGTGGTGGTCACCACCCAGGTGGTGGGATCGCTGTGGCGGCGGGTGAGCTGACTCATGCCCACGGCCACTCCGGATTGATCCCGGAAGGCGATTGCAGTCAGCACGTCCATGCTGTCCAGGTAGTGCTCCTGCATCTCCCGGACCATCTCCGCGGTCCATTCTCGCGGCTGGAAGCCGTCCATCATGGGCATGTCACGCTCCAACACGTGATAGAGGTGGGCCATGTCGTCGAACAGCTCCTCCCCCAGCTCACCTGCCACCACCTGCACCGAGTGGCCGGGAGCCCGGCGAGGCCCTTCCTCCATCCACCGTCTCATCAGGTCGGCGTCGAGGTTTTCGAGGAGCAGGAGGTTTTCGTGATGCTGAAGATGGCTCCGGGCTCCGATCGCCCGTGCGAATTCGCCGCCCGCGGGAACCGTGTCGAAATGCCAGCTGAGAAGACGTCGTCTCGCCAGCTCGTCGGCGATGCCGGCTACATGGCCCAGCAGTGAAGAGCCGATCCCGCGACGTCGGAATTCAGGGAGCACCTTGATCTGGCATGACATGAGATCGGGGTTGCTGTCGTCGGAGAAGTAGCGGGCGTCGGCGATGCCGGCCACCCTCCTGTCTTCATGACGGACGACGAAGTGTCGACGGATGCTGCCCGGCGAGTTGTAGTAGACCCGGAGCTCGGGCAATGTCAGGTCGGCCGAGCGTGCCTTGACCTCCCGATTCAATCGGTTGATGACGTCGAGGACGGGCTGGAGGTCCTGGTCGGACATCTCAGCGAAGACCACCTCCTCGATCTCATGGGGCATTAGTCGCCGCTCCACTCGTGGTGGAAGAACTCACCTCGCGGTCGGTCGACTCTCTCGAAACGGTGAGCCCCGAAGAGGTCACGCTGCGCCTGGATCAGGTTCGCCGGTAGCCGTCGTGACCGTATCCCGTCGAAGTAGGCGAGCGCCGTCGAATATGCCGGAGTCGGTATCCCTGCGCCGACCGCGGCGGCGACCACTCGGCGCCATGGCTCCTCGGCTTCCTTCAGAGCAGAGCTGAAGAACCCTGCGTGGGTCAGATCGGGGAGATCGGGGTTGGCGTCGCATGCGGTGGCAATGTCCTCCAGGAATCCCGCGCGGATGATGCAACCCGCCCTCCAGATCGAGGCCACCCGCGCCAGATCCATATCCCAGTCGTTGTCCTCCGAGGCCCTGCGTAGCAATCGGAACCCCTGGGCGTAGGAGATGATCTTCGATGCATAGAGAGCTGCTTCGATGTCTTCGACACCCACCGTCTCGATCGGCTCGATGGGAGTGTCGAATATGTCCGCGCTGTGCGCCCGCTGCTCGGGATCGGAGCTGACGATGCGGGCGTATACCGCCTCGGCGACGAGAGATGTGGGCTCGGCGCTCTCCATCGAGGCGATGACCGCCCACTTGCCGGTTCCCTTCTGACCGGCGACGTCGAGGATCTTGTCGATCAGAGGCTCTCCATCCTCGGTCACGCTGAGGATCTCGGCGGTGATCTCGATCAGGTACGACTGGAGCCGGCCCCGGTTCCATGTCTCGAACACCTTGCCGATATCGGCAGGAGTCATCCCCAGCCCGCGACGCATCAGGTCGTATGCCTCGGCGATCACCTGCATGTCGCCGTACTCGATGCCGTTGTGGACCATCTTGACGTAGTGCCCGGCTCCACCCGGGCCCACCCAGTCACAACAGGGAGCGCCGTCGGGCGCCACCGCAGCGATGCTCTTGAGTATGGCGTCCACCCGGGGCCACGCCTCGGGATCGCCGCCGAGCATGATCGACGGCCCGTGGCGAGCTCCCTCCTCGCCACCCGAGATGCCGATTCCGAGATAGCGGATGCCCCGTCTGGCCAGAGCCTCCCCTCGGCGGGCGGTGTCGGTGTGGAGGGAGTTTCCGCCGTCGATGATGATGTCGCCCTCGTCCAGCAACGGTGCCAGGTCGTCGATCACGGCATCCACCGCGGCGCCGGCCTTCACCATGAGCAGAATGGCGCGCGGCTTGGCGACAGTCGACACCAACTCCTCGAGCGTGGTGGTGGGGACGATGCTCTTGTCGGCGGCTTCACCCCGCATGAACTCTTCGGTCACCGAGGTGGTTCGGTTGTAGACCGAAACGCGATTGCCGTTGTCGGCGAGGTTCAGGGCCAGGTTGGCACCCATGACCGCCAGCCCGACGACTCCGATGTCTGAATAAGTCACGGGCTGAGGCTATTACCTCCCGGCGGAGGGCTTAGCCTTGCCCGCGGTTTGGGTGTGCAACGTCTGGGAATCGATATCGGCGGCTCGGGGATGAAGGGAGCCGTGGTCGATCTGGCCGACGGCAGTCTCACCCATGACCGCCTCCGGGTGGACACCCCGCAACCGGCAACCCCGGAAGCCATGGCAGAGGCTTTGGTGGGCTTGATCGAGGGGATCGCGCACGAGGGCCCGATCGGCATCGGGTTTCCCGCAGTCGTGCGCCACGGCGAGGTGTTCAGCGCCAACAACATCGACCGATCCTGGATCGGCCGCAGCGTGGTCGAGGTCTTCTCCGAGGCCACCGGTCAGCCGGTGGTCGTGGTCAACGACGCCGATGCGGCCGCCATGGCCGAGGCTGCCTTTGGGGCCGCCCAGGGCGTTGGCGGGATGGTCCTGATGATCACCTTCGGCACGGGCATCGGATCGGGGCTGTTGGTGGATGGCAAGCTGGTTCCCAATCTGGAGTTGGGGATCATCGAGCTCGATGGGCATTATCCAGCCGAGCTCCACTTCTCGGCCAAGGCACGACGCAAGGAGAACCTCGGCTGGGACGACTGGGGCGATCGCGCCAATAGGTTCTTGACTCATGTCTACTCGTTTCTCAGCCCGGAGCTGATCGTCGTCGGTGGGGGTGTGGCCAAGAGATTCCACAAGTTCTCCGGTCGTCTCGACCCCGACCTCCCTGTGGTGCCGGCGCGCATGGGTAACAGTGCGGGTCTGGTGGGTGCGGCTCTCTTGGCTATGCGATCACAAACTGGCTGAACTCGGCGCTGAGACGTCCCGGCACCCGCACGTCGAGGATGGTCCCCTGCTCGTCGTGCTTCTCCTCGATCACCTCTCCGAGACGGTGTGCCGCGGCGACGATGTCACCACGGTCGTAGGGCACACTCAACGACAGGGTCACCAGGTCGGCCGATACGGCCTCTCCGATGGCGGCCTTGAGCTCATCGAGCCCGGTCCCTTGTTGGGCGGAGATCATCACCGCCTCCGGCCACAGATTGCTCAGCCGATTGACCTCGACCTCGTCGAGTGCGTCGATCTTGTTGATCGCCAGGACCTGTGGGATCTCCGCGGCCTCGATCTCCGCCAGCACCTCGGTGACCGCGTCGATCTGCCCTGCCGGGTCGGTGTCGGTGCCGTCGACCACATGCACCAGTAGATCGGACTGGTTGGCCTCGGCGAGGGTCGACTGGAATGCCTCCACCAGATGGTGGGGGAGACGTTTCACGAAGCCGACTGTGTCGGCGATCACCACCGCCCGGCCGTCCGGCAGGTCGAGACGGCGCACCGTCGAGTCCAACGTTGCGAAGAGCTGGTCCTGCACCAGCACATCAGCGTCGGTCAACGCATTGAGCAGGGTCGACTTGCCGGAGTTGGTGTAGCCAACGATCGCCACCTGGGGAATCTGTGTCCGTCGACGCTGCTTTCGCTGGGTCTCGTGGTGCCGCGCCGTGTCCTCGAGCTGATTCTCCAGTTTGGAGATGCGCTGCAGCACGCGACGACGATCGGTCTCCAGCTTGGTCTCGCCGGGGCCACGCATGGTGGTGCCCACCCCGGAGCGCTGCTGGGCGAGACCGGCTCCCTTGCCCCGGAGGCGGGGGAGGTTGTAGCGGAGCAGGGCCAGCTCGACCTGGATGGCACCCACCTTCGACTTGGCGTGCTGGGCGAATATGTCGAGGATCAGCGCCTCGCGGTCCACCACGTCACAGCCGAAGATGGTCTGCAGATTTCGTTGCTGTGCGGGGCTGAGCGCCTGGTCGAATATGACCACGTCGATGTCGAGTGCGTCGGTCAGGGAGGCCAGCTCCTCCGCCTTGCCCGAGCCGATGAAGGTGGCCGGGTCGATCCGATCCCGTTTCACCAGCTCCCGGTCGACGGGGTCGGCCCCGGCGGTGTCGGTTAACAGGGCCAGCTCGTCAAGGGAGCGTTCCTCGGCCTGGGTGGTCATACCGGGCAGTTGGACACCCACCAGAAAGGCGCGCTGGACTGCGACCTCGAGGTCGGTGATGGTTGCGGTGAGACGAGGGCGGGAGCGCGATTGATGGTCGGAGGTCACAAGACTCCTTTGAGCGGGCAATGATGACCACGGGCCTTGATCGATGCGGGGTTATTAATCCGTCTCAGAGGTATTGACCCTCATCCCCGACGTGCTCCTGCTCCTCCTCGGCGATGATCTGCGACTCACGGACTGCGATCACCGGTTTCCCCGTGGGAGGCCATATGAAGCGCCAGGCACCGGTGGGCACCGCCCAGAAGCGCTGACCGGTCTCCACGTCCACCAGAGCCAGGGCGTCGTTGCCGTCCTTGGTGCCAACCGGGACCAGCAGACCGGAGCGGGTCGTGGTGTCCTCCGGGGCGTGGCCCACCCGCCAGCCACCCATCACCTTGTATCCGTTGTCCGAGAGTATTGGCACGTCAGCCTCGATCACACCCTTAATTCTCGCAGGAACCCCCCGAAACCGAAACCTCCGCTGGTGGTCCTCGGAACCTCAGGTAGTCAGCCCCATATACGGGGCCAATGGCCTCCAGAAAACGGGATGAGACGCGGGAGCCGCTTTCTCGAGGTAGTTGGACCCAAATACGGGGTTGACAACCGGAGGTAGTTAACCCACCACGTGCCAAAAACCGGGCGAGCCGGCAGTGAGGTCAGCTCTGGTCGAATAAGGTTGTCCCATGCCCTCCAAGCCAAAGTTCTCCGAGGCACTCGAGTATCACGAGAAGCCGAGACCGGGGAAGCTGGAGATCAGGGCCACCAAGCCGACCGCCACCCAGACCGATCTCAGCCTGGCCTACACACCCGGTGTCGCCGACCCCTGTCTGGTCATTGCCGATGACCCCGACGCCGCCTTCCGCTTCACCAACCGAGGGAATCTGGTCGCTGTGGTCTCCAACGGCACGGCGGTGCTGGGCTTGGGCAACATAGGGGCGCTGGCCGGCAAGCCGGTGATGGAGGGAAAGGCGGTTCTCTTCAAGCGTTTCGCCGACATCGACGTGTTCGACCTGGAGATCGATACTGAAGACCCCGATGACGTCATCAAGTTCTGCGAGCTGTTGGCCCCCACCGTGGGCGGCATCAACCTCGAAGACATCAAGGCCCCCGAGTGCTTCTACATCGAGTCCACGCTTCGAGAGCGTCTCGATATCCCCGTCTTTCACGACGACCAGCATGGGACGGCGATCATCAGTGGGGCGGCCTTCCTCAATGCGCTCGAAATCACCGACCGGGACATCGCCAAGACCAAGCTAGTGGTGGCGGGTGCCGGAGCCGCCGGGGTGGCCTGTGCCCGGTTCTTCATCGAACTCGGGGTGGACCCCGCCAATCTGGTGATGACCGACCACACCGGTGTCATCCACACCGGTCGCGACGACCTCAGCGAGGTGAAGAGGGAATTCGCCCAGGAGACCGACGCTCGGACCCTGGAGGACGCCATGGTGGGGGCGGACGTGTTCATCGGCGTGGCGGTGGCCGGCATCGTGTCCAAGGAGATGGTGCGCTCGATGGCGAAGGACCCCATCGTCTTCGCCATGGCCAACCCGGACCCGGAGATCGCCTATCCGGACGCCAAGGCCGCCCGCGACGACGTGATCATGGCGACCGGGCGCTCGGACTTCCCCAACCAGGTGAACAATGTGCTGGGCTTCCCCTTCATCTTCCGGGGAGCGCTCGATGTCCGCTCCCGAGGGGTCTCGGAGAAGATGAAGATCGCCGCGGCTCACGCCCTCGCTGACCTGGCCAAGGAGCCCGTCCCCGACTCGGTGCTTCGCGCCTATGACCTGGAGCAGCTCTCCTTCGGGCCCGACTATCTCATCCCCAAGCCCTTCGATCCCCGGGTGTTGTGGACGGTGGC
>CAZSOF010000093.1:0-9298 GCA_964607685.1 uncultured Acidimicrobiaceae bacterium | reverse complement strand
ACTACGGGGTGTCACCGAGGCCGAGGTGATCAGGGAGGCAATAACGGGGCATCTGGGGACGAAGGGCGAGCGCAGCTTCCACCTCCCACTGTTTCCTGAGGGTCTCGGAGCCAACATCGCCGGTCACGTCGGCCAACTTCTCGAAGACCCGGACCGAGACCGGTGATCTGCGATACCAGCGGGCTCATCGCGGCCTTCGCTGCGGACCAACCTATGCACGTACAGTGTGTGACGGCCCTGCGTGAGGCGGATCTGGTGGTTATCTCTCCCTTCGTGGTCATCGAGGTCGAGCGTGTGCTCCGCCACCACGTGAGCCAGCATGCGGTGCGAGCCGCTATGCGTGAACTGTCCTCGGGCGAGTACGACCTGGCCCCCATTGGGCCCGCGGATGTCTCGCTCGCAGTCGACGTCATGAACGCATACCCGGATCTGGAGATCGGTCTGACCGACGCATGCTCCGTCGTCCTCGCCAAGCGCTATCAGACCAACAAGATCCTGACCCTCGACCAATCCCGATTTCGGGCGATGCGCGCGCTGGATGGCCGTCATTTCAAGCTTTTGCCAAACGACGGGGTGTGACACCGGCGGGATGACGGCTCGGCTCGATCCCCCGGGATGGGTGGGGGTCATGGCGCGGCGTGGTGCCCATGCCCCTACTCTTAGGAGATGCCGATCTCGAACCTCCACGGTCTGGCGTCAACAGGAGTCAGCGTGTGGTCCGATCAGATCTCGCGAGCCATGCTCGACTCCGGGGAGCTGTCCCGTCGGATCGAGCGAGACGCCGTCACCGGCCTCACATCCAACCCCACCATCTTCGCCGCAGCCGTAGCCGGCTCGAATGACTACAGCGCGCAGCTCAAAGACCTGAAGTCGGCCGGCGTCGGGAGCGTAGAGATCGTCAAGAGCCTCATGGCTGTTGATATCACACGTGCCTGTGACACCCTGGCCTCCATATTCACTGCCACTGGCGGACGCGACGGGTTCGTCTCCGTGGAGGTGTCGCCAACCTTGGCGGCCGACACCCTGGCCACCATCAGTGAGGCTCGCGACTGGGTGAAGCAAATCAACCGGGAGAATCTGCTGGTCAAGGTCCCCGCCACCGCCGAGGGCATACCCGCCATCCGAAGACTGATAGGCGAAGGGATCTCCGTCAATGTCACGCTGATCTTCTCCCTGGAGCGATACCAAGAGGTGATGGGCGCCTACATGGCGGGGCTCGAGGACTATCTGTCGGTGGGTGGAGATCTGTCGTCGGTGGCTTCGGTGGCCTCATTCTTCGTGTCCCGGTTCGACACCGAGGTAGATCGGCGACTCGAGGAAGTGGGTACCAACGATGCGCTGGAGTTGCGCGGCAAGCTGGCGGTAGCCAATGCACGTGCTGCCTACGGCTTGTTCCTCGAGTCCTTCTCGACGCCTCGCTTCCAAACGTTGACCGACCAAGGGGCGCGCCCTCAGAAGCCACTATGGGCATCGACGTCGACCAAGAACCCCGCCTACAGCGACCTTCTCTACGTCGAAGAGCTGGTGGCGACCGACACCGTGAACACGATGCCGCTAACGACCATCGACGCCTATCAGGATCACGGCGACCCCCTTCCGGGGAGGTTCGACGCCGTCGATATCGTGCGAGCCAACGATCGACTGGAGAAGCTGGAGTCGCTTCACATCTCTTACCAGGATGTCGTCGACACCTTGGAACGGGAAGGTGTCGACAAGTTCACCGCCAGCTGGCTCGAGTTGCTGGCAGGGGTCGACGGGGCGTAGCCATGAATCAGGAAGCGGATGATCAGCTCCTGTTTGGAGCATCGGATCGGATTGAGCTCTTGGCCACGATCGTCATGGCGCTGGCGGCCATTCTCACCGCGTGGTCGGCCTTTCAAGCAGGCAAATGGAGTGGGATCCAAGCCATCGAGTTCAGCTCCTCGAATGCCAACAGGGTCGAGTCGACCAGGGCCGACACCCTGGCCGGCCAGCAGACGAGTGTCGACGTGGCAGTGTTCACCAGCTGGCTGGAAGCGGTGAATAACGACATCAACGCCGGCCTGGTGGACATCTCCGATGTCGCCGAGCCCGTAGAAGGAACGCTGTCGGGCTTCATCTACCACCGGGTGCGTGACGAGTTCAAACCAGCCTTCGCTGCCTGGCTCGCCGAGTTCTCCCGGGACCGGGCCTCGGCGCCTTCCACCCCATTCGACATGGAGGAGTACGTGGTAGCCGCTGCCCAAGAGGCGGACGATCTCCTGGACCTGTCGGCCGAGCACCGCCAGGCTGCCCTGGACGCCAACCAGAACGGAGACAACTACGTGTTGACAACCGTTGGCTTCGCGTTGGTGATCTTCTTTGCCGGGGTCAGCACCAAGCTGCGGGCTCAGCGCAACCGCTGGATCATGATCGGGCTGGCGATACTGCTCTTCGTGGCTGCGCTGGTGATGGCCTTCAGTCTGCCGATCATTGCTCCGTTCTGAGGTCTCAGGCCAGTTCCAACGGAGCCCAGGTGAGAAGGAGTCGCTTCTTGCCCTGAGTGTCGAACATGATCTCGGCCTCGGCCCGGTCTCCCTCGCCGACGATCTCACGCACCGTGCCCAAGCCCCATTTGTCGTGACGGACACGGTCGCCCGGGGAGATCTGACCGGGTGAGACAGTGCTTCTGGGCCCGGCGGATGCAGCACGCTCAGCGGGGCTTCGTCGTTGCCGTCTCGGTGCCATCTCCATCAAGGCCTCCGGCACCTCCTGCAGGAATCGTGAAGGAGGGTTGTAGCTCGAGCCGCCGAAGAGCATTCGCTGTGAGGCGGATGTCAGATACAGCCTGTCCTGTGCTCTGGTGATCCCGACATAGGCCAGGCGACGCTCCTCCTCCAACTCCTCGGGTTCGCCGAGTGATCGCATGTGGGGGAAGACCCCGTCCTCCATGCCAACGATGAACACCGAAGGGAACTCGAGACCCTTGGCGGTGTGCAAAGTCATCAGAGTGACGGCCCCCGCTCCTTCGTCCCACTCGTCGATATCGCTGATCAGGGCCGTCGACTCCAGGAAGACCTCCAGTCTGCGCAGGTTGCCCAGCGAGTCATAGGGCTCATCGTCGATGATCGCCCCTTCGTTCGATGCTTCGAACTCGGCCGCCACGCCGATCAGCTCCTTGAGGTTCTCCACCCGTCCCATGGCCTCGATCGTGCGTTCCGACTCGTAGATCTCGACCATCCCGGTGTCTGCCAGAACCGCCTGAACGGCTGCTTCCACGCCGCTCTCCTCTGCCTTCGTTCGCAACATGCGGTGGAGGGCAACGAACTCCAAGACCATCTTCTGGGCCCGGGCGTTGAGTTGTGGGATCTCATCGGCCCTGGCCAGACCTTCGAAGAAGGAGATGCCCTGGGCCTGGGCAAAACGATCGACGTGGGCGACGGTTGTGCTCCCGATCCCGCGGCGCGGCTCGTTGACGATGCGCTTCACCGAGACTTCGTCGGACGGGTTCACCAGCATCTTCAGGTAGGCGATTGCATCCTTTATCTCCTTGCGGTCGTAGAACTTCACCGAGCCGACCACCGTGTAGGGGACACCGCGGCGGACGAACACCTCCTCGATGACTCTCGACATCGCGTTGGTTCGGTAGAAGACGGCCACGTCGGCGAGGTTGAAGCCATCCTTCTGCAGCTTTTCGACCTCGTCGACGACGAAGCCGGCTTCGTCGTGTTCGTCCTCGCCCTCGAAACGCACGATGGGGACACCCGTGCCCCGATCGGACCACAGATGTTTGGGTGTTCTCTTTGTGTTGTTGGAGATGACTGAGTTGGCTGCTTCGAGAATGGTCTCGGTGGACCGGTAGTTCTGTTCGAGGACGATGATCCGGGAGTCGGGGTAGTCCTTCTCGAAGTCCGTGATGTTGCGGATATCAGCCCCCCGGAACTTGTAGATCGACTGATCCGAGTCGCCAACGACGCACAGGTTGCGGTGGGCTGCAGTCAGTTGCCTGACCAGCATGTATTGGGCGCGATTGGTGTCCTGATACTCGTCGACGAGCACATAGCGGAAACGTTGCTGGTAGTGCTGCAGCACGTCGGGGAACGCAGCGAACAACTCCACGGTCACCATGAGCAGGTCGTCGAAGTCCATGGCCGAAGCCTCCAGCAGACGCTGCTGATAGAGACGGTATATGTCGGCGACTTGCTCGTGATAGAACCCGTCGCCGTGGTCGGCGAACGACTCGTAGTCCACCAGCTCGTTCTTGGCATTGGAGATGACGGCTTTCATCGCCTTCTCCGGGAATCGCTTGGCGTCGAGATCGAGGTCCTTGGTGACCATCCGCAACAGACGGAGTGAGTCGGCGTCGTCATAGATCGTGAAGCCGGATCGATAGCCGAGCCGTGATGCCTCCCTGCGGAGCATGCGCACACATGAAGAGTGGAAGGTGCTGACCCACATCGATCTGACCACACCACCGACCAGATGACCGACCCGTTCTCTCATCTCGTCGGCTGCCTTGTTGGTGAAGGTGATGGCCAGGATCGAGTCGGGCGACACCTGCAGGTCTCGGATCAGATGAGCGATGCGAAACGTGAGTACCCGGGTCTTGCCCGAGCCGGCTCCGGCCACGACCAAGACCGGCCCCTCTGTGGCGGCCACCGCCTCTCGTTGCGTCGCATTCAGCTCGGCAAAGAGGTGTGAGTCGGTGGGAACATCGTCAACGAGCCACTGGGTCTGCATCGACTCACGATGGTACCGGCCCCATCCGACTGAATCACACAAGTGTGATCAAGCCGACGTGATGACATCTGTTGGCTCCGGGAGCTCGACACGAACCGCCTCGTCCGGCGCCACCTCACGTTGCGGCCCGTCCCCCACCAGAACCGTGCGTCGGTTCAACGGAAGGGAGTAACAGAAGCGGGCACCTGTGGGGAACCGCCTCTCGTACCAAACGTCTCCGCCCATGGCCCGGGCAAGACGACGTGCAATGGGGAGACCGAGGCCCATGCCGCTCGAGTCACGGGCGTCTCCCTTGGAGAGCTGCTCGAAGTCTTCGAAGACCTTCTGTGTCTCCGGGTCGGGGACGCCGGGGCCGTTGTCGGACACGATGATCAGATACTGATCACCCAATACGAACCCCTCGACCAGGATCTGGTCGCCGCCGTACTTGCGTGCGTTCTCCATGACGTTACGGATGACCTGTTGCACCCGGCGACGGTCGGCGAAGACTCGCACCCCGTCCGGCAGGGACACCAATGACGACTTGCGTCCCCCATTGGGGAAGACCATTTGTGCCACGTCCTCGATGAGGTCTCCGAGATCGAACAGGTTGGGATCGAGACGAAGTCGGTTGGCCTCGAGACGGGGGATCACGAGGACGTCCTCCACCAGATCACCCAGATAGATGGCCTGACGATTGATGATGGACAGGAACTCGTCGACCTCCTCCTCGGGGAGGCTCCGCCAGGCCTCGATGAGCGTGTCGGAGAAGCCGGCGATAGATGTCAGAGGGGTGCGAAGCTCGTGACTGACCAGAGCTACGAAGTCGTTCTTGATGGTGTGGGCCTCTTCGGAGAGACGCCTCACCTCTTTCTCCCGCTCCCGACCCGAGGCGGTGATGCGCCATGCCCAGAGCACGGTCGCCAGACCGATGAGGGCCGGCAACACCAACAAGACATCGTCGAAGCGCGGCAGGTCGAGCATCCCTGTCTTGTTATCGGGTCGAATCGGAAGTCCCTGAAACCGTTATCGACGGCCAGACTGGCTATTCGGAGTATCACTCGACAAGAGCCGACGGATCAGGCGGTCTCGGCGTCGTCCAATCCGATCAGCTGTTTCAGGGTCTTGGTGAGCACCCCCTGCCGCAGATCGAACTTGTCGAGATAGGCATCGACACCGACCTTCCAGGCCGCGTCCTTCTCCTCCTGGGTGGCGACCCCGGACACCATCACGATGGGAATCCGGACGTCAGCCGCACGCATGGCGCGCACCAGCTCAACCCCGTTGGAGCGGGGCATCGAATAGTCGACCACCATGGCGCTGTAGCGATCCCGGGTCATGGCCAGCATTGCCTCCCTGGCTCCATTGGCCACCTCGACCTCGAAGCCGGCACCGGTCAATGTGGCTGAGAGGAGTTGTCGAACACCCGCTGAGTCGTCGACTACCAGTATCCGCGGCCGTTCGTCCACCAGATGCGGCCGATGACGGGCGATCAGACCGAGGAAGTCGGGATCGAGGACCACCAGGACCTGGCCGCCACCGAGCAGGGCGGCGCCTTTGATGGCGCCATTGCCCTCCAGGATGGGCCCCAGATTCTTCACTGCCACCCGGCGGCGATCGATGATCTCGCTCACGGTGATGGCAACGAGCCCGGACCGTGTGTTGACCACGAGGATCTCAGAGGCGTCGCCCCGCTCCTCGCCACCGACGGCCACCGACAGGGAGAGGCAGGGCACAGCCGCACTCTCGAAACGCACCTCACGGCCACCGTTCTTCGCGGTGAATTCGGCGGTCGCAATGGGCATCGACGCCTCGACGGACGCCTCGGGAACGCCCCAGAAGTCATCGCCCTCTGCCACCACCACCACGTTCTGGAGCACCATTGACAGGGGCAACGTCATGGTGACCACGGTGCCCTTGCCGGACTGGGAGTGAAGGGTCACCGACCCATGGACCTGAGCCGCCGCCTCGGCGGCCGCCGGAAGCCCATCACCTGCTCCGGAGAACTCTGTCGTCTGCTCCAGTGTTGAAAAGCCAGGCTGGAACAGAATCGGTGAGAGATCCGGTGGGCTGACGTCGATGCCGGACACTCGAGCCACCTCGGCCACCCGCGCCCAGTCGACCCCCGCTCCGTCGTCGGAAACCGAGACCTCGACTCGCTCATCGACTACACGAGCCGCCACCCGAATCACGCCGGTGGCGGGCTTGCCGAGCCGAGCCCTCTCCTCGGCCGGCTCGACCCCATGATCCACGGCGTTCACCAGAAGATGCCGGAGGGGCTCCCGGATTAGATCGACGATCTGACGATCCAGCTGGACGTCGTGTCCGGTGAGCTCGAACCGCACGTCCTTGTTGGAGCGTCGTCCCAGATAGCGGACGAACTGAGGGAAGGTCGACACCGCATCGAAGAAGGACACATTGGCCAGGGAAACGGCCTGGTCCTGGATGTCGCTTATCGACTCGCTCAGCTCGGACAGCTGAGCTCGCCAGGAGCGACGGAACGCTTCCGGATCGGCCCCTTCGATGGAGACCAGTGACAGGTCGGCGATGGCTTCGGCATCCAAGGCCGCCTCCACGATCCGATTGATGAGGCGATACAGCTCTCCGGTGTCGACCCTGGTGGCGCCACCGAGGAGCGACTCGGAGACCGAGGTCAGCAAGCCGCCGAGACTGCCGACGTCGGGGGGACGAAGTGACACCACCTCGCGCCTCTCCCCTGAGGAGTCGTCCTCGCTGGTCTCCAGCTTGTTGAGCAGGAGTCGGAGCTCCTGGTCTTCCGGTGCGTCGATTCCAGAGTCCAAACGCCCGGCGAGGGCCTCCATCGTCACGACCATCTCCGGGTCCAGATGATCACCGTCGGCCACCATGCGCCACAACGTCTCCAGCCGCGCCGCACTGTCTCGAATCAACTCCTTGCCCAAGAGCCCCGCCGAGCCCTTGATCGTGTGAGCATCCCGGACCAGGTCCGGCACGGAGCTCGCGGCTAGCTCGCCAGCGGCCAGGGCGCGTGCGCCGGAGACGAGACGCCGCGAACGCTCGTCCAGCTCCTCACGGAAGATCCGTGCGAGTTCAGGGGTATTGGGATCCACTTCGAGTTTCCCTGGCCGACACGGTCTCTATCGGCAGAGTCCCGACGGGTCCTTGAGAAGGCTGGAGACCTATCTCACTCCCATTCGATGGTCGACGGCGGCTTCGACGATATGTCATAGGCGACACGGTTGACCCCCGGCACCTCGTTGATGATTCGAGACGACATTCTCTCCAGGACGTCATAGGGGATTCGAGCCCAGTCGGCGGTCATGGCATCCTCGGAGGTGACCGCCCTGATGATGACCGGGTGTGCGTAGGTCCTCTCGTCACCCTGGACGCCAACGGACTTGATGGCAGGCAACACGGCGAAGGCCTGCCATATGTCCCGGTAGAGGCCGGCACGTCTGATCTCCTCGGTGACGATCGAGTCGGCGGCGCGCAGGAGCTCGAGTCGCTCCAACGTGACTTCCCCGATGATCCGCACCGCGAGGCCGGGGCCGGGAAAGGGCTGCCTCCACACGATCTCCTCGGGGAGACCGAGCTCGGCGCCGACGGCTCTCACCTCGTCCTTGAACAGATCCCGCAGCGGCTCCACCAGGTCGAGGGTCATGTCATCGGGAAGCCCACCCACGTTGTGGTGGGTCTTGATGGTGGCCGCCGAGTCCGAGCCCGACTCGATGACGTCGGGGTACAGGGTGCCCTGGACCAGGAATCGAGCATCCCCCACCGACCTGGCAGCCTCCTCGAACACCCTGATGAACGTCTCGCCGATGATCGACCGCTTTTCCTCGGGATCGGTTATCCCCGCCAACTGCTCCAAGAACCGGTCGCCGGCCTTGACATGGATCAGGTCGGCGTCGAAGTGAGAGCGAAAAGTCTCCTCAACCTGGGACGCTTCGCCGGCGCGGAGCAGCCCGTGGTCGACGAAGATGCAGGTGAGCCGGTCTCCGACAGCTTCGGCCACGATGGCGGCCGCCACCGCAGAGTCCACACCGCCACTCAGGCCGCAGATCACGCGGTTGTCCCCAACCTGGTGATTGATGGCGGCGACTTGGGCCTCGATGATCGAATGTGAGGTCCAGAAAGGACTGGCTCCGCAGGCGTCGTAGAGAAAGTGCTTGAGGATCTCGGTTCCGCGCGGGGTGTGGGCCACCTCGGGGTGGAACTGGACGCCGAACAGCCCTCGCGCCCGATCCTCCATCGCCGCCACCCGAGCTCCCTCGGACGTCGCCACGGTCACAAACCCCGGCGGCACAGCCACCACCTGATCACGATGCGACATCCAGACCTGTTGGGTCCTGGGAAGCTCCTTCAGAAGCACAGAATCCGCAGTCACCTGGAGTTCTGTGTTGCCGAACTCCGCTCCCCCGGTTCGTGCCACCTCACCACCTGCGATGTCGGCAATCAACTGGTGCCCGTAGCAGATCCCGAGGATGGGAACACCTAGATCGAGGATCTCGGGGTCCAATCGATACGCATCTTCCGCATACACCGACGCCGGCCCACCCGACAAGATGAGTCCCAGAGGTCGCCGCTCTCGGACCTGGTTGGCGGTGATCGATCGCGGGACGATCTCTGAGTGGACGTGAGC
>CAZSOF010000092.1:7869-9306 GCA_964607685.1 uncultured Acidimicrobiaceae bacterium | reverse complement strand
GTCGACCCGGAGAGCATCTTCTATGAGGACATCGGGCGGCTGGCCACGGCGGGCGTAACAGTCGGCTGCACCGCCAACGGTGGCCGGTTCTGTCCTGACAGCGAGGTGACTCGAGGGGCCTTGGCCGCGTTCCTGGACCGCGCCGGCATCGGGATTCAATCATGATGGCGTGGATGCGCCACGCATCCACATGCACTCGACGGGTTGCAGTCACTCTCATGGCCGTCGCGGTGGCCACAGTCACCCTGGCCCTTCCGGGATCGGCAGCGGCCTCGGATCCGGGAGGGACGTTCACCGACGACGACGGCAACTTCCATGAGGGTGGAATCGAGGCGATCGCGGCCGAGGGGATCACACTCGGGTGCAACCCGCCGTTCGCCGACCGTTATTGCCCGGCGGGCGCAGTCCGACGCGGCCCCATGGCAGCCTTCCTGCGACGCGCCCTCGACCTGCCGGACGCCGACACCGATTTCTTCCACGATGACGAGGGCTCACCCTTCGAGGCCGACATCAACGCCATAGCCGCCGCCGGTCTCAGCTCCGGATGCACGCCGAGTGGTGACAGCTACTGCCCGAATCGGACTCTCCGCAGGGACGAGACGGCAGCCTTCATCAGACGTGCCTTCCTCCTCCCGACCGCAAGTAGCGACTTCTTCACCGATGACGACGGTCTGGCTCTCGAAGCCGACATCAACGCCATCGCAGAGGCCGGGATAACGACCGGGTGTCGCACCGACGAGTTCTGTCCCGCCGGCTCGCTGCGACGTGACGAGATGGCGTCCTTTCTCACCCGCAGCCTCGGTCTGGCGCCGCTGACCCCTCCCCAGCGGCCGGCATTGGGTTGGAGCCGCGTCGTCGGTGGCCTCAACAGTCCAATTCACGTGCTGGCACCGCCCGGTGAGACGCGGCTGCTGATCGCCGAGCAGGGTGGTCTGATCAAGTCCTTCGCCAACGGGTCGGTCGCGGCCTCACCGTTCCTGGATCTGCGGTCGCAGGTCGAGGTCGGCGGCGAGAGAGGCCTGCTCTCCATGGCCATCCACCCCGACTACCCCACTGACCGTCGGCTCTTTGTCTGGTACTACGCGCCCGACGACCACACCTACCTGGTGGAATACGACATCGCGGCCAATCTCGCCAGCGCCTTCTCCCCGCGGACCGTCCTGTCTGTGGCCCAGCCCTTTGGCAATCACAACGGCGGCTTCCTCGCCTTCGGACCCGACGGCTATCTCTACCTCAGCCTGGGCGACGGGGGAGGCGGAAACGACCCCGGGGGTCGGGCCCGTGACCTATCGACACTCCTCGGCAAGATGATCCGCATCGACGTCGACGGGGCCCAGCCCTACGCCATCCCCGCCGACAACCCCTACGTCGGCCGATCCGGTCTCGACGAGATCTGGGCCTCCGGGTTGCGCAACCCCTGGCGCTGGTCGTTCGACG